>NZ_JBHXPF010000004.1:19162-219922 GCF_042718715.1 Streptomyces sp. NPDC058576 | reverse complement strand
TAACTGGGTTTCGCCCTGTCCGGGGGCGCGCCGTGCTGCTTCTATGTGTTGTGAGGGGCCGGCCGGCCGCATCATCCCGTGGGGGCCGGCCCTCCCCGGACCCGTTCAGACCATTGATTGAGACGAGACCCCGAAAGAGGGATTGACGACAAGTGCTCGACGTCAACTTCTTCGACGAGCTGCGGATCGGCCTTGCCACCGCGGACGACATCCGGACCTGGTCGCACGGCGAAGTGAAGAAGCCGGAGACCATCAACTACCGCACGCTCAAGCCCGAAAAGGACGGACTCTTCTGCGAGAAGATCTTCGGTCCGACCCGGGACTGGGAGTGCTACTGCGGCAAGTACAAGCGTGTCCGCTTCAAGGGCATCATCTGCGAGCGCTGCGGCGTCGAGGTCACTCGCGCCAAGGTGCGTCGTGAGCGGATGGGCCACATCGAGCTTGCCGCTCCCGTCACCCACATCTGGTACTTCAAGGGCGTTCCCTCTCGCCTCGGATACCTGCTGGACCTCGCGCCGAAGGACCTCGAGAAGGTCATCTACTTCGCCGCGTACATGATCACGTTCGTGGACGAGGAGCGTCGTACCCGCGACCTGCCGTCCCTGGAGGCTCACGTCTCCGTCGAGCGCCAGCAGACCGAGAACCGCCGTGACTCCGACCTGGAGGCCCGCGCCAAGAAGCTCGAGACCGACCTGGCCGAGCTGGAGGCCGAGGGCGCCAAGGCCGACGTGCGCCGCAAGGTGCGCGAAGGCGCCGAGCGTGAGATGAAGCAGCTGCGCGACCGTGCGCAGCGCGAGATCGACCGCCTCGACGAGGTGTGGAGCCGCTTCAAGAACCTCAAGGTCCAGGACCTGGAGGGCGACGAGCTGCTCTACCGCGAGCTGCGTGACCGCTTCGGCACGTACTTCGACGGCTGCATGGGCGCCGCCGCGCTGCAGAAGCGTCTGGAGTCCTTCGACCTCGACGAGGAGGCCGAGCGCCTCCGCGAGATCATCCGCACCGGCAAGGGCCAGAAGAAGACCCGCGCGCTCAAGCGCCTCAAGGTCGTCTCCGCGTTCCTGCAGACCAGCAACAAGCCCAAGGGCATGGTGCTCGACTGCGTGCCGGTCATCCCGCCGGACCTGCGTCCGATGGTGCAGCTGGACGGTGGCCGCTTCGCGACCTCCGACCTGAACGACCTGTACCGCCGTGTGATCAACCGCAACAACCGCCTCAAGCGTCTCCTTGACCTCGGCGCCCCCGAGATCATCGTGAACAACGAGAAGCGGATGCTGCAGGAGGCCGTCGACGCGCTGTTCGACAACGGCCGCCGCGGTCGCCCGGTCACCGGTCCCGGCAACCGTCCCCTGAAGTCCCTCAGCGACATGCTGAAGGGCAAGCAGGGCCGTTTCCGTCAGAACCTCCTCGGCAAGCGTGTGGACTACTCCGCGCGTTCCGTGATCGTCGTCGGTCCGCAGCTCAAGCTGCACCAGTGCGGTCTGCCGAAGGCGATGGCGCTGGAGCTCTTCAAGCCGTTCGTGATGAAGCGCCTGGTGGACCTGAACCACGCGCAGAACATCAAGTCGGCCAAGCGCATGGTCGAGCGTGGCCGCACCGTCGTGTACGACGTCCTCGAAGAGGTCATCGCCGAGCACCCGGTGCTGCTGAACCGTGCGCCCACCCTGCACCGCCTGGGCATCCAGGCCTTCGAGCCGCAGCTGGTCGAGGGCAAGGCCATCCAGATCCACCCGCTCGTCTGCACCGCGTTCAACGCGGACTTCGACGGTGACCAGATGGCCGTGCACCTGCCGCTCTCCGCGGAGGCGCAGGCCGAGGCCCGCATCCTGATGCTGTCCTCGAACAACATCCTGAAGCCGGCCGACGGCCGTCCCGTCACCATGCCGACCCAGGACATGGTGCTGGGCCTCTTCTTCCTCACCACGGACGACGAGGGCCGCAACGTCAAGGGCGCGGACCGCGCGTTCGGCTCCACGGCGGAGGCCACCATGGCCTTCGACGCCCGCGAGCTGTCGCTCCAGGCGAAGATCGACATCCGCTTCCCGGTCGGCACCATGCCGCCGCGTGGCTGGGTGCCGCCGGTCGCCGAGGAGGGCGAGCCGGAGTACCAGCCCGGCGACACCTTCCGGCTGCGGACCAGCCTGGGCCGCGCGCTCTTCAACGAGCTGCTGCCCGAGGACTACCCGTTCGTCGACTACTCGGTGGGCAAGAAGCAGCTCTCCGAGATCGTCAACGACCTGGCCGAGCGCTACCCCAAGGTCATCGTGGCGGCGACGCTCGACAACCTGAAGGCGGCGGGCTTCCACTGGGCGACCCGTTCCGGTGTCACCGTGGCCTTCTCGGACATCCTCGGTCCGCCGGAGAAGCCGCAGATCCTGGAGCGGTACGAGGGCGACGCCCTCAAGGTCCAGAACCAGTTCGAGCGCGGTCTGATCACCAAGGACGAGCGCACGCAGGAAATGGTCGTCATCTGGAACAAGGCCACCAACGAGGTGTCCGAGGCCATGCAGCGGAACTTCCCGCGGACCAACTCGATCTTCGTCATGATCGAGTCCGGTGCGCGAGGAAACATGATGCAGATGCGTCAGATCGCCGGTATGCGTGGTCTGGTGGCCAACGCCAAGAACGAGACCATCCCGCGTCCGATCAAGGCGTCGTACCGTGACGGTCTGACCGTCCTCGAGTACTTCATCGCCACCCACGGCGCCCGTAAGGGTCTGGCGGACACCGCCCTGCGTACCGCCGACTCGGGTTACCTGACCCGTCGTCTGGTGGACGTCTCGCAGGACGTGATCATTCGCGAGGAGGACTGCGGCACCGACCGCGGCCTCAAGCTGAAGATCGCGGTCAAGGGCGCCGACGGCGTGCTCCGCAAGACGGAGGACGTCGAGACCTCGGTCTACGCCCGCATGCTCGCCGAGGACGTCGTGGTGGACGGCAAGGTCATCGCGCCTGCCAACGTCGACCTCGGCGACGTCCTGATCGACGCCCTGGTGGGCGCCGGCGTCGAGGAGGTCAAGACCCGCTCGGTCCTGACCTGTGAGTCCGCGGTCGGCACCTGTGCCTTCTGCTACGGACGCTCGCTCGCCACCGGCAAGCTGGTCGACATCGGTGAGGCTGTCGGCATCATCGCCGCCCAGTCCATCGGTGAGCCCGGTACCCAGCTGACGATGCGTACCTTCCACACCGGTGGTGTGGCCGGTGACGACATCACCCAGGGTCTGCCCCGAGTCGTCGAGCTCTTCGAAGCCCGTACGCCGAAGGGTGTCGCCCCGATCTCCGAGGCCAAGGGCCGCGTGCGGATCGAGGAGACCGAGAAGACCAAGAAGCTCGTCGTCACCCCGGACGACGGCAGCGACGAGACGGCGTTCCCGATCTCGAAGCGTGCCCGTCTGCTCGTGGGCGAGGGCGACCCGGTCGAGGTGGGCCAGAAGCTCACCGTCGGTGCGACCAACCCGCACGACGTGCTGCGCATCCTCGGCCAGCGTGCGGTCCAGGTCCACCTGGTCGGCGAAGTCCAGAAGGTCTACAACTCGCAGGGCGTGTCGATCCACGACAAGCACATCGAGATCATCATCCGGCAGATGCTCCGCCGCGTGACGATCATCGAGTCCGGCGACGCGGAGCTGCTTCCGGGCGAGCTGGTCGAGCGGTCGAAGTTCGAGACCGAGAACCGTCGTGTGGTCACCGAGGGCGGTCACCCCGCCTCCGGCCGTCCGCAGCTGATGGGTATCACCAAGGCCTCGCTCGCCACCGAGTCGTGGCTGTCGGCGGCGTCCTTCCAGGAGACGACCAGGGTCCTCACCGACGCGGCGATCAACGCCAAGTCGGACTCCCTGATCGGCCTCAAGGAGAACGTCATCATCGGTAAGCTCATCCCGGCCGGTACGGGTCTGTCCCGCTACCGCAACATCCGGGTCGAGCCGACCGAGGAGGCCAAGGCCGCGATGTACTCGGCCGTCGGCTACGACGACATCGACTACTCGCCGTTCGGCACCGGCTCCGGCCAGGCCGTTCCGCTGGAGGACTACGACTACGGTCCGTACAACCAGTAAGCGAGCGGCTGTCGCTTGAAACGCCTGAGGGCGGTCATCCCGTGCGCAACGGGGTGGCCGCCCTCAGGCGTGTGCGGGGGCGGGCCTGCCCGGGGGCCTGGGGGCCCGCCCGGAGGCCGGGCGTCGGGTGGCGGGCCTCCGGGGCGCTGAGCTGCGCCCGAAGGGCCTACGGGGGTGGTCATCGCCATCGGTGGCCAGAGGCGCGGGGCCCGGCCCGCGGGCGTGGACAGCATTTGTTTTGACCCAGCTCCGTGAGGTAGGTACGCTCAAGCCTTGTGCCTGGGGTGTGCCTGGGCTCGTGTGCGTGTCATCAACCGCATCGCGGGTCCGTCAGTAGCCACCGCAATCTGCGCTCCTCCTGTCCGCAGGGCGGAAGTCCGCAGTATTCGACACACCCGACCGCGTGGGTCGGCGATGTTCCAGGTTAGTTTCACGAACGGCACACAGAAACCGGAGAAGTAGTGCCTACGATCCAGCAGCTGGTCCGGAAGGGCCGGCAGGACAAGGTCGAGAAGAACAAGACGCCCGCGCTCGAGGGTTCGCCCCAGCGTCGCGGTGTCTGCACGCGTGTGTTCACGACCACCCCGAAGAAGCCGAACTCGGCGCTCCGTAAGGTCGCGCGTGTGCGTCTGACCTCCGGCATCGAGGTCACGGCCTACATCCCGGGTGAGGGACACAACCTGCAGGAGCACTCCATCGTGCTCGTGCGTGGTGGCCGTGTGAAGGACCTGCCGGGTGTTCGTTACAAGATCATCCGCGGCTCCCTTGACACCCAGGGTGTCAAGAACCGCAAGCAGGCCCGCAGCCGCTACGGCGCCAAGAAGGAGAAGTAAGAATGCCTCGTAAGGGCCCCGCCCCGAAGCGCCCGGTCATCATCGACCCGGTCTACAGCTCTCCTCTTGTCACGTCGCTGATCAACAAGATCCTCCTCGACGGTAAGCGTTCCACCGCCGAGCGGATCGTGTACGGCGCCATGGAAGGCCTCCGCGAGAAGACCGGCAACGACCCGGTCATCACGCTGAAGCGCGCGCTTGAGAACGTCAAGCCCTCGCTCGAGGTCAAGTCCCGCCGTGTCGGTGGCGCCACCTACCAGGTGCCGATCGAGGTCAAGCCCGGTCGCGCGTCCACCCTCGCTCTGCGCTGGCTCGTCGGTTACTCCCGCGCCCGCCGCGAGAAGACCATGACCGAGCGCCTCATGAACGAACTGCTCGACGCCTCCAACGGCCTCGGCGCTTCGGTCAAGAAGCGTGAGGACACCCACAAGATGGCCGAGTCCAACAAGGCCTTCGCGCACTACCGCTGGTAGTCGCTACCCCCATCGAGACCGAGAGAAGATTGAGCCTTATGGCCACCACTTCGCTTGACCTGGCCAAGGTCCGCAACATTGGGATCATGGCCCACATCGACGCGGGCAAGACGACCACCACTGAGCGGATCCTCTTCTACACCGGTGTGAGCTACAAGATCGGTGAAGTCCACGACGGCGCTGCCACGATGGACTGGATGGAGCAGGAGCAGGAGCGCGGCATCACGATCACGTCTGCCGCGACGACCTGCCACTGGCCGCTCAACGATGTTGACCACACCATCAACATCATCGACACCCCGGGTCACGTCGACTTCACCGTCGAGGTGGAGCGTTCGCTCCGCGTCCTCGACGGCGCTGTCACCGTGTTCGACGGTGTCGCGGGCGTCGAGCCGCAGTCCGAGACCGTTTGGCGTCAGGCGGACCGCTACGGCGTGCCGCGTATCTGCTTCGTCAACAAGCTCGACCGCACCGGTGCGGACTTCTTCCGTTGCGTCGACATGATCGTGGAGCGCCTCGGCGCCACCCCGATCGTCATGCAGCTCCCCATCGGCGCCGAGGCGGACTTCACCGGCGTCGTCGACCTCGTGTCGATGAAGGCCTTCGTGTACCCCGAAGAGGCCGCCAAGGGCGAGATGTACAACACCGTCGACATCCCGGACAACCTCCAGGAGTCCGCCGTCGAATGGCGCGGGAAGCTCCTCGAGGCCGTGGCCGAGAACGACGACGCGATGATGGAGCTGTACCTGGAGGGCACCGAGCCCACCCAGGAGCAGCTGCACGAGGCGATCCGCCGCATCACCCTTGCGTCGAAGGGCAGCGCCGACTCCGTCACCGTCACCCCGGTGTTCTGTGGCACCGCGTTCAAGAACAAGGGCGTCCAGCCCCTGCTCGACGCGGTCGTGCGCTACCTGCCTTCCCCCCTGGACGTCGAGGCCATCGAGGGCCACGACGTGAAGGACCCGGAGAAGGTCATCGCGCGCAAGCCCTCGGACGACGAGCCGTTCTCCGGCCTGGCGTTCAAGATCGCGAGCGACCCGCACCTCGGCAAGCTCACCTTCGTCCGGATCTACTCCGGTCGCCTGGAGGCCGGCACCGCGGTGCTGAACTCCGTCAAGGGCAAGAAGGAGCGCATCGGCAAGATCTACCGCATGCACGCGAACAAGCGTGAGGAGATCGCATCGGTGGGCGCCGGCGACATCATCGCCGTCATGGGTCTCAAGCAGACCACCACCGGTGAGACGCTGTGCGACGACAAGAACCCGGTCATCCTGGAGTCCATGGACTTCCCGGCGCCGGTCATCCAGGTCGCCATCGAGCCGAAGTCCAAGGGCGACCAGGAGAAGCTGGGTGTCGCCATCCAGCGCCTCTCGGAGGAGGACCCCTCCTTCCAGGTGCACTCCGACGAGGAGACCGGCCAGACCATCATCGGTGGTATGGGCGAGCTTCACCTCGAGGTGCTCGTCGACCGCATGAAGCGCGAGTTCCGCGTCGAGGCGAACGTCGGCAAGCCCCAGGTCGCGTACCGCGAGACGATCCGCAAGGCCGTCGAGCGCATCGACTTCACGCACAAGAAGCAGACTGGTGGTACCGGCCAGTTCGCGAAGGTGCAGATCGCCCTCGAGCCCATCGAGGGTGGCGACGCCTCCTACGAGTTCGTCAACAAGGTCACCGGTGGCCGCATCCCCCGTGAGTACATTCCCTCGGTGGACGCGGGTGCTCAGGAAGCCATGCAGTTCGGCATCCTGGCCGGTTACGAGATGGTCGGCGTCCGCGTCACCCTTCTCGACGGTGGTTACCACGAGGTCGACTCCTCGGAGCTCGCCTTCAAGATCGCCGGTTCGCAGGCGTTCAAGGAGGGTGCCCGCAAGGCCTCTCCCGTGCTCCTCGAGCCGATGATGGCCGTCGAGGTCACCACGCCCGAGGACTACATGGGCGATGTCATCGGCGACCTCAACTCCCGCCGTGGCCAGATCCAGGCCATGGAGGAGCGCAGCGGCGCTCGCGTCGTGAAGGGCCTCGTGCCCCTCTCGGAGATGTTCGGCTACGTCGGAGACCTCCGCAGCAAGACCTCGGGTCGCGCAAGCTACTCGATGCAGTTCGACTCCTACGCCGAGGTTCCGCGGAACGTCGCCGAGGAGATCATCGCGAAGGCCAAGGGCGAGTAACTCTCCCGAGCTCACGCTTTAGGCTTGTCACCGGAGCCTGGCGGGCATGCGGCACAGCGCGCGAGCACTGTGCCGTATGCCCCCGGCGCCGGCACCCCAGCAAAGATCACCTGGCGCCGATGAAGCAAGGCGTACAGAACCACTCAGGAGGACCCCAGTGGCGAAGGCAAAGTTCGAGCGGACTAAGCCCCACGTCAACATCGGCACCATCGGTCACATCGACCACGGTAAGACGACCCTCACGGCCGCCATTACCAAGGTGCTGCACGACGCGTACCCGGACCTGAACGAGGCCTCGGCCTTCGACCAGATCGACAAGGCTCCCGAAGAGCGCCAGCGCGGTATCACCATCTCCATCGCGCACGTCGAGTACCAGACGGAGTCGCGTCACTACGCGCACGTCGACTGCCCCGGTCACGCGGACTACATCAAGAACATGATCACGGGTGCCGCGCAGATGGACGGCGCCATCCTCGTGGTCGCCGCCACCGACGGCCCGATGCCGCAGACCAAGGAGCACGTGCTCCTGGCCCGCCAGGTCGGCGTCCCCTACATCGTCGTCGCCCTGAACAAGGCCGACATGGTGGACGACGAGGAGATCCTGGAGCTCGTCGAGCTCGAGGTCCGTGAGCTCCTCTCCGAGTACGAGTTCCCGGGCGACGACGTTCCGGTCGTCAAGGTCTCGGCGCTCAAGGCGCTCGAGGGCGACAAGGAGTGGGGTGAGTCCGTCCTCAACCTGATGAAGGCTGTCGACGAGTCCATCCCGCAGCCCGAGCGTGACGTCGAGAAGCCGTTCCTCATGCCGATCGAGGACGTCTTCACGATCACCGGTCGCGGTACGGTCGTCACCGGCCGCATCGAGCGTGGTGTCCTGAAGGTCAACGAGACCGTCGACATCGTCGGTATCAAGACCGAGAAGACCACCACCACGGTCACCGGCATCGAGATGTTCCGCAAGCTGCTCGACGAGGGCCAGGCCGGTGAGAACGTCGGTCTGCTCCTCCGTGGCATCAAGCGCGAGGACGTCGAGCGCGGCCAGGTCATCATCAAGCCCGGCTCGGTCACGCCGCACACCGAGTTCCAGGCGCAGTCCTACATCCTGTCGAAGGACGAGGGTGGCCGTCACACCCCCTTCTTCAACAACTACCGCCCGCAGTTCTACTTCCGTACCACGGACGTGACGGGCGTTGTGACCCTTCCCGAGGGCACCGAGATGGTCATGCCGGGTGACAACACCCTCATGGACGTCGCGCTGATCCAGCCGGTCGCCATGGAAGAGGGCCTGAAGTTCGCCATCCGTGAGGGTGGCCGGACCGTGGGCGCCGGCCAGGTCACCAAGATCATCAAGTAGTTTCTGCTTGGTCCTTGGACCTGGTGGCTCACTGAGCTGCAAGAAGGGCCCCGCACCTCGAAAGAGGTGCGGGGCCCTTCGCCATGCCCGGACTTCGCGGCGGAATGGCTGTAGGGCCCCGGTACCTCGGGCGGTGAGGTACGGGGGCCCTACGGTTCAGGGGGACGGCGGGTCGGTCAGGTGCCCGCCGTCCCGGGTGGGGTGTCCGGTCAGACGCCCGCGATCGACTGGATCCAGGACCGGTACGCGGTGACGTTCGTGTACGCGGTCGTGGTCTGGCGGTCGCTGGTGGAGGCGACGCCGACCTGGATGCCGTTCGCGGTCATCGGGCCGCCGGAGTCGCCGCCGGCGGTGATGCCGTTGCCGCGGCGGGCGCAGATGGCCGAGCCGCCGTACGCGTCACCGCAGCCGCCGGTGACCGTCACGTTGGCGACCTTCAGGTAGCGGGACTGGCAGTTGGCCTCGGCGCCGCACTGCGATGTGGCGCCCCAGCCCCAGACCTGGACGCTCTGCCCGACGCTCACCGAGCCGGGCGGACCGAGGCGGGAGTAGGTCGCCTGCACGGAACGGTCCAGCCGCACCAGCGCCAGGTCCGAGCTGTGGGTGTAGGTCTGGGCGCCGTTCGCCACCACGCCGCCGCTGTGCTGGTCGAGGCTGCCGATGCGGAACGACAGACCGCCGCCGGTGACGCAGTGCTTCGCGGTGAGGATCCAGGTCGGCGCGATGATCGTCGCCGAACAGGTCTCTCTGCCGTTCGAGAAGAGCCGGGCGGCCCAAGGGGCGTTGGTCGCCTGGCCGCCGCCGATGATCTGGGTGCTCGGCGGCGGGGCGTCCTGGAGCGGCGGCGCGGGTGCGGCCGCCGCGGACGGTGCGAAGAGCGAGAGGACGCAGGCTGCTGCTGCGGCGACAGCGGGCATGAGCCTGGATATGCGCATGATGCCTCGTTTCGCGCGACACGCTGGGTAGGCGTGTCTGTGGGGGATGGTGGGCAACAGGGTGCCGGAGCGCGAAGAGGGCGGGGTACTAACGTTTGGCCATAACGCGGCGTTATGGGGCCGGAGTTGGCGGGAACGTGACCGCTTCTACGGCCGCCACACCCAGGGCGCGGCGTCCGGCCCGAACCCCACGACGGCGGGCCGCCCGTCCGCCGCGCCGAGGTGGAGGGCGGCGCCGTCCAGGGAGACGGGGCCCCGGGAGCGTACGGATGTGCCTTCGGCGGTACGCAGCTGGATCCGGCCCTCCGCGGACCGGCCGAGCAGTACCGGGCCGCCCGGTGAGGCGGCGGCGGTCACCGGACCGTAGCCGCCGAAGCGGGGCGCGGGGGCGGGGGCGGCCCGCACGACGGCGATCCCCGCCCGCGCGGCGGGCCGGTAGTACAGCTCCACGGACCCGTCGGGCGCGGGGAGTGCGCCGGGCGCGTGCGCGGGGACGGGGGAGCCGGTGAGCTGGGTGCGGGCGGTGACGCCGGCGCCCGGGGCGTCCTGGGTCCAGTGGTGCACGGCATGGTGGCCGGCCGCGTACACATGGACGCACCCGGCCGTGTCGACGACCGCGGTCAGCCCGTCCTGCACCTCGCCGCCGCCCATGTCGCGCCAGCCGCTCCAGCGGCCGGTGGCCGCGTCGCGCACCCGGGTGCTGAGGCCCTTCTCCGCGTTCCGTACGAAGAGGTGGACCCGGCCGTCCGGGGCCGTCACGGCGACCGGGGTCCCGATCCGCCGCCCGTGGTCGCCGCCGGTGGCGGGGTTGCCGAGGCCCCGCCAGGCGAGGAAGGGGCCGCCGGGGGAGCGCTGTTCCAGCACCACGATCTCGCGTTCGTTGTCCGCGCCGTGCCCGCCGAGCGCGGCGAACCGCAGCCCGAACAGCAACTGCCGCCCGTCCGCCGTCGCCGCGCCGCCCAGTGCCGGGGCGAGCGGCCCGCCGCCGAGGTCGTCCGGCGCGTCCCACACCCCGCTGCCGGGCGCGCTCTCGCGCCACCGGACGGCGCGCAGCCCCAGCACCCCGTAGGCGGTGAGCCGGCCGTCCGTCCCGGAGGCGACCTGGGTCCGGGGGCCCGGATAGCGGTGGTGGGTGGAGCGGACCCACCCCTTGCGATTGGTCAGGGGCCGGTCGCCGCCGACGTTGTAGTCGCCGCACCCCGAGGGGTTGCCGCACTCCCAGTCGGGCGCGCCGCCGTAGGGGACGAGGTGGGCGGCCTTGCGCTCCAGCACCGCGGGCGGCAGGTTCTTGGGCCAGTGCCGGTTGTAGTACCCCCGGAACGAGGCGACGACGAACCCGGGCACCGGCTCCCCGCGCCCCGTCGCCCCCGCCACCCAGCGGATCAGGGCGGCCCAGGCGAAACACCCGGCCGCGGTGTGGTCGGCGTGATCGGAGTACCCGCGCTGCTCGCTGTCCCGGCGGCGCTCGTACTCGCTGCTGAACTGGAGGTCCGGGTCCGGGTCGAGGGTGTGCACGACGGTCGGCCGGTACTGCTCCAGGAGCCCGACGAGGACGTCGATCAGGGACTCGTACGTATACGAACCGGCGCGCTCCAGCGGCGAGTCGTCGGCGACGACGGTACGCAGGACGAGCCGGCGGTCCCGCCAGAGACTGGGCAGCCCGGGGCGGCCGCGCCCGGTGCGCATCGCGGTGTTGAGGAAGACCAGCTCGACCTGGCGGACGCCGTCGGCCAGCACGTTCACCTCGGCGCGGTGGCCGCCGCGCAGGGTCACCACCGACTTCCGCCAGGGCGTGAACCGGTCGAGCCCGAGCAGCTCGGCGTACGCCTGGCGCAGGCCCTGGTGGCGGGAGGAGGAGTACGCGGCACGGTCGGGGGCCGGACGGGGCGCACCGGGAACCTTGTTGAGGCCGTCCGCCTCGCCCGCGGTCAGATACACGCAGACCAGCGGGGTCCCGGCGTCGAGGGCCTCACGGGTGTCCGGGTTCATGAAGTACAGGTCGTCGTCCGGGTGCGCCAGCAGCTGCATGACCAGGGCCCGCCGGGTGCTCGCTATGGCCAGGCCGGGCGCCGGGTCCGGCACCGGACCGCGTCGCCGGGGCGGCGGTACGGCGCACCCGGCGGTGGCGGCGGTCGCGGTGGCCGCGAGGAGGACGGCGCGCCGGGGCATGCGTATTCGGGACAGGACAGATCGATCCACCACGCCGCGCACTCCGTCCGTCCCGCTTCCCCCGCAGCGGGCGAACGGCCGCCCTGTCCTGCGTACTGCCTGACTCTTCGCGCAGGTCAGCGGCGGTCGAGCCGCACCTGCGGGGGAGTAGACGAGCATCGGGGCGGGCGGGTTGCCCGACCGGGGTGTGAGGTTGGGCGCGGGCTACGGCCTCACGATGCGCTCCACGGCGGCCTCGACGAGCTGTGCGCGCTCGGCCTCGGAGAACACTCCGGGCAGGGTGAGCTGTTCGACGATGAGCCAGTTGTACGCCAGGTACAGCAGCCGGACCGCGGTCGCGTCGCCCGGCAGGCCGGACTCCTGGTGGTAGGCCACGTTGGCGTCGACGTCCGCGCGGACCCGGTCGGTCAGCACCGCGCGCAGCTCGGGACGCCGGGTGGCTTCGAGGCGCAGTTCGAGCAGCGCCAGATAGCCGGTGCGGAAAGCGCTGATCCGGCCCACCAGCTCGTGCATCAGTGCCGCGTAGGTCTCCTGGTCCGAGGCGCTGGACCGGTGTCGTTCGATCGTCGCCGCATCGGGCTGGAGCCGTTCGTAGACCCGAGCGCCCGCTTGGGTGAGCAGGTCGTCGCGGTTGGCGAAGTAGTTGGAGGCCGTGCCGGCGGGCACGGCGGCTTCCGCGTCCACGGCTCGGAAGGTCAGACCGCGCGCTCCCTCCCTGGCGAGTACCTCGATCGCCGCGTCGACGAGGGCGGTCCTGCGTTCGGCGTTTCTGCGCACCATTGACACCACTCCAGCCGTAGTACTATATTCAAACCACTACACTCAGAGTACTACACGTGGAGTTCATTTATGCGGAAGCTCGTGTACTACATCGCTGTCTCCCTCGACGGCTACATCGCCGGGCCCGGCGGGGAGTTCGACTTCTACCCCTACGGCGACGAGAAGCAGGCCGCCGCCTTCATCGAGTGGATCAATGCCCGCTACCCCGAGACGATCCCCACGTCCATGCGCGCCGAGCACGGCCTGTCGGACACCCCGAGCCAGCGCTTCGACACGGTCCTGATGGGTCGCGGAAGCTATCGCCCGGCCCTGGACGCGGGCGTCACGAGCCCCTACGCCCATCTGCGTCAGTACGTCGTGTCGAGCACGCTCGCACCGGACATCGACCCGGCGGTCACCGTGGTCGGCGAGGACCCGCTCGCCCTGGTCCGCGACCTCAAGCGACAGGAGGGCCGGGACATCTGGCTCTGCGGGGGCGGACGTCTCGCCGGAACGCTGCTGCCGGCGATCGACGAGCTGATCGTCAAGAGCTACCCGGTGGTCGCGGGCGTGGGAGTCCCGGTGTTCGACGGGAAGTTCGACCCCACGGTCTTCGCGGTGGCCGATCGCACCTCGTTCACCAACGACGTCACGGTCACGTGGTTCGAACGGCGGTGACGCCCGGCCGCCCCGTCGATCTCGGGGCGGATGTCCGGCGCCCCCGCTCCGCCGGTTGCGTGTCCGCGTTTGAGCACTCGTTCGCTCGGGGTAGGATTCCCGACTCGATTGGCCAGGCCCGCGCCCCGTATGGCACACTGACCAGGTTGCTCGGTTGAGTGTCAATGCTGCGCGCCTCCCGCCGGGAGGACCGGAAGCGAGTCCCACAGTACTCGTCGGCCCCCAGGGCCGGACGTACGGGAATCTTCCGGGAAGCAACGCAGGGCGCCGGCCAGGCACCCGGTGGGTGTTCCGCCCCCGGTTCCGCGGTCTCAGGGTCCGCACCCCCTTGGTTGGGATCTCCTTCGGGAGATTTTCGTAGAGGGGATGCGACACGCCCGACCGCGTGGGTCGGAGGAGGAGTCCAGAGAACCCCCGGGTTCCAGAGCGTTACGAGAGACAGGACTACTAGTAGCCATGGCGGGACAGAAGATCCGCATCCGGCTCAAGGCCTACGACCACGAGGTCATCGACTCCTCGGCGAAGAAGATCGTCGAGACGGTGACCCGCACTGGTGCGTCGGTCGCGGGCCCGGTGCCGCTGCCCACTGAGAAGAACGTGTACTGCGTCATCAAGTCGCCGCACAAGTACAAGGACTCTCGCGAGCACTTCGAGATGCGCACCCACAAGCGCCTCATCGACATCCTCGACCCCACGCCGAAGACGGTTGACTCGCTGATGCGCCTCGACCTGCCGGCTGGCGTCGACATCGAGATCAAGCTCTGAGGGGACGGGCCGAGATGAGCAAGAACATCAAGGGCGTCCTGGGCGAGAAGCTCGGCATGACCCAGGTCTGGGACGAGAACAACCGGGTTGTCCCGGTGACCGTCGTCAAGGCCGGTCCGTGCGTCGTGACGCAGGTTCGCACCAACGACAGCGACGGCTACGAAGCGGTCCAGATCGCCTTCGGCGAGATCGACCCGCGCAAGGTGAACAAGCCCCTCAAGGGTCACTTCGCCAAGGCCGACGTCACCCCGCGCCGCCACCTGGTGGAGCTCCGCACCCCTGACGCCAGCGAGTACACGCTGGGCCAGGAGGTCACTGCCGAGGTGTTCGAGTCCGGCGTCAAGGTTGACGTCACGGGCAAGAGCAAGGGCAAGGGCTTCGCCGGTGTCATGAAGCGTCACAACTTCAAGGGCCTCGGCGCCGGGCACGGCACCCAGCGCAAGCACCGTTCCCCCGGTTCCATCGGTGGCTGCGCCACCCCTGGGCGTGTCTTCAAGGGCATGCGCATGGCGGGCCGTATGGGTAACGAGCGCGTCACCACCCAGAACCTGACCATCCACGCGGTTGACGCGGAGAAGGGTCTGCTCCTCATCAAGGGCGCGGTCCCCGGTCCGAACGGCGGCCTCGTCCTGGTCCGTACCGCGGCCAAGGGGGCTTGAGGTAATGAGCACCATTGACATCCTTTCGCCGGCAGGCGACAAGGCCGGTACCGTCGACCTCCCCGCGGAGATCTTCGACGCGAAGACCAGCGTTCCGCTGATCCACCAGGTCGTTGTCGCTCAGCTGGCGGCTGCCCGTCAGGGCACGCACAAGACCAAGCGCCGCGGTGAAGTCCGCGGTGGTGGCAAGAAGCCTTACCGTCAGAAGGGCACCGGCCGCGCCCGTCAGGGTTCGACCCGCGCCCCGCAGTTCGCCGGTGGTGGCGTCGTCCACGGCCCGCAGCCGCGTGACTACTCGCAGCGGACCCCGAAGAAGATGAAGGCCGCCGCCCTGCGCGGTGCCCTCTCGGACCGGGCCCGTCACTCCCGTATCCACGTCGTCACCGGCGTGGTCGAGGGTGCCGCCTCCACGAAGGCCGCCAAGACGCTGCTCGGCAAGATCTCGGAGCGCCAGAACCTGCTCCTGGTCGTCGACCGCGCCGACGAGGCCGCGTGGCTGTCCGCGCGCAACCTGCCCCAGGTGCACATCCTGGAGCCGGGCCAGCTCAACACGTACGACGTGATCGTCTCTGACGACGTGGTCTTCACCCAGGCCGCTTTCGAGTCCTTCGTGTCTGGCCCCCAGACCGCTGAGACCGAAGGGAGCGACGCCTGATGAGCGAGGCGACCGTTACCAGCAAGACGTACTCGGACCCGCGTGACGTTCTCGTCAAGCCCGTGGTCTCCGAGAAGAGCTACGCGCTGCTCGACGAGAACAAGTACACGTTCATCGTCGCGCCCGGCTCCAACAAGACCCAGATCAAGCAGGCCGTGGAAGCGGTCTTCTCGGTCAAGGTCACCGGGGTCAACACGATCAACCGGCAGGGCAAGCGCAAGCGCACCCGCACCGGTTTCGGCAAGCGCGCCGACACGAAGCGCGCCATCGTGACCCTCGCCGAGGGCGACCGTATCGACATCTTCGGCGGCCCGACCTCCTAGTGAGGTCGAGTCGTCCGGAATCGGACGAGGACTGAGAAATGGGTATCCGCAAGTACAAGCCGACGACCCCGGGCCGTCGTGGCTCCAGCGTCGCCGACTTTGTCGAGATCACGCGGTCCACGCCGGAGAAGTCGCTGGTCCGCCCCCTGCACAGCAAGGGCGGCCGTAACAACGCCGGTCGTGTGACCGTTCGCCACCAGGGTGGTGGCCACAAGCGCGCCTACCGCGTGATCGACTTCCGTCGTCACGACAAGGACGGCGTGCCGGCCAAGGTCGCGCACATCGAGTACGACCCGAACCGCACCGCGCGCATCGCGCTGCTGCACTACGCGGACGGCGAGAAGCGTTACATCGTCGCTCCCCGTGGCCTGTCGCAGGGTGACCGTGTCGAGAACGGTCCGGCCGCCGACATCAAGCCCGGTAACAACCTGGCGCTGCGCAACATCCCGGTCGGTACGACCATCCACGCCATCGAGCTGCGGCCCGGCGGCGGCGCGAAGTTCGCCCGTTCCGCGGGTGCCTCCGTGCAGCTGCTGGCGAAGGAGGGCACCATGGCCCACCTTCGTATGCCGTCGGGTGAGATCCGCCTGGTCGACGCGCGCTGCCGCGCGACGATCGGTGAGGTCGGCAACGCCGAGCAGTCGAACATCAACTGGGGCAAGGCCGGCCGCATGCGCTGGAAGGGCGTCCGCCCGACCGTCCGCGGTGTCGCGATGAACCCGGTTGACCACCCGCACGGTGGTGGTGAAGGCAAGACCTCCGGTGGACGCCACCCGGTCTCGCCGTGGGGTCAGAAGGAGGGTCGTACTCGTTCTCCCAAGAAGGCGAGCAACAAGTACATCGTCCGCCGCCGCAAGACGAACAAGAAGCGCTAGGAGCGGGTTTAGATGCCGCGCAGTCTCAAGAAGGGGCCCTTCGTCGACGGCCACCTCATCAAGAAGGTGGACGTACAGAACGACGCGGGGACCAAGAACGTCATCAAGACCTGGTCCCGTCGCTCGATGATCGTCCCGGCCATGCTGGGTCACACCATCGCGGTGCACAACGGCAAGATCCACGTCCCGGTGTTCGTCACCGAGTCGATGGTCGGCCACAAGCTCGGCGAGTTCTCGCCGACTCGCACCTTCCGCGGCCACGTCAAGGACGACCGGAAGTCGAAGCGCCGCTAGCGCGGGGTGGAAACGACTATGACTTACACCGAAGGGACAACCATGGAAGCCAGGGCCCAGGCGCGGTACATCCGCGTCACGCCCATGAAGGCCCGCCGAGTGGTGGACCTCATCCGTGGCATGGATGCCACGGAGGCTCAGGCGGTCCTGCGTTTCGCCCCGCAGGCCGCGAGCGTGCCGGTTGGCAAGGTGCTGGACAGCGCCATTGCCAACGCTGCACACAACTACGACCACACCGACGCCTCTTCGCTGGTCATCAGCGAGGCGTACGTGGACGAGGGCCCGACCCTGAAGCGGTTCCGTCCGCGTGCTCAGGGCCGTGCCTACCGGATCCGTAAGCGGACCAGCCACATCACCGTGGTCGTCAGCAGCAAGGAAGGAACCCGGTAATGGGCCAGAAGGTAAACCCGCACGGGTTCCGGCTCGGCATCACCACGGACTTCAAGTCCCGCTGGTACGCCGACAAGCTGTACAAGGACTACGTCAAGGAAGACGTCGCCATTCGTCGCATGATGACGAAGGGCATGGAGCGGGCCGGCATCTCGAAGGTCGAGATCGAGCGCACCCGCGACCGCGTCCGCGTTGACATCCACACCGCCCGTCCGGGCATCGTCATCGGTCGCCGTGGCGCCGAGGCCGATCGCATCCGCGGCGAGCTGGAGAAGCTGACCGGCAAGCAGGTCCAGCTGAACATCCTCGAGGTCAAGAACCCCGAGGTGGACGCTCAGCTGGTGGCCCAGGCCGTCGCCGAGCAGCTCTCCTCCCGCGTCTCCTTCCGTCGTGCCATGCGCAAGAGCATGCAGAGCTCGATGAAGGCCGGCGCCAAGGGCATCAAGATCCAGTGCGGCGGTCGCCTCGGCGGCGCCGAGATGTCCCGCTCGGAGTTCTACCGCGAGGGCCGCGTGCCCCTGCACACGCTCCGCGCGAACGTCGACTACGGCTTCTTCGAGGCCAAGACGACCTTCGGCCGCATCGGCGTGAAGGTCTGGATCTACAAGGGCGACGTCAAGAACATCGCCGAGGTTCGCGCCGAGAACGCCGCGGCCCGCGCCGGCAACCGTCCGGCTCGTGGCGGCGCTGACCGCCCGGCCGGCCGCGGTGGCCGTGGTGGCGAGCGTGGCGGTCGCGGCCGTAAGCCGCAGCAGTCGCCGGCAGCCGAGGCCCCCAAGGCCGACGCTCCCGCCGCCGCTGCTCCGGCTGCTGAGAGCACCGGAACGGAGGCCTGACCGAAATGCTGATCCCCCGTAGGGTCAAGCACCGCAAGCAGCACCACCCGAAGCGCAGCGGTATGTCCAAGGGTGGCACGCAGGTTGCGTTCGGCGAGTACGGCATCCAGGCGCTGACCCCGGCGTACGTGACGAACCGTCAGATCGAGTCCGCTCGTATCGCGATGACCCGTCACATCAAGCGTGGCGGCAAGGTCTGGATCAACATCTACCCGGACCGTCCCCTGACGAAGAAGCCTGCCGAGACCCGCATGGGTTCCGGTAAGGGTTCTCCCGAGTGGTGGATCGCGAACGTCAAGCCGGGTCGGGTGATGTTCGAGCTGTCCTACCCGAACGAGAAGATTGCTCGTGAGGCGCTCACCCGCGCTGCTCACAAGCTTCCGATGAAGTGCCGGATCGTTCGGCGCGAGGCAGGTGAGTCGTGATGTCGGCCGGTACCAAGGCGTCCGAGCTGCGCGAGCTGGGCGACGAGGAGCTCCTCAACAAGCTCCGCGAAGCCAAGGAAGAGCTGTTCAACCTCCGCTTCCAGGCGGCAACGGGCCAGCTCGAGAACCACGGCCGGCTCAAGTCCGTCCGTAAGGACATCGCCCGGATCTACACCCTGATGCGTGAGCGCGAGCTGGGCATCGAGACGGTGGAGAGCGCCTGATGAGCGAGAAGACTGTGACTGAGACGAACACCGACCGCGGTTTCCGCAAGACCCGTGAGGGTCTGGTCGTCAGCGACAAGATGGACAAGACCGTCGTCGTCGCTGTCGAGGACCGCGTCAAGCACGCGCTGTACGGCAAGGTCATCCGCCGTACGAACAAGCTCAAGGCCCACGACGAGCAGAACGCTGCAGGCGTCGGCGACCGCGTCATCATCATGGAGACGCGTCCGCTGTCCGCCTCGAAGCGCTGGCGCATCGTCGAGATCCTCGAGAAGGCCAAGTAATTCCTGAGGGATTCTCCCCTCAGGTCAGTTCCGCCAGGCTCGGTGAGGTGCCTCTCCGGTAACGGAGAGGCACCCGCCGGGAACCGGCAGACGATCAGGAGATAGACGTGATCCAGCAGGAGTCGCGACTGCGCGTCGCCGACAACACGGGTGCGAAGGAAATTCTCACCATTCGTGTTCTCGGTGGCTCGGGTCGCCGCTACGCGGGTATCGGTGACGTCATCGTCGCCACCGTCAAGGACGCGATCCCCGGTGGCAACGTGAAGAAGGGTGACGTCGTCAAGGCCGTCATCGTTCGCACCGTCAAGGAGCGTCGTCGTCAGGATGGCTCGTACATCCGCTTCGACGAGAACGCCGCCGTCATTCTGAAGAACGACGGCGACCCCCGCGGCACCCGCATCTTCGGCCCGGTGGGCCGGGAGCTGCGCGAGAAGAAGTTCATGAAGATCATCTCGCTCGCGCCGGAGGTGCTGTAAGCATGAAGATCAAGAAGGGCGACCTGGTTCAGGTCATCACCGGTAAGGACAAGGGCAAGCAGGGCAAGGTCATCGTGGCCTACCCCGCTCAGGACCGCGTCCTCGTCGAGGGTGTCAACCGGGTCAAGAAGCACACCAAGGCCGGTCAGACGGCTCGCGGTTCGCAGACGGGTGGCATTGTCACCACCGAGGCCCCGATCCACATCAGCAACGTTCAGCTGGTCGTGGAGAAGGACGGCAACAAGGTTGTCACCCGCGTCGGCTACCGCTTTGACGACGAGGGCAACAAGATCCGCGTTGCCAAGCGGACCGGTGAGGACATCTGATGACTGCCACCACTGCGCCGCGTCTCAAGACGCGCTACCGCGAGGAAATCGCCGGCAAGCTGCGTGAGGAGTTCTCCTACGAGAACGTCATGCAGGTTCCCGGTCTGGTCAAGATCGTGGTCAACATGGGTGTGGGCGACGCCGCCCGCGACTCCAAGCTGATCGACGGTGCCGTCAAGGACCTCACCACGATCACCGGCCAGAAGCCGGCCGTCACGAAGGCCCGCAAGTCCATCGCGCAGTTCAAGCTGCGCGAGGGCCAGCCGATCGGCTGCCACGTCACCCTCCGCGGTGACCGGATGTGGGAGTTCCTGGACCGTACGCTGTCGCTCGCGCTTCCGCGTATCCGTGACTTCCGTGGCCTGTCGCCGAAGCAGTTCGACGGCCGTGGCAACTACACCTTCGGTCTCACGGAGCAGGTCATGTTCCACGAGATCGACCAGGACAAGATCGACCGGGTCCGGGGCATGGACATCACCGTGGTCACCACGGCGACCAACGACGACGAGGGTCGTGCCCTCCTTCGTCACCTCGGCTTCCCGTTCAAGGAGAACTGACCGTGGCGAAGAAGGCTCTGATCGCTAAGGCCGCCCGTAAGCCGAAGTTCGGCGTGCGCGGGTACACCCGCTGCCAGCGCTGCGGCCGGCCCCACTCCGTCTACCGCAAGTTCGGCCTGTGCCGCGTGTGCCTTCGTGAGATGGCTCACCGTGGCGAGCTGCCGGGCGTGACCAAGAGCTCCTGGTAACTCCCCTCTGCCCTCGGGCAAAGGGAAGTTCTGGAGACTCTCGGTAAGTATCTGGTCGGCAGGAGCCCCTCCTTTCATGCCGTAGGCTTGAAGGGTTGGGCGCCTGCCGCCCACGACCGACTTACTACGCCGTAGGTCCCCGCACCGCACCCGTCCCGCCACTGAGTGGGGAGAGGGATGGCGCATACAGGAAACCCCGGCGAGAGAGGCCGAAGGCCAACTCATGACCATGACTGATCCCATCGCAGACATGCTCACGCGTCTGCGTAACGCGAACTCGGCATATCACGACGATGTCGCGATGCCGCACAGCAAGATCAAGTCGCACATCGCGGAGATCCTCCAGCAGGAGGGCTTCATCACCGGCTGGAAGGTCGAGGACGCCGAGGTCGGCAAGAACCTCGTCCTCGAGCTGAAGTTCGGCCCGAACCGCGAGCGCTCGATCGCCGGCATCAAGCGGATTTCGAAGCCGGGTCTGCGTGTATACGCAAAGTCCACCAACCTGCCGAAGGTCCTCGGCGGCCTGGGCGTGGCGATCATCTCCACGTCCCACGGTCTCCTGACCGGCCAGCAGGCAGGCAAGAAGGGCGTAGGTGGGGAAGTCCTCGCCTACGTCTGGTAGTCGGGAAAGGAAGGAAAGCTCATGTCGCGAATCGGCAAGCTCCCCATCCAGGTTCCCGCCGGTGTGGACGTCACCATCGATGGCCGTACGGTCGCGGTGAAGGGCCCCAAGGGTTCCCTCACGCACACCGTTGCCGCGCCGATCGAGGTCTCCAAGGGCGAGGACGGCGTGCTCAACGTCTCCCGTCCGAACGACGAGCGTCAGAACAAGGCCCTCCACGGCCTGTCCCGCACGCTGGTGGCGAACATGATCACCGGCGTGACCACGGGTTACACAAAGGCGCTCGAGATCAGCGGTGTCGGTTACCGCGTCCAGGCGAAGGGCTCCAACCTGGAGTTCGCCCTGGGCTACAGCCACCCGATCCTCATCGAGGCTCCGGAAGGCATCACCTTCAAGGTCGAGTCGCCCACGAAGCTCAGCGTCGAGGGCATCGACAAGCAGAAGGTCGGCGAGGTAGCCGCCAACATCCGCAAGCTGCGGAAGCCCGACCCGTACAAGGCCAAGGGCGTCAAGTACGCGGGCGAGGTCATCCGCCGCAAGGTCGGAAAGGCTGGTAAGTAGCCATGGCATACGGTGTGAAGATCGCCAAGGGCGACGCGTACAAGCGTGCCGCCCTCAAGCGCCGCCACATCCGCGTCCGCAAGCACATCTCCGGTTCGCCGGAGCGTCCTCGCTTGGTCGTGACGCGTTCCAACCGCCACATCGTGGCCCAGGTCATCGACGACATCGCGGGCCACACGCTCGCGTCGGCGTCGACCCTGGACACCTCGATCCGTGGTGGCGAGGGTGACAAGAGCGCCCAGGCCCAGCAGGTCGGCGCCCTGGTCGCCGAGCGTGCCAAGGCCGCAGGCGTCGAGGCCGTCGTGTTTGACCGCGGTGGTAACCAGTACGCCGGGCGGATTGCCGCTCTGGCTGACGCCGCCCGTGAAGCCGGGCTGAAGTTCTAAGCCCCGGTTCCTACGCACAGCGGACGTAACAGAGAGAGGTAAATCCAATGGCTGGACCCCAGCGCCGCGGAAGCGGTGCCGGTGGCGGCGAGCGGCGGGACCGGAAGGGCCGTGACGGTGGCGCCAGCGCCGCCGAGAAGACCGCGTACGTCGAGCGCGTCGTCGCGATCAACCGCGTCGCCAAGGTTGTGAAGGGTGGTCGTCGCTTCAGCTTCACCGCGCTGGTCGTGGTGGGCGATGGTGACGGCACCGTCGGTGTCGGATACGGCAAGGCCAAGGAAGTTCCCGCGGCCATCGCCAAGGGTGTCGAAGAGGCCAAGAAGAACTTCTTCAAGGTCCCGCGCATCCAGGGCACCATCCCTCACCCGATCACGGGCGAGAAGGCTGCGGGCGTCGTCCTGCTCAAGCCGGCTTCCCCCGGTACCGGTGTTATCGCCGGTGGCCCGGTGCGCGCCGTGCTCGAGTGCGCCGGCGTTCACGACATCCTGTCGAAGTCGCTTGGCTCGTCCAACGCGATCAACATCGTGCATGCGACCGTGGCGGCCCTCCAGGGCCTGCAGCGTCCCGAGGAGATCGCGGCCCGCCGTGGTCTGCCCCTCGAGGACGTCGCCCCCGCGGCTCTGCTTCGTGCACGTGCGGGAGCGGGTGCGTAATGGCTCGCCTCAAGATCACGCAGACGAAGTCGTACATCGGCAGCAAGCAGAACCACCGCGACACCCTGCGTTCGCTCGGGCTCAAGCGCCTGAACGACTCGGTTGTCAAGGAGGACCGCCCCGAGTTCCGCGGAATGGCCAACACCGTCCGCCACCTCGTGACGGTTGAGGAGGTTGACTGACATGGCGGAGAACAGCCCGCTGAAGGCCCACAACCTCCGGCCTGCCCCGGGCGCCAAGACCGCCAAGACCCGTGTGGGTCGTGGTGAGGCGTCCAAGGGTAAGACCGCAGGCCGTGGTACCAAGGGTACGAAGGCTCGTTACCAGGTTCCGGAGCGCTTCGAGGGTGGCCAGATGCCCCTCCACATGCGTCTCCCGAAGCTCAAGGGCTTCAAGAACCCGTTCCGCACGGAGTACCAGGTCGTGAACCTGGACAAGCTCGCGACGCTCTACCCCGAGGGTGGAGAGGTCACGGTGGCCGACCTGGTCGCCAAGGGCGCTGTGCGCAACAACCACCTCGTCAAGGTCCTCGGACAGGGCGAGATCTCCGTGGCGCTGCAGGTTTCGGTTGACGCCGTCTCCGGCTCCGCCAAGGAGAAGATCACCGCCGCCGGCGGTACGGTCACCGAGCTCGTCTGAGCCACGGGACAGAACTGAGCCTGGCCGGCTGCCTCCTCGGAGGTGGCCGGCCGGGCTTTTTTCGTGTTTGGGGCGCTGTACGGGAACCGTAAAGGCTCGGGAAAGGTTGAACGGGTGTCCACCGCACCGGCGGTGGGGGAGCGGAGGGGCGTTCACGTCCCAAATGGTGCGGCTTGGCCGGTCTTTCGCGGCATGGGCCGGGAGGCGGGCGGTGCACCGGCGTGCGGCGCGTGTTTCCTGCTCAGTCCCGGGCCGGGTAGGGTGGCGCCGTTAATCTTTTGTGGCCTCCTTACGATGTAGGGCTGCCTTGTATCCGATCCCATCCAGTCCCATCCAGACCCGTCGCCTCTGACGCATAGCGCGGGGGTCGCAGGAGGCACCGTGTTCACCGCGTTCGCCCGAGCGTTCCAGACGCCCGACCTGCGCAAGAAGCTGCTCTTCACGCTCGGCATCATCGTGATCTACCGGCTCGGGGCCCACATCCCGGCCCCTGGCGTCGACTACACGAAGGTGCAGCAGTGCATCGACCAGGCCGACTCGGGTGGCCTCCTCGGTCTGATGCAGATGTTCAGCGGTGGCGCCCTGTTGCAGATCACCATCTTCGCGCTCGGCATCATGCCGTACATCACGGCCAGCATCATTCTGCAGCTGCTGACCGTGGTGATCCCGCGCCTGGAAGCCCTGAAGAAGGAGGGGCAGTCCGGCACGGCGAAGATCACGCAGTACACGCGTTATCTGACGGTCGCGCTGGCCGTCCTCCAGGGCACCGGCCTCGTCGCCACCGCCCGCAGCGGTGCGCTCTTCCAGAACTGCTCCGTGGGCGACCAGATCGTCGCGGACAAGTCGGTCTTCACCACGATCATCATGGTCGTCACGATGACCGCCGGTACGGCCGCCGTCATGTGGCTCGGTGAGCTCATCACCGACCGCGGCATCGGCAACGGCATGTCGATCCTGATGTTCATCTCGATCGCCGCCACGTTCCCCGGCGCCCTGTGGGCCATCAAGGAGAGCGGCAAGCTGGCCGACGGCTGGATCGAGTTCGGCACCGTCATCCTCATCGGCTTCGTGATGGTCGGCCTCGTCGTCTTCGTCGAGCAGGCCCAGCGCCGCATCCCGGTGCAGTACGCGAAGCGCATGATCGGACGCCGGTCCTACGGCGGCACCTCGACGTACATCCCGCTGAAGGTGAACCAGGCCGGTGTGATCCCGGTCATCTTCGCCTCGTCGCTGCTCTACATCCCCGCGCTGATCGTGCAGTTCTCCAACTCCAAGGCGGGTTGGGCGACCTGGATCACGGACAACTTCGTGGAGCAGAACGAGCCGTACTACATGGTGGCGTACTTCCTGCTGATCGTCTTCTTCGCCTTCTTCTATGTGGCCATCTCGTTCAACCCCGACGAGGTCGCCGACAACATGAAGAAGTATGGTGGCTTCATCCCGGGTATCCGCGCAGGTCGACCTACTGCCGAGTACCTGAGCTACGTGCTCAACAGGATCACTTGGCCAGGCTCGCTGTACCTGGCCCTGATCGCTCTTGTGCCAACGATGGCGTTGGCGGGCTTCGGCGGTGCGAACGCGAACTTCCCGTTCGGCGGGACGAGCATCCTCATCATCGTGGGTGTCGGTCTGGAAACCGTGAAGCAGATCGAGAGTCAGCTCCAGCAGCGCAATTACGAAGGGTTCCTCCGCTGATGCGAATCGTCCTCGTCGGGCCTCCGGGTGCCGGCAAGGGAACGCAGGCTGCGTACCTTGCCCAAAACCTGTCGATTCCGCACATCGCCACGGGCGACCTCTTCCGCGCCAACATCAGCCAGGGCACCGACCTTGGCAAGCAGGCCCGCGCCTACATGGACGCAGGCCAGCTGGTGCCGGACGAGGTCACCATCGGGATGGCCAAGGACCGCATGGCCCAGTCGGACGCCGTGGGCGGCTTCCTGCTGGACGGCTTCCCGCGGAACGTGGGCCAGGCCGAAGCCCTTGACGTGATGCTCAAGGACGAGGGCGTGAAGCTGGACGCGGTCCTCGATCTGGAGGTCCCCGAGGACGAGGTCGTGAAGCGGATCGCGGGGCGCCGCGTCTGCCGCAACAACAGCGCGCACGTCTTCCACGTGACGTACAACCCGCCGAAGGCCGAAGGCGTCTGCGACGCCTGCGGCGGCGAGCTGTACCAGCGGGACGACGACAGCGAGGAGACGGTCCGTACCCGGCTGGAGGTCTACCACACGCAGACCGAGCCGATCATCGACTACTACCGGGCCCAGGGCCTGGTGGTGACCATCTCCGCGCTGGGCAAGGTCGCGGACGTGACCGCCCGCGCCATGGAGGCGCTGCCGACGACCTGACAGGGTTCGCAGGCAAGACGATGAAGCTGTCCCGGCTGCGCCGGGGCAGCTTTGTCGTGTTTCCGGTGGCGCAAATTGATCTAGACGCCCTCCTCGGGCCCGAACTAGTGTTCACCTGGTCTTCACCGGCGGGTGCCGGTGAGGTGGACGAATGTCTGAGTGCAACAACGGGGAGCAGTTCATGATCAAGTCAAAGTTCGCTCGCGCGGCCATGGTCGTCGGCGCGTCCGCCGCCATGATCGTCGGGATGAGTCCCTCGGCCCAGGCGGCCAGTGACAAGAGGGTCAACCTGCCGTCCGGACGCGGCTACATGCACTTCTTCGACGACGGCGACGTGTTCCAGGTCTGTGACAAGAAGGCCGACGGGCACGGCGTGACCGGGGCTCTGTGGGTCACCACCTCCGCTGGTGTCACGTCGAAGCTGTGGGCCCTCAATGATGGCGGCGACGCCGCATGTGAGAAGGAGCCCGAGAACATCGGCAACCTCTCCAGCTACCAGATGCGGGTCTCGTGGAACGGTGGCGGCGGGCAGTACGTGTCGGAGTGGTTCAACGAGTAATCCGCACGGATACGTTCGCTCTCCACCCATGAATCAGTCTTGATGCTTCACCTGCTCGTGGGTTGAGATCACGTGCGCAGGGGCTGCTCCGGTGCGACGGGAGCGGCCCCTTTTCGTTGTTCCGCGGCCGCGGGTCCCTGCGCCGCCCGTCTACCTTGTGGAGGTACGAGAGCATGGCTCCTGACCAGCCCGGCCGCGCGGCGCCGAAGGCGCGTCGTCTCGTGGTGGCTGCCGTCGCCGTGGCGGTGGCCGTGGCGATCGCGGTGCCGCTGGTCCTGCGGGGAGGCGAAGAGCAGGACCAGCCCGTGCGCGTGCCCGATGCCACGGGCGTGGCGGCGCATCCGGAGCAGTCGCCACCGCGAGAGCTGATCGCGGCGGGGGGTGTCGCGGTCTCCGCGTACTTCACGAGGAAGCTCGTGGAACAGCCGGACGGGGACGCGGTCGGTACCTACGAGTGGCGGCTGCTCGACACGACCACGGAGCGGTACGGGAAGACCGGCTGGGCCTGGCTGGATGTCGCCCCGGGAATGCGGACCGCTGCCGTGCTCGAGCGTGATCTGCCCGTCAGCCGAGTAGGGCTGCTGGATCTGGCCACCGGCAAGATACAACGCTGGATCAAGGTCGACAGTGGTGTCGGTGGTGTGGAGTTTTCGCCGAACGGGAAGCACCTGCTGGCGACCGCCTACCGCCTCAACCCGGACGGGCTGTTCAAGGAGGCCTCCTACCGGCTGAACGGCAGGACCGTGCCGGGGCCGAGGCCGAGTCGCACCGGCTTCTACGTGATCGATGTGGCCGCCGGCACCACCACCGCCTTCGGCGACCGGCCGGCCGAGGCCGCCGAGCAGGGCGGCCCCGCCGGCGGGCGTCAGGACTTTCACTGGAGCTCGGACGGGCAATCGGTCTGGGAACCCGACAACAGCGCCGAGGGCAAGACCTACTACGACCTCACCGGCAAGAAGAGCGCAGCCCCGGATCCGGGGACGCCCGCGTCATACCCGGGCGCGGCCCTGTCTCCCGACGGGAACCTGATGACCGGCGACTTCGTGGGGGAGGGCGACCGGATCGTCTCCGAGATACGGAATGCCAGGACCGGTGAGCGGCATGCGGTCGTTCCCGGCCAGCAACTGCTCGCCTGGGCGGACAACAGCCACGTCATCGCCTGGCGATGCGATCCCCGGCGCTGCAGCCCCGGACGGGGTGAGTTCCGGAACCAGCTGCTCCTGGTCGGACTGGACGGCAAGGCCACTCCGCTCTCCGGCTTCCGGTCGGAGAAGCTCCGCGACCAGGGTCGCTGGAACCCGATACTCACCCGGCGCTGACCGGGACCTGCCCGACCGTGTGCCCGCGACGGCGCCCGGGGCCGTACTGTTGTGGTGCACGAAAACGGATGCGCACACGTGAGAAGGCAGAGCTGATGGTGCAGATCAAGACCCCCGAGCAGATCGCGAAGATGCGCGAGGCGGGCCTGGTGGTCGCTGCCATTCACGCCGCCACCCGTGAGGCGGCCGTCCCCGGGGCCACCACGCACGACTTGGACCAGGTCGCCCGCAAGGTGATCGCCGACCACGGCGCGAAGTCGAACTTCCTCGGGTACGGCGGGTTCCCCGCGACCATCTGCACCTCGGTCAACGAGGTCGTCGTCCACGGCATCCCGGACGAGAAGACGGTCCTCAAGGACGGCGACATCATCTCCATCGACGCCGGCGCCATCGTCGACGGCTGGCACGGTGACGCGGCCTACACCGCCTTCGTGGGCACCGGTCACGCTCCGGAGCTGGTCGAGCTCTCCCGGGTGACCGAGGAGTCGATGTGGGCCGGGATCGCCGCGATGAAGGTGAACAACCGCCTCGTCGACGTCTCGCGGTCGATCGAGTCCTACATCCGCCGCCAGCCCCGCCCGGCCACCGGCAAGTACGGGATCATCGAGGACTTCGGCGGCCACGGCATCGGCACCGAGATGCACATGGACCCGCACCTGCTGAACTACGTCTCCCGCAAGCGCGGCAAGGGCATCAAGCTGGTCCCGGGCGTCTGCCTGGCGATCGAGCCCATGGTCTCCCTCGGCACGGCGCGGACGGAGACCCTCGGCGACGACTGGACGGTCATCACGACGGACGGCACCTGGTCCTCGCACTGGGAGCACTCGATCGCGCTGACCGAGCAGGGCCCGCTGGTCCTGACCGCCCCGGACTGCGGGAAGGCGAAGCTCGCGGAGTACGGGATCGAAGCCGCTCCCGACCCTCTCGGGTGATGTGACCCTTCCGGGAGGTCTAAGGATCATCCCGGG
This sequence comes from Streptomyces sp. NPDC058576, assembly GCF_042718715.1. Lineage (NCBI taxonomy): Bacteria > Bacillati > Actinomycetota > Actinomycetes > Kitasatosporales > Streptomycetaceae > Streptomyces > Streptomyces sp. NPDC058576. Next base: position 191,175 of record NZ_JBHXPF010000004.1, on the reverse strand, counting down.
TGGGCAAACTTGACGGATTCGTCTTTTGGGGTCCGCTGACGTAGACTGACGCGTCGGCTCTGGTGCATCCGTGTGTCTGCATGCAAGCGCATGTACGGCACAAGATCACGGGAGCCGATCAAGGTAGCCGATTCGAAAGGCGAAGCGTGGCCAAGAAGCAAGGTGCCATCGAGATTGAGGGCACCGTGATCGAGTCCCTCCCGAACGCAATGTTCAAGGTGGAGCTCCAGAACGGTCACAAGGTCCTGGCGCACATCAGCGGCAAGATGCGGATGCACTACATCCGTATCCTCCCGGATGACCGGGTCGTGGTGGAGCTCTCTCCGTACGACCTGACGCGTGGCCGGATCGTCTACCGCTACAAGTAGATCTTGCCGGCACCCCGTTTCGGCGGGTGATGGCACTGACCCGGAGAACCTGACATCCCATGAAGGTCAAGCCGAGCGTCAAGAAGATCTGCGACAAGTGCAAGGTGATCCGCCGTCACGGTCGGGTCATGGTCATCTGCGACAACCTGCGCCACAAGCAGCGCCAGGGCTGACGCACGACCGCCTGCATCTCGCAGTTCTTCGCGCGACGCACGTAATACGTACATACGCAGAGCCCGTCCAAGCCACGGCTGACGACACCTCCGGCGGGGGCCGGAGACCCGGGCGTACCACTGCTCCTTGTGAGCGGTCGGCGGTCGGGAGTGGCCCTGCGGAAGACCCCCGAAATAACAACTGGAGCCATTGAATGGCACGCGTTTCAGGTGTTGACATCCCGCGCGAAAAGCGCGTGGAGGTTGCCCTCACCTACGTCTTCGGTATCGGGCGCACCCGGTCCAAGGAGATCCTCGCCTCCACCGGCGTGAACCCGAACACCCGCGTTCGTGACCTGGCCGAGGAAGACCTCGTCAAGATCCGCGAGCACGTGGACGCCAACCTCCGCACCGAGGGTGACCTCCGCCGTGAGGTCCAGGCGAACATCCGCCGCAAGGTCGAGATCGGCTGCTACCAGGGCATCCGCCACCGTCGTGGCCTGCCCGTCCACGGTCAGCGCACCAGCACGAACGCGCGTACCCGCAAGGGCCCGCGTCGCGCCATCGCTGGTAAGAAGAAGCCGGGCAAGAAGTAGTCCTCAGCGGACGCACTGCGGACCTCCGGTTCTCCGGAACCCGCAGCAACCAGCGGTCTTCGCTGTAGGACCGATCACCTCCCCTCTCCATCTGGAGTCAAGACATGCCCCCCAAGGGTCGTCAGGGCGCAGCCAAGAAGGTGCGTCGCAAGGAAAAGAAGAACGTCGCTCACGGCCACGCGCACATCAAGAGCACGTTCAACAACACCATCGTCTCGATCACGGACCCCTCGGGCAACGTGATCTCCTGGGCCTCCGCCGGCCACGTCGGCTTCAAGGGCTCGCGCAAGTCCACCCCCTTCGCCGCGCAGATGGCCGCCGAGTCGGCCGCCCGCCGCGCGCAGGAGCACGGCATGCGCAAGGTCGACGTCTTCGTCAAGGGTCCCGGCTCCGGCCGTGAGACCGCGATCCGCTCGCTCCAGGCCACCGGCCTGGAGGTCGGTTCGATCCAGGACGTCACCCCGACGCCGCACAACGGCTGCCGTCCGCCGAAGCGTCGCCGCGTCTGATGCGTCGCGGCCGGTGACGGCCGCGCGTCAGTAGCGTTCAGGTCCGGGCGGTACGCCTCATTCGGGGCGTACCGCCCGTACCCTTGTCTCATCTGTCGGGCATCAAATAGTGGGTGCCCACGACTGAAGGATCACCGCATGCTTATCGCTCAGCGTCCGTCGCTGACCGAAGAGGTCGTCGACGAGTTCCGCTCCCGGTTCGTGATCGAGCCGCTGGAGCCGGGCTTCGGTTACACCCTCGGCAACTCCCTCCGCCGCACCCTCCTCTCCTCGATCCCCGGTGCCGCTGTCACCAGCATCCGGATCGACGGGGTCCTGCACGAGTTCACCACCGTGCCGGGCGTCAAGGAGGACGTGACCGACCTCATCCTCAACATCAAGCAGCTGGTCGTCTCCTCGGAGCACGACGAGCCCGTCGTGATGTACCTGCGCAAGCAGGGCCCGGGTCTGGTCACCGCCGCCGACATCGCGCCACCGGCCGGTGTCGAGGTGCACAACCCCGACCTCGTTCTCGCCACGCTCAACGGCAAGGGCAAGCTGGAGATGGAGCTGACCGTCGAGCGCGGTCGCGGCTACGTCTCCGCCGTCCAGAACAAGCAGGTCGGCCAGGAGATCGGCCGCATCCCGGTCGACTCCATCTACTCGCCGGTGCTCAAGGTCACGTACAAGGTCGAGGCGACCCGTGTCGAGCAGCGCACCGACTTCGACAAGCTGATCGTCGACGTCGAGACCAAGCAGGCCATGCGTCCCCGTGACGCCATGGCGTCGGCCGGTAAGACCCTGGTCGAGCTGTTCGGTCTGGCGCGCGAGCTCAACATCGACGCCGAGGGCATCGACATGGGCCCGTCCCCGACGGACGCCGCTCTCGCCGCCGATCTGGCTCTGCCGATCGAGGAGCTGGAGCTCACGGTCCGTTCGTACAACTGCCTCAAGCGCGAGGGCATCCACTCCGTGGGTGAGCTCGTGGCCCGTTCCGAGGCGGACCTGCTCGACATCCGCAACTTCGGCGCCAAGTCGATCGACGAGGTCAAGGCGAAGCTGGCCGGTATGGGCCTCGCGCTGAAGGACTCGCCTCCCGGCTTCGACCCGACCGCCGCCGCCGACGCCTTCGGCGCCGACGACGACGCGGACGCCGGTTTCGTGGAGACCGAGCAGTACTGAGTCGCCTCCCGGCTGGGAGTGCCCGGTTTCGAGGGCGCCCCGGGCCGGGGCTGAGGCTTCGTCCTCAATCGCCGGGCGGGCTGGAGTGTGGCTGATGCCGGATTCCCAGCCCCGGCCGGCACGTATGACTTCCGTGAGGCGTCCGCTTCGCGGGAACTGACACCGGTACCTGATACGGCCGGTGCAGCACACAAGGAGAATCACCATGCCGCGTCCCGCAAAGGGTGCCCGTCTGGGCGGCAGCGCCGCGCACGAGCGTCTGCTCCTCGCCAACCTGGCGAAGTCGCTGTTCGAGCACGGCCGCATCACGACGACCGAGGCCAAGGCCCGCCGCCTGCGTCCGGTCGCCGAGCGCCTCGTCACCAAGGCGAAGAAGGGCGACATCCACAACCGTCGCCTGGTGCTCCAGACGATCACGGACAAGAGCGTCGTCCACACGCTCTTCACCGAGATCGCTCCCCGGTACGAGAACCGCCCCGGTGGTTACACCCGTATCACCAAGATCGGCAACCGTCGTGGCGACAACGCCCCGATGGCGGTCATCGAGCTGGTCGAGGCGCTGACCGTGGCCCAGCAGGCCACCGGTGAGGCCGAGGCCGCGACGAAGCGTGCGGTCAAGGAAGACGCCCTCAAGAAGGACGAGGCCCCCGCGGCCGAGTCCGTCGAGGACGCCAAGCCGGCCGACGACGCTGAGTCCAAGGACGCCTGAGCGTTCTGAGACGGACCACGGGACGGGCCCGCATCACCCTTCGGGGCGGTGCGGGCCCGTTCTGCTGACCAGGGGCAGTGGAGAGGAAGACGCGGTGAGTGACGAGGCGGAGCCCGGTTTCGTACGGGTGCGGCTGGACCTGTCCTACGACGGCAAGGACTTCTCCGGCTGGGCGAAGCAGACCAGCCGGCGGACGGTGCAGGGGGAGATCGAGGACGCGCTGCGGACCGTGACCCGCTCGGCGGTGACGTACGACCTGACGGTGGCGGGCCGTACGGACGCCGGGGTGCACGCGCGCGGTCAGGTCGCCCATGTGGACCTGCCGGAGGCGGTGTGGGCCGAGCACGAGGAGAAGCTGCTGCGCCGGCTGGCGGGCCGGCTGCCGTTGGACGTACGGATCTGGCGCGCGGCCCCCGCCGCGGCGGGGTTCAACGCCCGGTTCTCCGCGCTGTGGCGCCGGTACGCCTACCGCGTCGGCGACCGGCCCGGCGGGGTGGACCCGCTGACCCGGGGTCATGTGCTGTGGCACGACCGGCCGTTGGACGTGGACGCGATGAACGAGGCGGCCGCGTTGATGGTGGGCGAGCACGACTTCGCCGCGTACTGCAAGAAGCGCGAGGGTGCGACGACCATCCGTACCCTCCAGAAGCTGAGCTGGGTACGGGACGAGGATTCCGGTGTGCTCACCGCGACCGTGCAGGCGGACGCGTTCTGCCACAACATGGTGCGGGCGCTGATCGGGGCGGCCCTGTTCGTGGGGGACGGGCGACGTCCGGCCTCCTGGCCCGCCGAGGTGCTCGCCGCAAAGGTGCGCGACCCCGGCGTGCACGTGGTGCGCCCGCACGGGCTGACGCTGGAGGAAGTGGCCTACCCGGCGGACGACTTGCTGGCGTCCCGGGCCGAAGAGGCCCGGAACGTGCGGACGTTGCCGGGGGTGGGCTGCTGCTGATCGGGCTGCGTGCGGCGGTTGGTGGGTTGCGCTGCCGGTTGCCGCCGCCGGTCCCGAACTCCCGGGTGGCTGCGCGGGAGTCCGGTCACCGGTCAGCCGTTGGGGTCGGCGGCGGCCTGCGAGGCCTGGAGCTGGCCCCGGCCGTGGATCTGGCGGAACGTGAAGTTCGTCAGGTCCTTGTTGACCGCGTAGACGTTCTTGTCGGCGGCGGTGACCCGCTGGCCGTTCAGAAAGCCGCCGACGGTGAAGTAGGCGTAACGGCCGTAGGAGTTGTAGGTGCGCAGGCAGACCGTGCCGCCACGGCAGAAGGTGTCGACGCCTCCGCCGCTGAGCGAGGCGAGACCGCCCGATGCCTGGTCGACGGTCTTCTTCGCGCGGGCCTCGGTGTCGAAGACGGCGACGCCGACCGTGATGGCCACCCCGTCCTTGCGGTAGGTGGCCCGGATGAGCTGCGTGCATCCGTTGTTCGTGAGGACCGAGCCGAGGGCGCCCTGGGTGCCCGTCGCACACTTCGCGGAGCTGCTCGTCGCGCCCTTGAGGTGGACACGGTCGCCCATGGTGAGCTTCTTGCCGGGGAAGAACCCGTCGACGGTGATCGGCGCCTTGTCCTTCTCGGCGCTGGATATGTACTCCTTGGGGTCCGGCGGGGGCGGCGGCGCGACCGAGGAGAAGGAGGGCGCGGGCCCGGAGGTGTCCTCGGGGAGGTCTGCCGGGGCGGGGAGTTGGCTCGCGTTCTTGTCGGCCTTGCCGTTGCCACCACCGTTCGACGTGACCACGGCGGTGGTCACGATCGCGCCGATCGCCACGGTGGCCAGTGCGCCGCCGCCGATCATCAGCATTCTCTTCCGGCGGGTGCGCGCCGCGGACTCGTCCGCCAGCGCCGCCCAGTCCGGAGTCCCGTCGCCCCCGGGCCCCCAGGAGGCCCCCCCTTGCCCAAAGCTCATGGGCGCAGTTTAGGGGGTGACGTAAACCGGTTGGGCCAGGAGTTCGCGGACCGTGACAATGCTCTGTATGGGACATCTCGAAGCGGGCCACCTGGAGTACTACCTACCGGACGGGCGGGTGCTGCTCGGCGATGCCTCGTTCCGGGTGGCCGACGGGGCCGTCGTCGCGCTCGTCGGGGCGAACGGGGCGGGGAAGACGACGTTGCTGCGGCTGCTGGCGGGGGAGCTCCAGCCGCACGGCGGCACGGTCTCGGTGAGCGGCGGCCTCGGTGTGATGCCGCAGTTCGTGGGGTCGGTGCGGGACGAGCGGACCGTGCGGGACCTGCTGGTTTCGGTGTCGCAGCCGAGGATCAGGGAGGCCGCGAAGGCCGTCGACGCGGCCGAGGAACGCATTCTCACCGTTGACGACGAGGCCGCGCAGATGGCGTACGCGCAGGCGCTGAGCGACTGGGCGGAGGCGCGCGGGTACGAGGCCGAGACGGTCTGGGACATGTGCACCATGGCCGCGCTGGGCGTCCCGTACGAGAAGGCGCAGTGGCGCGAGGTGCGCACGCTCAGCGGTGGCGAGCAGAAGCGGCTGGTCCTGGAGGCGCTGCTGCGCGGGCCCGACGAGGTCCTGCTGCTCGACGAGCCGGACAACTACCTGGACGTGCCGGGCAAGCGGTGGCTGGAGGGGAAGCTGAAGGAGACCCGTAAGACGGTCCTCTTCGTCTCCCACGACCGGGAACTGCTGTCCCGGGCCGCGGAGAAGATCGTCAGCGTCGAGCCGAGTCCGGCGGGCAGCGACGTGTGGGTGCACGGCGGCGGCTTCGCCACGTACCACGACGCGCGCAAGGAGCGGTTCGCCCGGTTCGAGGAGCTGCTGCGGCGCTGGCAGGAGGAGCACGCACGGCTGAAGGCGCTCGTCCTGCGGATGCGGCAGCAGGCGGCGAACAGTCCCGACATGGCCAACCGCTACCACGCGATGCAGACGCGCTTCAAGAAGTTCGAGGAGGCGGGACCGCCGCCGGAGCCGCCGCGCGAGCAGGACATCACGATGCGGCTGCGCGGCGGGCGGACCGGTGTGCGGGCGGTGACCTGCAAGGGCCTGGAGCTGACCGGGCTGATGAAACCGTTCGACCTGGAGATCTTCTACGGCGAACGGGTCGCGGTCCTCGGCTCCAACGGGTCGGGCAAGTCGCACTTCCTGCGGCTGCTGGCGGGGGAGCCGGTGGCGCACACGGGGGAGTGGAAGCTCGGGGCGCGAGTCGTGCCCGGGCACTTCGCCCAGACCCATGCGCATCCCGAGCTGCTCGGGAAGACGCTGGTGGAGATCCTCTGGTCCCAGCACGCGAAGGACCGGGGCGGGGCGATGGGGGTGCTGCGGCGGTACGAGCTGGAGCGGCAGGGGGACCAGGCGTTCGAGCGGCTCTCCGGCGGGCAGCAGGCGCGGTTCCAGATCCTGCTGCTGGAGCTGGCCGGCACGACGGCGCTGCTGCTGGACGAGCCGACGGACAACCTGGACCTGGAGTCGGCGGAGGCGTTGCAGGACGGGCTTGAGGTGTACGACGGGACGGTGATGGCCGTCACGCACGACCGGTGGTTCGCGAAGTCCTTCGACCGGTATCTGGTCTTCGGGTCGGACGGGGTGGTGCGGGAGACGGGGGAGCCGGTGTGGGATGAGCGGAGGGTTCAGCGGGAGCGGTGACCTTGGGCGGTCGGCGGCGGGGGGTGGGGCGGTCTGGGTGCGGGTGCTTGGTGCCGTGCGGCGTCGTTGCGGGGGCGCTGCCCCCGGGCCCCCGCGCCTCAAACGCCGGCGGGGCTGAACGGACCGCCTCAAACGCCGGCGGGGCTGGGAAGGTCGCCTCAAACGCCGGCGGGGCTGGGGTGGTGCGGCGGGGCTGGACGGACCGCCTCAAGCGCCCACGGGGCCCGAAGGTCGTCTCGCAAGCGGGGCTGACCGCGCCCGGGGCGTTTTGACCCGTGTGGGGGGTCGCCGGTAGGCTTCCCCTTTGTTATGCGTATCGGCCGCGTCGTCATGGCGCTCAGGGCCCTTACGTAGGTTCTCTGGAGCAGTTACCAGTGGCTCGCATACGGGCAGCGTCCCGGCAGTGTGAGCCCCAGCTGCATGATCGCTTCAGGGGTGCCATGTGTTGTCTGGACCTCATCCACTAAGAAGCGAAGGCTACGAAGTGCGTACGTACAGCCCCAAGCCCGGCGATGTCACTCGCCAGTGGCACATCATTGACGCTCAGGACATCGTCCTGGGTCGTCTGGCCACCACGGCGGCGAACCTCCTCCGAGGCAAGCACAAGGCGATCTACGCCCCCCACATGGACATGGGCGACTTCGTCATCATCATCAACGCCGACAAGGTGCACCTGTCCGGCAACAAGAAGACCCAGAAGATGGCGTACCGCCACTCGGGCTTCCCGGGCGGTCTCCGTTCGGTGCGCTACGACGAGCTCCTCTCGAAGAACCCCGAGAAGGCCGTCGAGAAGGCCATCAAGGGCATGATCCCCAAGAACACCCTGGGCCGTCAGATGCTCTCGAAGCTCAAGGTCTACGCGGGCGACCAGCACCCGCACGCTGCTCAGCAGCCGGTCCCGTTCGAGATCACCCAGGTCGCGCAGTAGTTCCGGCCACCCCCTAAGACATACAGAAAGATCTGAGGAGAATCGTGGCCGAGACCACTGTTGAGACGACCACCGACGACACGGTGGGCACCGAGGGCGAAGAGACCTTCGCCGAGGTGACCACCTTCGAGTCCGAGGTCCCCGTCGAGGGTGAGTACACCTCCGAGTCGCTCGCCGGCCGCTTCGGCGACCCGCAGCCCGCGGCCGGCCTTGGCCGTCGCAAGAACGCCATCGCCCGCGTCCGGATCGTTCCGGGCACCGGCAAGTGGAAGATCAACGGTCGCACCCTTGAGGACTACTTCCCCAACAAGGTGCACCAGCAGGAAGTCAACGAGCCCTTCAAGGTGCTCGAGCTCGACGGCCGCTACGACGTCATCGCCCGCATCTCGGGTGGCGGCGTCTCCGGTCAGGCCGGCGCCCTGCGCCTCGGCGTGGCCCGCGCGCTGAACGAGGCGGACGTGGACAACAACCGCGCCACGCTGAAGAAGGCCGGCTTCCTCTCCCGCGACGACCGTGCGGTCGAGCGCAAGAAGGCCGGTCTCAAGAAGGCCCGTAAGGCCCCGCAGTACAGCAAGCGCTAAACATCGCCTGCTCGACTGTCACGTTCGCCCCGGCGGCACACTCCGTGCTGCCGGGGCGTTCGTTTATCGGCGCTCGCGGGCGTATAACGGCATAAGACGTTCATCGGCCCGGACGGGATCGCGGCCCGGTGGACGCCGTCGCACATCTCGCGGGACGGGTACGGGGACAGTCGGTCGCCATGCCGCCCGGTGTGCCCTTTTGCATTTTTGCGTTGCTTTCATCGCTTTCGTTGTTTTCGTTGTTTGGTTTCTCAGTTCGTTTGCTGTGCAGTAGTGGTTTGCGGTTTCGGAGCACTTCGGAGGACACCAGTGGGACGACTCTTCGGTACGGACGGAGTGCGGGGTGTCGCCAACGCCGATCTGACGGCCGAGCTCGCGCTCGGCCTCTCGGTCGCGGCGGCGCACGTACTCGCCGAGGCAGGCACCTTCGCGGGCCATCGCCCGACCGCCGTGGTCGGACGTGATCCGCGGGCCTCCGGAGAGTTCCTGGAGGCCGCCGTCGTGGCGGGCCTGGCCAGCGCCGGAGTGGACGTGCTGCGCGTCGGCGTTCTGCCGACGCCCGCGGTCGCCCACCTCACCGGGGTGCTCGACGCCGACCTCGGCGTGATGCTCTCCGCCAGCCACAACGCGATGCCCGACAACGGCATCAAGTTCTTCGCGCGCGGCGGTCACAAGCTGGCCGACGAGCTGGAGGACCGCATCGAGACGGTCTACGACCAGCACCGCACCGGTGAGCCGTGGAACCGTCCCACCGGCGCGGGCGTCGGCCGGGTCACCGACTACACCGAGGGATTCGACCGGTACGTCGCCCACCTCGTCGGCGTCCTCCCCAACCGGCTCGACGGCCTGAAGGTCGTCCTGGACGAGGCGCACGGCGCCGCCGCCCGGGTCTCGCCCGCCGCGTTCGCGCGCGCCGGCGCCCAGGTCGTCACCATCGGGGCCGACCCGGACGGCCTGAACATCAACGAGGGCTGCGGCTCCACCCACCTGGAGCTGCTGCGCGCCGCCGTCGTCGAGCACGGGGCCGACCTCGGCATCGCGCACGACGGCGACGCCGACCGCTGCCTCGCCGTGGACGCGGCGGGCGAGGAGGTCGACGGCGACCAGATCCTCGCGGTGCTGGCCCTCGCCATGCGGGAGGCCGGGCAGCTGCGCAAGGAGACCGTCGTCGGCACCGTCATGTCGAACCTCGGCTTCAAGATCGCCATGGAGCGCGAGGGCATCCAGCTCGTCCAGACGGCGGTCGGCGACCGTTACGTCCTGGAGTCGATGAAGGCCGAGGGGTTCGCGCTGGGCGGCGAGCAGTCCGGGCACGTCATCGTCCTGGACCACGCCACGACCGGCGACGGCACGCTGACCGGCCTGATGCTGGCCGCCCGCGTCGCCGCCACCGGCCGGAGCCTCGCCGACCTGGCCGGGGTCATGCAGCGCCTGCCCCAGGTCCTCATCAACGTCCCCGACGTCGACAAGACCCGGGTGAACACCTCGGCCGAGCTGGCCGCCGCGGTCGTCGAGGCGGAGAGCGAGCTCGGCGAGACCGGTCGCGTACTGCTGCGCCAGTCGGGCACGGAGCCGCTGGTGCGGGTCATGGTCGAGGCCGCCGACATCGAGCAGGCGCGGGCCGTCGCGGGCCGGCTGGCCGATGTGGTGAAGTCCGCACTGGGCTGAGCCGTCACGTTCGGCCCGGCGTGCGGGTCGGGGACCCCGGGCCCGGCGTGCGGGCCAGGGACCCCGGACCCGGCGTGCGGGTCACGGACCGCGGGCCCGGCGCCCGGGCAGCGGGCCGACTGGGCACGCGCTCACGGAAGCCCCCGGCACGGTCGCCGGGGGCTTTCGCGTGGGGTGCCCGAGGCGGGTGGGATCACTCCCGAGGCAGGGCGGGGCGTTCCACGACGATCATGGCGGCGTCGTCGTTCAGGTGTCCACCGACGTGGCGCAGCAGGTCGCGCCGGAAGCGGTGGAGGAAGGCGTCGGGATCGCGCTCGCTCCAGCCGGTGATGCGGTCGGTGAGCGGGTAGAAGGCGCCGGTGGCGTCGCGGGCCTCGGTGACCCCGTCCGTGTACAGCAGCAGGAGGTCTCCCGGCTCGAACGCGAAGCTGGCGACGTCGTAGCGGGGATGCGCCAGTTCGCCCAGGCCGAGCGGGGGCGCCGGGTGCCTGGCGTGCATGGTCGTCGGCCGGCCGTCGCGCAGGACGACCGGAGGCGGGTGTCCGCAGGAGATCATCTGGACCGGGCCGTTCCGGTCGGGGATGTCCATGATGGTGGCGGTGATGAACGTTTCCCCGAAGCGGCCCGTCTCGCCCGGTTCCATCAGGTCCCAGCACACGCTGCGGTCGAGGTAGGTCACCAGCTCGCCCAGGCCCGCCTGGCGGTGCGCGGCGACCCGGAACGCTCCGAGCAGCAGGGCGGCGTCGTTGACCGCGCCCAGCCCCTTGCCCCGGACGTCGCCGACGATCAGCCGGGTGCCGGAGGTGGTGCGCGCCGCCGCGTACAGGTCGCCGCCGATCCGGGCCTCCGCCTCCGCGGCGAGGTAGAGGGCGGAGGCGCGCAGGGGGCCGAGTCTCCGGGGCAGCGGGGGCAGGACCACGCGCTGGGCGGCTTCGGAGACGTACCGGACCTGTGTCAGCTCCGTCGCGCGACGCTCCCGCACCACGCAGAAGACCACCAGGCTCACGCCGACCAGGATCAGGGCGATGATCTGCGCCTCGTGGTTGGCGGAGAGCAGTTCATCGGGATCGCGGATGACCCCGATGAGGGTCTGCGCGACGACCGCCAGTGCGGCGACCAGTCCCACGGTCCTGGGCCCGCCGAACGACGGCGTGATCGCCGGGGCCGCGACGAGCAGCGGACCGAGATGGATGTCGGGCGGGGCGAGGATGTCGATCACGGACACCGCGACGATCCACATGATCGGGATGGCGACCAGCGCCCACCGAGGGCGGGGTTCTTCTGGGCGCTGCGACATGTCTACTCTCTACACCGCCCTTGCCCGGTTCGCACCGGCTGCCGAGGGGGCCGGCCGGTGGCTCACGTCCGTACGGAGGCCCCTGGAGTGCTCGCCGGGGGCTTCCGTGCGCGGCTGATCTTCCACAGGCCCTTCTGGAGCAGCAGCGTCAGAGTGCCCGCCAGGACGATCCCGCCGAGGTTGGCGAGGAGCTGCTGGCCCGAGCCGACCGTCTGCTGGTAGTCGGAGTAGCTGAACGCGACGGCCGCGTTGGCGGCGGCCGGGACGGTCGTCACGGAGATCGCCACGCCGATCAGGGCCCCGGACTTCGCCGAGGTGAGGGAGAGCGTCCCGGCGATGCCCGCCAGGAACGCCACGACGAACGACATCCAGTCCGGCTTCCAGATGAACGCGGTGTTGGGCCGGTCCGCGTCGATCATGTCCCGGTTGAAGAGCCCGAAGGCGTCCATCAGCCAGGCGAAGCCCGCCGTCATCACCATGGCGATGACGAAACCGCCGATCAGGGCCCAGAGCGAACGCGCCACCAGGCGCGGTGCGCGCTGGACCAGCGCTGTGGAGACTCCGGCCAGCGGACCGAACTCCGGCCCGACGGCCATCGCGCCCACGATCAGGATGGCGTTGTCGAGCATCACGCCACAGGCCGCGAGCATCGTGGCGACGGCGAGGAAGGACACGTAGGTGATGGTGAACGTCGACTCTTCGTGGGTGGCTTCCGTCAGCTCCTCCCACAGCACCGCGTCCGCGCCCTCGCCCGGCGCCTCGTGCTCCGCCCGGTCCGCGTGCGCGGACAGCGTGAGCTCCTGGTTCTCCATGGTGATCGACCCGGACTTGTCGATGCCGAGCCGGCGCAGCGCACGGATCAGCTCGTCCCCGGCCTCCCGCGCCACGTCGCACATCACCACATCCCCCGCCGGGGAACGGGCGGCGCCCGGCAGGACCACCAGATGGGCCGTGCCGACGGTGGACTCCAGCAGGGTGACGACCTGGTCGGTGGTCTCGGCGGGCACGATCAGACGCAGGTGCAGCACGCGGCACGCCCTCCCGGGCTGAGGGGTCAGAGCTTGCGCAGGGACAGCTTCTGGACCTTGTGGTCCGGCCCCTTGCGGAGCACCAGGGTGGCACGGCCGCGCGTCGGAGCGACGTTCTCCAGCAGATTCGGCTTGTTGATGGTCCGCCACATGGTGCGCGCGTAGTCCAGCGCCTCCTCCTCGGAGACCTGGGTGTACTTGCGGAAGTACGAGGACGGGTCCTGGAACGCCGTGGCGCGCAGTTTGCGGAAGCGGTTCAGATACCAGGTCTCGATGTCCTCGGCGCGCGCGTCCACGTACACGCTGAAGTCGAAGTAGTCGGCGAGCCCGACCCTGGTGCGGCCGTCGCTGCCGGGCAGCGCGGGCTGGAGGACGTTGAGGCCCTCGACGATGAGGATGTCCGGGCGGCGCACGGTGAGCCGTTCGCCGGGGACGATGTCGTAGATCAGGTGCGAGTAGACGGGGGCGGTCACCTCGTCCTTGCCCGCCTTGATGTCGGCGACGAACCGGGTCAGGGCGCGCCGGTCGTAGGACTCCGGGAACCCTTTGCGCGAGGTCAGCCCGCGCGCCTGGAGTTCCTTCATCGGCAGCAGGAACCCGTCCGTGGTCACCAGCTCGACCCGCGGGTGCTCGGGCCAGCGGGCCAGCAGCGCCTGGAGGATACGGGCGCTGGTGGACTTGCCGACGGCGACACTGCCCGCGACCCCTATGACGAACGGGGTGCCGCGCTGCGCCCCGTGCCCGTTGCCGGCGTCCCCGAGGAAGGTGTTCAGCGCGCCGCGCAGCCCGGAGGTGGCCTGGACGTACAGGTTGAGGAGCCGGGAGAGCGGCAGATAGACGTCCCGCACCTCGTCCAGGTCGATGACGTCCCCGAGCCCCCGCAGCCGCTCCACCTCGTCGGCGGTCAGCGGCAGCGGGGTCTTGTCCCGCAGCGCGCTCCACTCGTCGCGCGAGAGGTCGACGTACGGGGTCGGCGCGTGCTCGGTGCGACGGTGGGGGCTCCGTGCGGGCGAAGTGATCACCCTTCATTGTTGCGGGAGTTTTAACGGAGTGGGGGGTGGGGTCGGTCACGTGGGTGTCGGGGCGGGGCCGAGGCCGTTCACGGCCGGCACAGGCTGTGCCGGAGCACGACGTGAGGGGGGTAGCCCCCGTGCGGGTCCGGGTGAGCACCCCATCGCTCCTGTACGCACCCGGTGGGCATCCTGATTGCGGACAGCCACGAAGGACGACCAAGGACGGGCAGCATGAGCACACGCAAGCGGGCGTTCCACGGAGCGCTCACTCTGACCGTAGCCCTCGGCATCGCGGCAGCCGCGTTACCGGTCGCCGCTGCCGAGCGCACTCCCGCCGCGGTAGCGGCCTCCGCTCGCGTCACCGCTCGCGCTCCCTCGAACGCCGCCACCGACTCCGACACCCGGCTGCGGGGGCTCCTGCACCGGCTCACGACCGTCGACGGCGGTCCCGGAGCCCTCGTCGAGACGCGGGACCGGCGCGGCCGCACCGTGCTCGCCGATGGTGTCGCGGACGTCACGAGCCGGACTCCGGTGCACCGGGACAGCAGATTCCGGATCGGCAGCATGACCAAGACGTTCACAGCGACGGTCCTGTTGCAGCTGGTGGGAGAACGGCGCGTCCAGCTGGACGCACCGGTGGAGCGCTACCTTCCCGGAGTCGTCCGCGGGCACGGCAACGACGGGCGGACGATCACCGTGCGCCAACTGCTCCAGCACACCAGCGGCCTGCCCGATTTCCTGGACCACTTCGACCTGCTGGAGATCGTCGAGAATCCTCTGGCCCATCGCGATCCTCTCGACCTGGTGAACATCGCGCTCGCCCAGCCGCCGGAGTTCGGTCCGGGCGAGGGCTGGAGCTACTCCAACACGGGTTACCTGCTCGTCGGGATGATCATCGAGCGAGTGACCGGCAACACCTACGGAGAGGAGATCGAGCGGCGCGTCATCGAGCCGCTGAGCCTGTCCGGGACGTCCGTCCCGGGCGACGACCCCACGATTTCCGGACCGCATCCGCGCGGCTATGTGCGACCGGGCGCTGACGCGCCGCTCCTGGACATCACCGCGGTCAACCCCTCCGTCGGAGGCGCGGCCGGGGGGATGATCTCCAGCGGCAGCGATGTCAACCGGTTCCTGAAGGCGCTTCTGGGCGGCGAGCTGCTGCACCCGGCCCAGCTCGGGGAGATGACGAGGACCCGCTCGACCGGCGGCTCGGACGGCCGGCGGTACGGCCTCGGCCTGGAGAGCAGGCCGCTGCCCCGCGGCGGGCGTTACTGGGGCCACACCGGGGACTTCATCGGATACGAGACGGCCGCCGGCGCGACGTTCGACGGCAAACAGGCCACGGCCATGGTGAATCTCGGCCCGGGGGGCTCGGATGCCCAGAGCGACGACCTCCAGGCTGCCGTCGAGACGGCGCTCTCACGGGGCAGTGGAGGGAAGGTTCACGGGCGGCGATGAGGCGTCCCGCGAGACGCTTCACCGCCCGTCCGTTCCGGATGCGGCCCCCGCGCGCCGCTACGCGTCCTGGGGATACCAGCGCAGCTCGACCGTGTTGCCGTCCGGGTCGCGTACGTAGACCGACGTGGCAGAGCCCCGGGCCCCGAAGCGGGGAACCGGGCCCTCCTTCACCGTGAACACCCCGGAGTCGATGACCTCCTGCCAGTCGAGCGGGTCGACGACGAGGCAGATGTGGTCCACGTTCGACTCGCCGCGCGGCCGGTCGAGCAGGTCGATGATCGTGGTCTGGCTGACCCGGACCGAGGGGAACGGCACCTTCCCCTCCCGCCACTCCTCGACCCGGACGGGCTCCAGGCCGAGCGGCCCGCAGTAGAACTCAAGGGCCCGCTCCACGTCCCCGACGTTGAGGACGAGGTGATCGAAGTCCTTGACGCGGACGATCGGCTGTACGGGCATGGCTCAGGCCTCCAAGGATGCGGTGCGAGCCGCCCAGACCTGTCCGGGCGGAGGTTGCGCCCACCGGGTCGTGACGCTCGCGACGCGGTGGGGCGGGAGAGGGCGCGGAGAGGGCACGGGGAGCGTGGGTCACCGGGTCGCGGTCCACCGCGACCCGGTGACCCACGACGTAAATGCTTTTAAGTACCCGTCTTTCATCACTGGGGAAATAACCCCACCCGACCCCCTGCGTGGACCTCTGCGGGTCCCGGTCAGCTCCGGCGGGCCCGCGATCACTCACATGGGTGAAGTGTGCCAACCGAGCTGGATTTATGACCTGTTGGCGGGCATATGCTCACACTGACCACCACTCAGGCATGAGACGGCCCCCGGCCGGGACTGGCATCCCGACCGAAGGCCTGACCACCGAGGAAGCAGGAGACTTCCCGATGGATACCCAGCAGATTAGCGCGCCCTCGCGCGCCCCGTCCTCCGGTGTCGTACACATCAACATCCGGCTCACCGACGGCTACACGATCATCTCCAACCGGCTCGCCCAGCACCGAGGTCTCTCCCTGCTGGCGATCGGCCTCGGCACCCACATCCAGTCGCTGCCCGACGGACGGCGCGTCGGCATCAAGGTGCTCGCCGCGCTCTTCCCGGAGAGCGAGGCCCGTATCGCCGCCGCGCTGCGGGAGTTGGAGCGGCACGGGTTCCTGCGCCGCACCCGGGAGCGCGTCGGAGGCGGGCGGCTGGTCACGCGTACGGAGTCGTACAACCACCCGGAGGCGGCGGCGCGGGGTGCCGTGGCGGGGCGGGGGCGTGCGCCTGTGGCCACGGTCGTGCCCGCGCCGGAGCCCGTACGCGAGCCCGCGCCAGGGCCCGTACCGGTACCGGAGCCCGTACGCGTCTCCGTGTCGGAGCCGGTCCCCATGCCCGCGCCGGTGCCGGCACGTGTACCCGTGCCGGAGCCGGTCCCCGTGCCGGAGCCCGTCACCGCGCCCGTCCCCGCGCCCGTCCCCGTCCCGGCGGAAGCCGTCCCCGGTCCTCGCCTTCTGCCGTCGCCCACCGCGCCCCGTAAGTCGCGCCTGCCGCTGCCCGTCCCTCGACGGCCCACCGAGGCCCTGTACGCGGCGGCGGCCGCCCTGCTCGCCGGGCTCCCGCGCGCCGCGCCGCTGTTCCTCCTCTCCGAGGAGGACGCGCGGGCTCTCGTGCCGGGGGTCGCCGCCTGGCTGGAGCGCGGGGCGCGGCCGGATGCCGTACGGGCGGCGCTCACCGATGATCCGCCCGTTCCCCTCCGGCACCCGGCCAAGCTGCTGCGGCACCGGCTCATCGCGCTCCTCCCGCCGCCGCTGCCCGCCGCCGTGCCCGTCGTCCCGCTCCAGAACTGCGACGACTGCGACCGGGCCTTCCGGTCGTCCGTGCCGGGGTGCTGCGGGGAGTGCGGGGACGTACACGCGTACGCCGAGGGGCCCTGCCTGATCGGCGCGTGAATCCGTGAATCAGCTGATCCGGTCGCAGATGCTGTCCGTCCTGGCCGCCGGACCGGCCACCCTCTTGGCTCCGGTGGGGCTGATGTCGAGCGTGTACGCGCCGTCGACGACGTACAGGCCCCGGGGGAGGTTGCCCTCGCCCACGCCGACCAGGACCGGGCCGAGCACTCGCCAGAACTGGGCCCCGGATGCGTACACGTCGACCAGTGCGGTGCCGCTCACGTCGGCGTCGTAATGGGCCCCGGTCTCCTTGTTCGTCACCCGGATCACGAGGTCGCCCTTGTAGGCGCTCCGGGTGACCCCCTCGGCGGGCGGGGGCAGTTCGCGGCGCACGACCTCGTCCACGATCGGCTCGCCGTGGACGGCGAACGCGCACCGCTCGCCCGCCGCGACGTCCCAGGGGGCCGAGGGGGCCGGTTCCCAGCCGGAGCCGTGCGGAGCGGGGGCGGGCGTGGCCGCCGTGGCCGGGACCGTGCCGAGTGCCAGTGCGGCCATACAGGCCGTGCCGAGAACACCGAGAACGTTGCGGCGCATGCAAACTCCCCAAAAGTCGCCGGCCGGAGGCCGGGATCGCGTGCTTTCCGACGTTCCGAAGCATGCGCCGGGCCGCTCACCAAAGGCTCACCACGAGGGACGGTCCGGGCGGTCCCCGTCCGCCGAACAGCGACGAGCGCGTCCTTGAGTTCCCCGCCCATGTTGCCCAGGGGTGGCCTTCGGGCCAGGGGCGGCCGGATGCTGTCCCGATGGAATTCCAGCTGCTCGGACCGTTCGCCGCCCTCCACCACGGGCGACCGGTGCTCGCCGCCCTGCGCCGTCAGGAACGGTGTCTGCTCGCGCTCCTCGCCCTGGAGGCGGGCCGGGCCGTGCCGACCGGCCGGCTCATCGACCTGCTCTGGAACGGCGAGGCTCCGGCCGGGGCCCGGTCCACCGTGCACACGTACATCGGCAGGCTCCGTGCCGCCCTCGGGCCCGACGGCGTACAGCTGGAGACGCGGAACGACGGCTACCTCCTGCGCCCCGACGATCACCTGATCGACACCCTGGCCTTCGAGGACGGCGTACGGGAGGCCGCGGCGGCCGGGGACGACGAGGAGCGGGTGCGCCACTACGACCGGGCGCTGGGGCTGTGGCGGGGCGAGCTGCTCGCGGACGTCGCGGACGCGGCCCTGCGCGACCGGATCGGCCGGCGGCTCGGCGCGCTGCGGCTGTCGGCGGCGGAGGAACGCGCCCGGCTCCTCCTCTCGCTGGGGCGGCACGAGCGCGTCGCCGTGGAGCTGCCCCCGCTCGCCGAGGAACACCCCGAGCGCGAACGCCTCGTCGCGGACGCCATGATCGCCCTGCACCGCAGCCGTCAGTCGGCGGACGCGCTCCGGCTCTACCGGGCCGCGCGCGGCACCCTGCGGTCCGCCTTCGACGCCGAACCGGGGCAGGACCTGCGGACCCTGCACGACCGCATACGCCGGGACGACCCGGCCCTGCGGCGGCCCGTGGCGCCCACGTACGCCGTCCGGGTGCGGGGGGAGTGGCTGCCGTGGAACACCAGCGGGGACCCGGCCCTGGAGTTCTGCAACACCTACGCCGGCTGGGGCGGCGAGCGGCGGCCCGGCTCGGAATGGCTCCGCGGCTACCGCACGCTCGCCGTCTGGGCCGGGCACCTGGACCTTCTCGACGACCGTACGGTCACCCGGCTGCTGCGGAGGGCGCAGGAGCGGCCCGAGGAGGCGAGCGCCGTACTGGCGGCGGCGCGGGAGTTCCGCGGCGCGCTGTACGGCTGCCTCGCCGGGGACCCCGGCGAGGCACGCGACGGCGCGTTCGCCCGGGTCGCCGAGGTGATCCAGGAGTCCATGCGCCACGCCGTCTTCGTCCGGGGCGAGGACGGCCTCGGGCGCTGGAGCCCGGACCCGGATTGCGGCCCCCGGCTCCCGCTGCACGCCGTGGCCCAGCGCGCCGCGGACCTGCTCGCCGACCCGCGCCGCCTCACCGTCCGCGCCTGCCCGGGGAAGGGCTGCGGGTGGCTCTTCCTGGACGCGGGCGGGCGACGCCGCTGGTGCAGCCTGGGGGTGTGCGGGCGGGCGGGGGCCGGTGACGGTGGGGGGCGCGGGTGAGGCGCGACCGGCGCGCCCGGCGTGCCCGATGGCCGGAACCACTATCTTGACCCGAGCATGACATCGCACGATCCTGTGCCCGTCGCACAGCTCCACCCCCCACCCCGACGGACTCAGGAGACTGCCGCATGCGACCCGACACCGAACGGACCTCCCGGCCGAGAACCCGGCCGGCGAAGACCCGACGCAACGCCGTGCTCGCCGTCCTGCTCGCCCTCGGCCTCGCGGCCCCCGCGACCGCCGTGGCCACCGCCGAGCCCTCCGCCCCGAACGCGGCCGTCGCCGCCGACGAGCGGGTGCTCCAGTACGAGATCACCGGGCGCACCACCCCGGCCGCCCGCACCGACATCGCCCGCGCGGGCGTCTCGATCGACGAGGTGCACGACCACGGCATCGTGATCACCGCGGATGCCGCCCAGGCGAAGAAGCTCCGGGCGCGCGGTCACATCCTGGAGGCCCTGCCCGCGCCCGACGCCCACGCGCACGCGGCGGACGGAGTCGGCGTACAGGACTTCCCGCCCGCCGACTCCCGCTACCACAACTACGCCGAGATGACGGCCGCGATCGACGCCCGCATCGCCGCGAACCCCTCGATCATGAGCAAGCGGGTCATCGGGAAGACCCACCAGGGCCGGGACATCATCGCGGTCAAGGTCAGCGACAACGTGGGCTCCGACGAGGCCGAGCCCGAAGTGCTGTTCACCGCCCACCAGCACGCCCGTGAGCACCTGACCGTCGAGATGTCCCTCTACCTGCTCCGCGAGTTCGCCGCCGGCTACGGCTCCGACTCCCGGATCACGCAGGCGGTCAACGGCCGTGAGCTGTGGATCGTGCCGGACATGAACCCGGACGGCGGCGAGTACGACATCGCCTCCGGCTCGTACCGCAGCTGGCGCAAGAACCGGCAGCCCAACTCCGGCTCCAGCGCGATCGGCACCGACCTCAACCGCAACTGGGCCTACAAGTGGGGCTGCTGCGGCGGCTCCTCCTCCAGCCCGTCCTCGGACACCTACCGCGGCCGGGCCGCCGAGTCCGCGCCCGAGACGAAGGTCGTGGCGGACTTCGTGCGCAGCCGGGTCGTCGGCGGCAAGCAGCAGATCACGGCGGCCATCGACTTCCACACGTACAGCGAGCTGGTGCTGTGGCCCTTCGGCTACACGTACAACGACACCGCCCCCGGCATGACCGCCGACGACCGCAACGCGTTCGCGGCCGTCGGCGGGAAGATGGCGGCGAGCAACGGCTACACCGCCGAGCAGTCCAGCGACCTGTACATCACCGACGGGTCGATCGACGACTGGCTGTGGGGCTCGCAGAAGATCTTCGGCTACACCTTCGAGATGTACCCGCGCTCGGCTTCCGGCGGCGGTTTCTACCCGCCGGACGAGGTCATCGAGCGCGAGACCTCCCGTAACCGGGACGCGGTCCTGCAACTGATCGAGAACGCGGACTGCATGTACCGGTCGATCGGCAAGGAGGGGCAGTACTGCTCCTGAGGCCCATGAGGGCCGAGGGCCGGAACGGTGGGCCGCGCCTGGCGGTGTGACATGCCGTCGGGCGCGGCTCGCCCTGCCGTGGGGCCGCCTCCGGCCTTATGGTGCCGCTATGTGCGGAATCGTGGGTTATGTCGGTATGCAGTCGGCGCAGGACGTCGTCGTCGCGGGACTCAAGCGCCTCGAATACCGGGGTTACGACTCGGCGGGCGTCGCCGTTCTCGCGGACGGCGGGCTCGCCGCCGCGAAGAAGGCGGGCAAGCTCGTCAATCTGGAGAAGGAGCTGTCCGCCCGGCCGCTGCCGGCCGGGCGGACCGGCATCGGGCACACCCGCTGGGCGACGCACGGAGCGCCCACCGACGCCAACGCCCACCCGCACCTGGACAACGCGGGCCGGGTCGCGGTCGTGCACAACGGCATCATCGAGAACTTCGCGGCCCTCCGGCGCGAGCTGACCGGGCGCGGGCACGCCCTGGGGTCGGAGACGGACACCGAGGTCGTCGGGCATCTGCTGGCCGAGGCCTTCTCGGCGGGCGGGGACCTGGCGGACGCGATGCGCCAGGTGTGCCGGCGGCTGGAAGGGGCGTTCACCCTCGTCGCCGTGCACGCGGACCAGCCGGACGTGGTGGTCGGCGCCCGGCGCAACTCGCCGCTCGTCGTGGGCGTGGGACAGGGCGAGTGGTTCCTCGCCTCGGACGTCGCCGCCTTCATCGCGCACACCCGCTCCGCGATCGAGCTGGGCCAGGACCAGGTCGTCGAGCTGAGCCCCGAGGGCGTCACCGTCACCGGGTTCGACGGGGAGCCGGCGGACGTACGTGAGTACCACGTCGACTGGGACGCCTCCGCCGCGGAGAAGGGCGGCTACGCCTCCTTCATGCTCAAGGAAATCGCCGACCAGCCCCAGGCCGTCGCCGACACCCTCCTCGGCCGGGTCGACGGCGAAGGCGCGCTCCACCTCGACGAGGTGCGCATCCCGGACGCCGAACTGCGCGAGGTCGACAAGGTCGTCATCGTCGCCTGCGGGACCGCCTTCCACGCCGGGATGATCGCCAAGTACGCCATCGAGCACTGGACGCGGCTGCCCTGCGAGACCGAGCTGGCCAGCGAGTTCCGCTACCGGGACCCGATCCTGGACCAGCGCACCCTCGTCGTCGCCATCTCGCAGTCCGGCGAGACCATGGACACCCTGATGGCCCTGCGGCACGCCCGCGAACAGGGCGCGAAGGTGCTCGCCATCTGCAACACGAACGGCTCGACGATCCCGCGCGAGTCCGACGCCGTGCTCTACACCCACGCCGGGCCCGAGGTCGCCGTCGCCTCCACCAAGGCCTTCCTCACCCAGCTCGTCGCCTGCTACCTCGTCGCCCTCTACCTCGGCCAGGTGCGCGGCACCAAGTGGGGCGACGAGATCCGCACGGTGGTGCGCCAGCTCTCCGCCGTCTCCGGCGAGGTCGACCGCGTCCTGGAGACGATGGGACCCGTGCGCGAGCTGGCCCGGTCGCTCGCCCACCACGACACCGTCCTCTTCGTCGGGCGGCACGTGGGCTACCCGGTCGCCCTCGAAGGCGCGCTCAAGCTCAAGGAACTCGCCTACATGCACGCCGAGGGCTTCGCGGCCGGCGAGCTGAAGCACGGGCCGATCGCGCTCATCGAGGAGGGCCTGCCGGTCGTCGTCATCGTCCCCTCGCCGCGCGGGCGTTCGGTCCTCCACGACAAGATCGTCTCCAACATCCAGGAGATCCGGGCCCGGGGGGCGTGCACGATCGTCGTGGCCGAGGAGGGCGACGAGGCCGTTGTCCCGTACGCCGACCACCTCATCACCGTCCCGGCAACGCCTACGCTGCTTCAGCCGCTGGTCGCCACCGTGCCGCTCCAGGTCTTCGCCTGCGAGCTCGCGACGGCCCGCGGCAACGAGGTGGACCAGCCGCGCAATCTGGCGAAGTCCGTGACCGTGGAGTGAGCCGGGGCGCGCCCGGGTGGCAAGGTGACAAGGGTGGGTTCGTGATCATTGGGGTGGGCATCGACGTGGCCGAGATCGAGCGGTTCGGCGCCGCGCTGGAGCGTACGCCCCAGTTGGCCGACCGGCTCTTCGTCGGGAACGAGCTGACACTGCCGAGCGGCGAGCGGCGCGGGGTCGCCTCGCTCGCCGCCCGGTTCGCCGCGAAGGAGGCCCTGGCCAAGGCGCTCGGCGCACCGGGCGGGCTGCTCTGGAGCGACGCGGAGATCTGGGTCGAGGAGAGCGGGCAGCCCCGGCTGCGGGTTCGCGGCACGGTCGCCGCCCGCGCCGCCGCACTCGGCGTACGGAGCTGGCACGTCTCGCTCAGCCATGACGCGGGGGTGGCGTCGGCGGTGGTCATCGCGGAGGGGTGAGCACCCGCACCGATGAACCCGCCACGCCCCCCGACGCTGGCGTCCGGCTCCGTGATCGCGGAGGGTTGGACCCATGCGACGTGCCTACAGCGTGGAGACCGTACGGGCCGCCGAGGCCGCCCTCAAGCAACGCCTGCCCGAAGGCGCCCTGATGCTGCGCGCCGCCGCAGGGCTCGCCGTGGCCTGCGGCGATCTGCTGCGGCGCAACGGCCGGGTGTACGGGTCCCGGGTCCTGCTCCTCGTCGGCAGCGGCGACAACGGCGGCGACGCGCTCCACGCGGGCGCCCGCCTCGCCCGCCGGGGCGCGGGCGTGCGGGCCCTGCTGCTCGCCCCGGACCGGGTTCACCCGGGCGGCCTCGCCGCGCTGCTGGCGGCCGGGGGGCACGTCGTGGACGGACCGGACGGGCTCGGCGTGCTCGACCTCGTCGTGGACGGCATCACCGGAATCGGCGGGCGCGGCGGGCTGCGCGAGGACGCCACCGAGCTGCTGCACACGGTGACCCGGGACCGTACCCCGGTCATCTCCGTCGACCTGCCGAGCGGCGTGGAGGCCGATACCGGGGAGGTGCACGGCGAGGCCGTCCGGGCGGACGCGACCGTCACCTTCGGCACCTACAAGCCCGGCCTCCTGATCGACCCGGCCGCCGAACACGCCGGGGCCCTGCGGCTGGTGGACATCGGGCTCGGCCCGGAACTGCCCGAGCCGCCGGACCTGGAGGCGCTCCAGTACGCGGACGTCGCGGCGCTGCTGCCGGTCCCGGGCGCGGAGAGCGACAAGTACCGGCGCGGGGTCGTCGGCGTCGTCGCCGGGTCCGAGCGGTACCCGGGCGCGGCGGTCCTCGCGGTCGCGGGCGCGCTGCGCGGCGGGGCCGGGGCCGTGCGGTACGTCGGACCGGGCGCGGACGCGGTGATCGCCCGGTTCCCCGAGGCGCTGGTGCACGCCGGGCCGCCGTCGAAGGCCGGGCGCGTGCAGGCCTGGGTGGTCGGCCCCGGGCTCGGCGACGGGCGGCGGGCCGAGGCGGCCGTCGCCGATGTGCTGGCCGCCGATGTGCCCGTGCTCGTCGACGCGGACGGGCTGCGGCTGCTGGACGCCGAGACCGTACGGACCCGGACCGCCCCGACCGTCCTCACCCCGCACGCGGGGGAGGCGGCGGCGCTGCTGGGCACGGCCCGCGAGGAGGTCGAGTCCGGGCGGCTCACCGCGGTGCGCGAACTGGCCGCCCGCTTCCGCGCCACCGTGCTCCTCAAGGGCTCCACGACCCTGATCGCGGAGGCCCGCGACACCCCCGTACGGGTCAACCCGACCGGCACGTCCTGGCTCGCCACGGCGGGCAGCGGTGATGTGCTCTCCGGGCTGACGGGGTCCCTGCTCGCGGCCGGACTCCCACCGCGCGACGCCGCGTCCGTGGGCGCGTATCTGCACGGTCTCGCCGCCCGGCACGGCTCCGACGGGGCCCCGGTCTCCGCGCAGGACGTCGCCGACGGCATCCCGGCGGCCTGGCGCGACGTGCGGGCGGGGTGAGGCGGGGGCCATGCTGGAAGCTCCGGCGGAAGGGTGGTCCGGACGGTGAGCGAGCCCGTACGCGTACGCAGGGTCTACGACCCGGTCGGGGACGACGACGGCACCCGGGTGCTGGTCGACCGGCTCTGGCCGCGGGGCGTCTCCAGGGAGCGGGCCGCCGTCGACGTGTGGCTGAAGGACGCCACGCCCTCGGACGAGCTGCGCTCCTGGTACCACCAGGACCGCTCCGGCGCGCGCCGCGACGTCTTCGTCGAGCGCTACCGCACCGAGCTGGACGACCCGGCGCACGCGGAGGCGGTCGAGCGGCTGGTGGGCCTGGTGCGCGAGGGCGGACCCGTCACCTTGATCACCGCCGTCAAGGATGTCGAGGACAGCCATGTCCCGGTCCTGGTCGACCACCTCCACCATGTGATGAAACGTACATAAGCCTGGATACCGGCGTGCGCTGCCGGGGAGGCGGCAGACGGCTCTGAGACACTGGGCGCGATGAACGAGACAGCGTCCTTGAGAGCCCGTGCCGAGATCGACCTCGCCGCGCTGCGCGCCAATGTGCGCGTCCTGCGCGAGCGGGCGGCCGGTGCGCAGCTCATGGCCGTGGTGAAGTCCGACGGATACGGGCACGGGGCGGTCCCCTGTGCGAGGGCCGCGCGGGAGGCCGGGGCGGCCTGGCTGGGCACCGCGACCCCGCACGAGGCCCTCGCCCTGCGTGCGGCGGGTCTGGACGGCCGGATCATGTGCTGGCTGTGGACGCCCGGCGGCCCCTGGCGCGAGGCGATCGAGGCCGACATCGACGTGTCGGTCGGCGGCATGTGGGCGCTGCGCGAGGTCGTCGCCGCCGCCGAGGCCGCGGACCGCCCCGCCCGCGTCCAGCTCAAGGCCGACACCGGCCTCGGCCGGGGCGGCTGCCAACCCGCCGACTGGCCCGAACTGGTCACCGAGGCCCGCGCCGCCGAACGGACCGGACACGTCCGGATCACCGGCCTGTGGTCGCACTTCGCCTGCGCCGACGAACCGGGCCACCCCTCGATCGCCGCCCAGCTCGACGTGTACCGCGACATGGTGGCGTACGCCGAGAAGGAGGGTGTCGACCCCGAGGTCCGGCACATGGCCAACTCCCCGGCCACGCTCACGGTCCCCGAGGCGCACTTCGACCTCGTGCGGACCGGCATCGCGATGTACGGCATCTCGCCCGCGCCCGAGCTGGGCACGTCCGCCGGCCTCGGGCTGCGCCCCGTGATGACGCTCGCCGCGGCCGTCGCCCTGGTCAAGGACGCCCCGGCCGGACACGGCGTCAGCTACGGCCACCACTACACGACGTCCGGCGAGACGACACTCGGCCTGATCCCCGTCGGCTACGCGGACGGCGTCCCGCGCCACGCGTCCGGCAGCGGGCCTGTCCTGGTCGGCGGGAAGGTGCGCACGGTCGCGGGCCGCGTCGCCATGGACCAGTTCGTCGTCGACCTCGACGGCGACCGGCCCGAGGCGGGCGCGGAAGCGGTGCTGTTCGGGCCGGGCGACCGGGGCGAGCCGACCGCGCAGGACTGGGCGGAGGCCGCCGACACCATCGCCTACGAGATCGTCACCCGCATCGGCGCCCGGGTGCCCAGGGTGTACGTGAACGAGACGGCCGACGAGCTGACCGGGGGCGCGGCGCAGTGAGCGAGAGCAGCGCGGAGGCCGTCGTGGCCGCGACCGCCGTCACCGCGGCCACCGCGGCCGGCTGGCGTCGGGCCGGGATCGCCGGGGCCGCGATAGGGGTGCTCGCCGCGGGGGCGGCGGCCGGGGTCGCCGTCGAGCGGCTCACGGTCGGGCGCGGCATGCGCAAGAAGGCACGCCTCGCACTGGACGCGACCGGGCCCTACGGCTCGCTGCGCGGCATGCCGGGCCGGGCCGTCGCCGACGACGGCACCGAGCTGTACTACGAGATCGACGAGATCGAGGCCGACGAGGACGAGGGCTCGGCCGGGCCCGCCGGCCGCCGCCGGCGGCTCTTCGGACGCAAGGCCCCCGCGCCGGTCACCGTCGTCTTCAGCCACGGCTACTGCCTCGGCCAGGACTCCTGGCACTTCCAGCGGGCCGCCCTGCGCGGCCTCGTGCGGACCGTCTACTGGGACCAGCGCAGCCACGGCCGCTCCGAGCGGGGCCGGTCCCAGGCGGGCGGGGTGCCGGTCGGCATCGACCAGCTCGGCCGCGACCTGAAGGCGGTCATCGACGCGGCGGCCCCCGAGGGCCCGCTGGTGCTGGCCGGGCACTCCATGGGCGGCATGACGATGATGGCGCTGGCCGACCAGTACCCGGCCCTGATCCGGGACCGGGTCGCCGCCGTCGCCCTGATCGGCACCTCCAGCGGCAAGCTCGGCGAGGTCAACTTCGGGCTGCCGGTGGCGGGCGTGAACGCGGTGCGCCGGGTGCTGCCGGGCGTGCTGAAGGCGCTCGGCTCGCAGGCGGAGCTGGTGGAGAAGGGGCGGCGGGCCACGGCGGACCTCTTCGCCGGGCTGATCAAGCGGTACTCGTTCGGTTCGCGGGACGTGGATCCGGCGGTGTCCCGGTTCGCCGAACGGCTGATCGAGTCCACCCCGATCGACGTGGTCGCCGAGTTCTACCCGGCGTTCACCGAGCACGACAAGAGCGGCGCGCTGCCCGCGTTCCGGGACGTGCCGGTGCTGATCCTGGCCGGGGACAAGGACCTGGTGACCCCCAGCTCGCACAGCGAGGCCATCGCGGACGTCCTGCCCGACGCCGAGCTGGTGATCGTGCCGGACGCCGGGCACCTGGTGATGCTGGAGCACCCGGAGACCGTCACGGACCGGCTGGCCGACCTGCTCGTACGCAGCGGCACCGTGCCGGCCGCTAACGTTGGCGGACATGGAAGCACCGCACAACAGCCCGGCCGCTGAGACCGCTCCGCAGGCCACGGGGGCGACCGCCCCCGAGCCCGCCACGACGACCGCCGGGGCCGCACCCGAAGCCGTCGCCGTGCCGGAAGCCGGGCCCGTACCCGAAGCCGTCGCCGTGACGCTCACCGTCACGTCCCCCGAACAGATGCAGGACCTGGGCCGCCGCCTCGCCCGGGTGCTGGCCCCCGGCGACCTGGTGATGCTCACGGGCGAGCTGGGCGCCGGGAAGACGACGCTCACCCGGGGCCTGGGCGAGGGCCTCGGCGTGCGCGGCGCGGTCACCTCCCCGACCTTCGTCATCGCCCGCGTCCACCCCTCCCTGGTCGAGGGCCCCGCCCTGGTCCACGTCGACGCGTACCGCCTGGGCGGCGGGCTCGACGAGATGGAGGACCTGGACCTGGACGTGTCGCTGCCGGAGTCGGTGGTGGTCGTGGAGTGGGGCGACGGCAAGGTCGAGGAGCTCTCGGAGGACCGGCTGCGGGTCCTCATCGACCGCGCGACCGGCGACACGGACGACGAACGGCGCGAGGTGACCCTGGTCGGCATCGGGGCGCGCTGGGCGGGGCTGCGGGAGGAGCTGGCGTAACGCCCCGGTCGGGGCCCGCCGGCGGACCGGCACTGGCCTTCCCGACAGGGCGTCGGTAAATTGTTGCGCGGAGGGCCGTGGTCGTGGTCACATGGGTACGAGACGTGGTTAGGTTTACCTAACCTCGCCCTCCACCGGAGCACCCAGGAGGCATCCATGCCGACGCCCGAGCGCGCAGCGCAGCCGCGACCGACTCCGTCCGCCCTGTCGATGAAAGACCTGCTGGCCTCGTGCGCCGCGGCCACCGCGGTCTCCACCCCGCCGAGCGACGCGGCGAGCGAGCCGCACGCGGAGGGCGGGAACGAGGAGAGCGGCCACGGGAACGCGGTCCGGCGGCGGGCGGCGTAAGAGCCTTCCGAGGTCCGTGCGGGCCTGCGGGACGAGCTTTCCCGGGGCCCCGCGGGCCTACGGGACGACGACGACCTTCGCGCCGACCGTCGCGAAGGTCCACATCGCGTTGCCGTCCGAGCGCTTCATCCGGACGCCGCCGGTCTTCGACGTCGGGTCCGGGCTGGCCATCGAGCCGTCCTGCGCGGCGCTGAAGCCGATCGCCACCTCGTCCACGTTCGCGAAGCGGACCACGTGCTCGATCGGGACGCCGTCCGAGCCCTGGACCGTGCCCGAGCGCGAGGTGACCTTGTGGACCCCGGGCGGCGGGCTGACGGGGCTCGGCATGACCGTGAAGGTCCGGATCGACTTCTCGTCCTCGTTGACCAGCCACACCCGGCGGTCCTTCAGCGCGTACACCACGCGCTCGCCCTTGCCGGAGGAGGCCGGGACCGCCAGTGGGTCGGCCGGCGGCTTCGGCTTGGCGGAGGGCCGCGCCGAGGCCGAGGCGGAGCTCTTCGGGCCCGGCGAGGAGGCCACCGATCCGGGGGCGCTGGCCGAGGCCTGGTAAGCGAGGAAGGCGACCGCGGCGACCGCCGCGGCGGTGAGCCCGGCCACGATTCCCGAGCTGCTCCTTGCCACCGTGAACTCCCCTTTCGACGGCCGTCTGCCGCATGTCGTACAAGCGTTTACGTCGTACCCGCGGATACCCGGTGACGGTAGCAGCAGCGCGGGCACGGACCGGGACGCCGTACGGACGCCGTAACGCCGTCGGCGGAGCCGTAGGCTGTTTGCGTGCTCTTGCTCGCCATGGATACCGCCACGCCCGCCGTCACCGTCGCCCTGCACGACGGTACGTCCGTCATCGCCTCCTCCGGGCAGGTCGACGCCCGCCGGCACGGGGAACTGCTGCTCCCCGCCGTCGACCGCGTCCTCGCCGAGGCCGGGACGAAGCTCGACGCCGTGACGGGCGTGGTCGTGGGCGTCGGCCCCGGCCCGTACACCGGCCTGCGGGTCGGCCTGGTCACCGCCGCCACCTTCGGCTCCGCCCTCTCCGTACCGGTCCACGGTCTGTGCACCCTGGACGGGCTCGCGTACGCCGCGGGGCAGGCCGGTCTGGAAGGGCCGTTCGCCGTGGCGACGGACGCCCGCCGCAAGGAGGTGTACTGGGCTCGGTACGAGGACGCCCGCACCCGTTCGGGCGAACCCGCCGTCGACCGGCCCGCCGACATCGCCGAAGCCCTCGCCGGGCTTCCCGTGGTCGGCGCCGGCGCGGTGCTCTACCCCGACGCCTTCCCGGACGCGCGCGGCCCCGAGCACGTCGCCGCCGGGGCGCTCGCCGCGCTCGCCGCCGAGCGGCTGGCCGCCGGGCAGGAACTGCTGGAGCCGCAGCCGCTCTATCTGCGCCGGCCCGACGCCCAGGTCCCGAAGAACTACAAGGTGGTCACCCCCAAGTGAGCGCCACCACCGCCGTACTGCGCGAGATGCGCTGGTGGGACATCGAACCGGTGCTGGAGCTCGAACACGCGCTGTTCCCGGACGACGCCTGGTCGCCCGGCATGTTCTGGTCCGAGCTGGCGCACGCCCGCGGCCCCGGCGCCACCCGCCACTACGTCGTCGCCGAGGAGTCCGCCACCGGGCGTATCGTCGGATACGCGGGGCTCGCCGCCCTCGGCGACCTCTCCGACGTCCAGACGATCGCGGTCAGCCGTGCGGCCTGGGGCACCGGCCTCGGCTCCGAGCTCCTCGCCGATCTGCTGAAGGCAGCAACCGCCTTCGAGTGCGCCACCGTGCTGCTGGAGGTCCGGGTCGACAACGCCCGGGCGCAGAAGCTGTACGAGCGCTTCGGTTTCGAGCCGATCGGCTTCCGGCGCGGCTACTACCAGCCGGGGAACATCGACGCCCTGGTCATGCGCCTCACCATGCACGAACACGTAGCGGACAACGCACCAGAGACCGGGACTGAATGATGGCTGCCGACGAACCCCTCGTACTCGGCATCGAGACCTCCTGCGACGAGACCGGCGTGGGCATCGTGCGCGGCACGACGCTGCTCGCCGACGCCGTCGCCTCCAGCGTCGACACCCACGCCCGCTTCGGCGGCGTCGTCCCGGAGATCGCCTCCCGCGCCCACCTGGAGGCGATGGTCCCCACCATCGAGCGCGCCCTGAAGGAGGCGGGCGTCAGCGCCCGCGACCTCGACGGGATCGCCGTCACCTCCGGCCCCGGGCTCGCCGGAGCCCTGCTCGTCGGCGTCTCGGCCGCGAAGGCGTACGCGTACGCGCTCGGCAAGCCGCTCTACGGGGTCAACCACCTCGCCTCGCACATCTGCGTCGACCAGCTGGAGCACGGGCCGCTGCCCGAGCCGACGATGGCCCTGCTGGTCAGCGGCGGCCACTCCTCGCTCCTGCTGGCCCCCGACATCACCAGCGACGTCCGCCCGCTCGGCGCGACGATCGACGACGCGGCGGGCGAGGCGTTCGACAAGATCGCCCGGGTGCTGGATCTGGGCTTCCCCGGCGGCCCCGTGATCGACCGGCTCGCGAAGGAGGGCGACCCGAAGTCCATCGCCTTCCCCCGCGGTCTGACCGGCCCGCGCGACGCCCCGTACGACTTCTCCTTCTCCGGTCTGAAGACGTCGGTGGCGCGCTGGATCGAGGCGAAGCGCGCGGCGGGCGAGGAGGTGCCGGTACGGGATGTGGCGGCGTCCTTCCAGGAGGCCGTGGTGGACGTGCTCACCCGCAAGGCGGTCCGGGCCTGCAAGGACGAGGGCGTCGACCACCTGATGATCGGCGGCGGCGTCGCGGCCAACTCCCGGCTGCGCGCCCTGGCCCTGGAGCGGTGCGAGCGGGCCGGCATCCGGCTGCGGGTGCCGCGCCCGAAGCTCTGCACCGACAACGGCGCGATGGTCGCGGCGCTCGGCGCGGAGATGGTCGCCCGCAACCGGCTCCCCTCCGACCTGGAGCTGTCCGCCGACTCCTCGCTGCCGGTCACGGAGCCGCACGTGCCCGGCGCCCACCACGCCGCTTCTCCTGCGCACGACCACGTGCACGAGATCAGCAAGGACAACCTGTACTCATGAGCGCCTCGGCCATCGTCCTGATGTGGGAGGCCCGCGCCGCCGAGGGCCGCGGCGGCGAACTGCTGGAGTGGGCGCGGGCGCGCGCCGCGGAGCTGGCCCGCGAGCCGCACCGCACCGAACTGCTGCGTGCCCCGCAGGACCGGGTGCTGGTGATGACCTGGTGGCGGGACGCCTCGTACGGTGACGACCTCCCCGAACTCCCCGAGCCCGCCGCCGCCCTGATCACCCGCCCGGTGCACCGCTGGCGGTTCGAGGCGGTGGGCTGAGCCCCACCCCGGCGGGCGAACCTGTTCTGCCTGCTGCCGGCCTCCGCCCAGTTCGGCGCGTTCTGTCTGCTCCTTCGGCATCGGTCTGTGCTGCGTCCCGCTCGGCACCGCCGCCACCAGGGACCTGGCGTACCCCGAGACCGGCATGGCCTCGGGATACGCGGCTGCCTTCTGGGCCGCTGCGGGGCCTCCTGGCGGCAGCAGCCCTGGCGGCGTACGTCCTGCTGCCCGCGGAGCGGAAGACCTCCGCGGGGCCGGTCGCCGTGGAGCCGGAGCGGGGCGCGCGGCCACCCCGTGAGCCCGCCCGGGTGCGGGGCGAGGGGGCCGTGGCGTGTCCGATGAGTTCGCGTGCCCGGGGCGGTCTACCTTCCACGACGTGCGGACCGGCCGGCCCGGACGCGTGGACGGCCCGACGAGGAGAAGACCATGCAGAAGATCACCCCCTGTCTCTGGTACGACGGCCAAGCGAAGGAGGCGGCCGAGCACTACATCGCGATCTTCGGCGGTGACTCCCGCATCCGGGACATCACCTACTACGGCGCGGAGGCCCCCGGCGAGACGGGTTCCGTGCTGACCGTCGACTTCCGGCTCGCGGGCCAGGACTACGTGGGGCTCAACGGCGGCCCGCAGTTCCCGTTCACCGAGGCGATCTCGCTCTCCGTGGACTGCGCCGACCAGGCCGAGGTGGACCGGTTCTGGGACGCGCTCTCCGAGGGCGGGGAGGAGGGCCAGTGCGGCTGGCTCAAGGACCGGTTCGGGGTCTCCTGGCAGATCGTCCCGAACGAGCTGCCCCGGCTGCTCGCCGACCCGGACCCGGCGAAGGCGGACCGGGCCATGAAGGCGATGCTCGGCATGGGCAAGCTGGACATCCAGGCCCTGCGCGACGCCTGAACGGGCGCACGGCGCGGAGGGCCTGAGCGAGCGCGTGGCCCCGGTGGCCCGATCGGTAGTGTTCTGCCCATGCCACACCGTGCCCCGCTTCCGCCGCCTCCTCCGCCCGTCGAGATCCGCTCCTGGCCCGACCGCGAGGCGATGCTCGCCGACCGGGCGGTGGTCCTGGGCGAGTTGGTGAAGATGCACGTGGGGCCGGGGCGGCTCGGGCTGCTGTGGATGTGGGCCGCGCTCGCCGCGATCGGCTGGAGCCTGGTGGGCTCGGCCGTCGTCATGTTCGAGCAGGCGGTCGACTTCTTCAGCGGCATCGCCGGGGGCGTCTGTCTGGTCATCGGCGCGGTGGTCCTGATCCCGGCCGTCGCCTTCGTCTGCCTGGGCATCGCCCGGGACCGCGAGGTCCGGTCGCTGCTGGACGCGTGGGGTGCGCTGGACCGCGACCCGGAGCGCGACCGGCCGCTGCGGCGGCCCGGGCTGAGCCTCGCCTGGCTGCTGCTGTCGTTCGTCCTGGGCGCGGCGGGGCTGGCCCTCTGCGTCATCGGGCCCGCGAGCGCGCGGCCCGGCCGGGAGACGTACGGGCTCGTCGCCCTGGTCATGGGCGTCGGCATGGTCGCGTGGCTGACCGCGCTGCTCGGCGCCGTGAAGGCCCTGGCGCACCGCCGCTGGGTGGTGCGCGTCCTGATGGGGGCCGGAACCGCGACGGGGGCCGGAACCGCGACGGGGGCCGGAACCGCGACGGGGGCCGGAACCGCGACCGGGGCCGGGACCGGGGCCGGAACCCCGACCGGGGCGGGGGCCGGGACCGGGGCTGCGGGGCCGCCGGCCGCGCGGGAGCCCGAGCGCCCGCCCTTCACCCGCACCGGCGGACCCGGCCACCGCTGAGCCGATTCGGTCGTGCGGTCAGCCCAGCGGGTGGCCGATCAGCATCGTCGGCGCCCCCGCCACCCGGGTCAGGAACACCGTCGCCGAGCCCGGTCCGCTCAGCTTCATCCGGCGGCGCAGCTCCTCCGGTTCGACCGCCGAGCCGCGCTTCTTGACGGTGA
This sequence comes from Streptomyces sp. NPDC058576, assembly GCF_042718715.1. Taxonomy (NCBI): domain Bacteria; kingdom Bacillati; phylum Actinomycetota; class Actinomycetes; order Kitasatosporales; family Streptomycetaceae; genus Streptomyces; species Streptomyces sp. NPDC058576. The sequence continues at coordinate 157,620 of NZ_JBHXPF010000004.1, read as the reverse complement.
GCACGCCGACCTGACGCTCCCGCAGCAGCGCCTTCAGCTTCTTCATGTTGAACGGCAGCTGATCGGTGATCCCGTACCCGGAGACGTACGGGGAGGAGTACGGCACGTCGTTCGTGATGTACGCGATCGTCTCGTCCACCAGCCGCCCGCCGCACCGCTCCACGAGGTCGGCGACGAGGTGGGCCCGGATCACCGCGCCGTCCGGCTCGTACAGATAGCGCCCGACCGGGCCGACCGGCGGGGCCGGCAGCGGGGCCGGGGCGGTCAGGGTCGCCCCGGCGGGCAGCAGCGTGGCCCGGAACGCGCCGGGCGCGAAGCCCTCCCCGTACCAGAGCACCGCCTCCTTCACGTCCCCGCCGTCCGAGATCCACTCGGCCTCCGCCTCCGGGCCGATCGCCTCGTGCGGGATGCCCGGGGCGATCTTCAGGGCCGCCCTGGGAGCCTTCAGCGCGGCGGCCGTGGCCCAGGAGAGCGGCGGTGAGTACGCCTCCGGATCGAAGATCCTGCCGCGTCCGCCCCGCCGGGCCGGGTCCACGAAGACCGCGTCGTACGGGGCGGTGTCGATCTCCGTGACATCGGCGCACCGGACCTCGATCAGCCCGTCCAGGCCGAGCGCCGCCGCGTTGGCGCGGGCCACCTCGGCGGTCAGCGGATCGCGGTCCACGGCGAGCACCGAGATCCCGGCGCGGGCCAGCGCGATCGCGTCGCCGCCGATGCCGCAGCACAGGTCCGCCACGCTCCGCACGCCGAGCCCGGCGAACCGGGCGGCGCGGTGGGCGGCGACCGAGGTGCGGGTGGCCTGCTCGACCCCGTTGGGCGTGAAGAACATCCGGTAGGCGTCCTCGGCCCCGAACTTGGCCACCGCCCGCTGCCGCAGCCGGGCCTGGCCGAGCGCCGCCGACACCAGCTCCGCCGGGTGCGTGCGGCGCAGCCGCGTCGCGGTGGCCAGCTCGTCGGCGGGGTCGTGGTCGCGCAGCTCGGCCAGCAGCCGCTCGCCCTCGGGGGTGCGCAGCGCGGCGAAGGCGGCGCGGGCGGGGTCGTCGGACGGGGCGGCGGGGGTCGATGCGTTCACCCGGTCCATTGTGGGCCAGCCGGGGGCAGGTCCCGTCCGGCCCCGGGGCCGGTGCGAGTCCCTGTGGGCCGGCCGGGGGACGGCGCCGGTCCGCTCGCGGTGTCGAAAGGGCGCACGGGCCGACGGCTGGCAGGATGCGGCGCCATGCAGCTAGTACGACAAAAAGAAAAATCAGCCATGAAGCGGCACAGGTCGGGCGTCGTCGTGCTGGCGGCCCTGCTGGCCGCCGCCGTCGCCTCCGGATGCGCGGCGGAGACCGGCGGCAGCGGCGCGGGTGCCCCCGGCGGGCCCGCGAAGCCCACCGCCGGCCCGTCGGGCGACGCGGCCCCGCAGGCCGGGCCCGGCCGGGCCCCGGACACGTACGCCGAGACGGTCAGGAAGAAGCAGGCCGCACGCGCCGTCGCCGCGAAGAAGTGGGGGCTCGCCAAGGCCCCGCTCGCTCCCCCCGAGCCGCCGAAGGTGAAGCCGCGCATCACCACCCGCAAGGGCTTCGAGGTCCGCGACGACGCGGGCCTGCCGCCCGTCTTCACCACCGTCCCGACCAAGGAGAAGATCGTCTTCCTGACGATGGACGACGGGGCGGAGAAGGATCCCGAGCTGCTGCGGATGATGACCGAACTGGACATCCCGTACAGCGCGTTCGTCAGTGACTACGTCATCAACGACGACTACGGCTACTTCAAGAAGATGCAGAAGCGCGGGGTGGTCATCAGCAACCACACGCTCAACCACCGCTATCTGCCCGGCCTCTCCCACGCCCAGCAGAAGCGGGAGATCTGCGGCCAGCAGGAGAAGATCCTCAAGCACTACGGCAAGCGCCCCACCCTCTTCCGCCCGCCCTACGGCAACTACAACCGCGACACCCTCGTCGTCGCCAAGTCCTGCGGGATCACCGCCGTACCCCTGTGGTCGTCCGAGGCCTTCCCCGACCACATGGAATGGCGCGAGTGGGACCGGGACCTGCACCCCGGCGACATCGTCCTCACCCACTTCCGGGGCAAGGAGGACTGGAAGGGCTCGATGCCCGACATGATCCGCCGGGTCATGAAGACCATCACGGACAAGGGGTACGCGGTGGCGAAGCTGGAGGACTACGTCTGACCGGCGCCCTTCCCCGCGCCCGGCCGCGAATGCGCGCTCAGCCTCCGCTGCGCGCGCATTCGTCGTTGTCGCCGCCGCTGAGGCAGGGCGGGGAGTTCCAGGTGGGAGCGGGTTCCGGAGCCTCCCGGCCGGTTCCCTGCGCGGCGGACGCCAGGACCGCCACACCCAGCGCCATCGCGACGACCACCTGCATCCCGCCGGACCAGAGCCATCCGCCGCGCAGCAACGCCGCGGCGAGGCAGGCGACCAGGAGGGCGAGGACGCCGAGAACGACGATCGGCGTCCAGCCCGTGCCCGGGTCCGCGGGCGGCGGCCCGGACACCTCGCCCTCGGCCGCCTCCCGCGACCGCGCCAGGCCCCGCAGCACCAGCCACACCGTCAGCAACGCCCCGAGCGACGCCTCCGCGACCACCAGCAGCAGGCCCACCAACGGATCCGCGCACCCGCCCGGGTTCGACGACGGCTGCCGCGGGGCGTCGGCTCTCTCGTCCGGCCGTCCGGGCAGGCGGCTCTCGGGTCGCGTCATCTCCGTACCGTCGTACGGAACGCGACGCTCCACCCCAGCGTTGTCCGGACGGTGACCGGATGGAGCCCGGGCCGAGACGGCGCGAGGGTGGTGAATTGGCACTCCGCTTGACCGAGTGCTAATCGCGGTCATAGTCTCGGGTCTGGCACTCCCCCCTGGAGAGTGCCAGCACCACACTGTGCGACAGGGCAGGTCCGGCACCCGCGACGACGGATCGGTCTGGTCGCCACCCACAGACTGTTAAACCCCGTGAGATCTCCGAAGGGGGAGACCGGATCGTGTCGACCACCAGCTCCAAGGTTGCGATCAAGCCGCTTGAGGACCGCATTGTGGTCCAGCCGCTCGACGCCGAGCAGACCACGGCTTCCGGCCTGGTCATTCCGGACACCGCGAAGGAGAAGCCCCAGGAGGGCGTCGTCCTCGCCGTGGGCCCGGGCCGCTTCGAGAACGGCGAGCGGCTTCCGCTCGACGTCAAGACCGGCGACGTCGTCCTGTACAGCAAGTACGGCGGCACCGAGGTGAAGTACAACGGCGAGGAGTACCTCGTCCTCTCGGCCCGCGACGTTCTCGCGATCGTCGAGAAGTAATTCACCCACGTTTGCTTGTGTTCTGCGCCCCTGGCCCCCTGCGTAACAACTAGCCGGGCGGCGAGGGGCGCAGTTCATTTTGAGAGGGAAAACAGCCCATGGCGAAGATTCTGAAGTTCGACGAGGACGCCCGTCGCGCCCTTGAGCGCGGCGTCAACAAGCTTGCCGACACGGTCAAGGTGACGATCGGCCCCAAGGGCCGCAACGTCGTCATCGACAAGAAGTTCGGCGCTCCCACCATCACCAACGACGGTGTCACCATCGCGCGCGAGGTCGAGCTCGACGACCCGTACGAGAACCTCGGCGCCCAGCTCGTCAAGGAGGTGGCGACCAAGACCAACGACGTAGCGGGTGACGGCACCACCACCGCGACCGTGCTGGCCCAGGCGCTCGTCCGCGAGGGCCTGCGCAACGTCGCCGCGGGCGCCTCCCCGGCCGCCCTGAAGAAGGGCATCGATGCCGCGGTCAAGGCCGTGTCCGAGGAGCTCCTCGCGACCGCCCGCCCGATCGACGACAAGGCCGACATCGCCGCCGTGGCCGCGCTCTCCGCGCAGGACCCGCAGGTCGGCGAGCTCATCGCGGACGCGATGGACAAGGTCGGCAAGGACGGTGTCATCACCGTCGAGGAGTCCAACACCTTCGGTCTGGACCTGGAGTTCACCGAGGGCATGGCCTTCGACAAGGGCTACCTGTCGCCGTACATGGTGTCCGACCAGGAGCGTATGGAGGCCGTCCTCGACGACCCGTACATCCTGATCCACCAGGGCAAGATCGGCTCCATCCAGGAGCTGCTCCCGCTCCTGGAGAAGGTCATCCAGGCCGGCGCCTCCAAGCCGCTCCTGATCATCGCCGAGGACGTCGAGGGCGAGGCGCTCTCCACCCTCGTCGTCAACAAGATCCGCGGCACCTTCAACGCCGTCGCGGTGAAGGCCCCGGGCTTCGGCGACCGCCGCAAGGCCATGCTCGGCGACATCGCCACCCTCACCGGTGCGACCGTCATCGCCGAGGAGGTCGGCCTCAAGCTCGACGGCGCCGGTCTCGACGTGCTGGGCACCGCCCGCCGCGTCACCGTCTCCAAGGACGACACGACCATCGTCGACGGCGGGGGCAACTCCGACGACGTCAAGGGCCGCGTCAACCAGATCAAGGCCGAGATCGAGTCCACGGACTCCGACTGGGACCGCGAGAAGCTCCAGGAGCGCCTCGCGAAGCTGGCCGGCGGCGTGTGCGTCATCCGCGTCGGCGCCGCCACCGAGGTGGAGCTCAAGGAGAAGAAGCACCGCCTTGAGGACGCCATCTCGGCGACCCGCGCCGCGGTCGAGGAGGGCATCGTCTCCGGCGGTGGCTCCTCCCTCGTCCACGCCGTGAAGGTCCTGGAGGGCAACCTCGGCAAGACCGGCGACGAGGCCACCGGTGTCGCGGTCGTGCGCCGCGCCGCCGTCGAGCCGCTGCGCTGGATCGCCGAGAACGCCGGCCTGGAGGGTTACGTCATCACCTCCAAGGTCTCCGAGCTCGACAAGGGCCAGGGCTTCAACGCCGCCACCGGCGAGTACGGCGACCTGGTCAAGGCCGGCGTCATCGACCCGGTCAAGGTCACCCGCTCCGCCCTGGAGAACGCCGCGTCCATCGCGTCGCTGCTGCTCACGACCGAGACCCTGGTCGTCGAGAAGCCGGCCGAGGAAGAGGCCGACGCCGGTCACGGCGGCCACGGCCACTCCCACTAGTACCGCCGTACCGTTCGGTACGCCTTCCCGGTACGCCTGAGGCCCGGCACCCCCTCGCGGGGGCGCCGGGCCTCGGTGCGTCTCCGGTCCGGCGAACCCACCACCTGCGGGGCCGGAGCAGCTCCCGTACCGCTACTGCGGACCGTACTTCCGCCCCGTCCGCGAGGTGACCCCGCCGAGCAGGCCCCGCGGGGCGACCTTGACCAGCCCCATCAGCGCCTTGTAGCGCGGGTCCGGGATCGACACCGTCTTCCCCCGGGCCAGATCCGCCAGCGCCGAGGCCACCAGCTTGTCCGCGTCCAGCCACATCCAGCTCGGGATGTTGTCCGTGCCCATCCCGGCCCGCTCGTGGAACTCCGTCCGCACGAACCCGGGGCACAGCGCCATCAGCCGCACCCCCGACCCGGCCAGATCACGCGCCGCGCCCTGGGTGAACTGCACCACCCACGCCTTGGACGCCCCGTAGGTGCCGCGCGGCACGAACGCCGCGACCGACGCCACGTTGACGACCCCGCCCCGGCCCCGCTCCTTCATCCCGGCGACGGCCGCCGAGGTCAGCCGCAGCACCGCCTCGCAGTGCACCTTCAGCATCGTCAGCTCGTCGGCCATGGACACTTCCAGGAAGCGCCCCTTGTTGCCGAACCCGGCGTTGTTCACCAGCAGATCGACCGGGTGCCGGCGGTCCGCGAGCCGCTTCTCGACCGCCTCGATCCCGCCGCCCGTGGACAGGTCGGCGCTCAGTACCTCGGCCTCGATGCCGTGCCGGTCGTGCAGTTCGGTGGCTTGCTCGCGCAGCCGCGCGGTGTCCCGTGCCACCAGCACCAGGTTGTGCCCCTGGGCCGCGAGCCGCCGCGCGAACGCGGCCCCGATACCCGCCGTCGCGCCCGTGATCAGTGCAGTCGTCATACGCGGCACGTTAGTGCCCCGCATGGTCGGGCACCTCACCCGCCCGCTGTCCCTTGTCCACCACCACGAACTGGCCCATCATCCCGTCGTCCTCGTGGGACAGCAGATGGCAGTGGTACATGTACGGGATGTCCGGATCGGACGGCCCCTCGAACCGCAGGGCGATCCGCACGGTCGAGCCCATCGGCACGGCCACCGTGTCCTTGCGACCCCGCAGCGCCGGCTCCGGCCGCTTCCCGTTCACGTCCAGCACCCGGAACTGCACATCGTGCACATGGAAGTTGTGGGTCATGTCGCCGCCGTTGCGCAGCGTCCAGACCTCCGTCGTCCCCCGGGTGACCGTCTCGTCGATCCGGTCCATGGCCATCGGCTGCCCGTTGATGCCGGACCTGCGCAGCTCGAAGTGGCGGCTGCGCACCGCGGCGTCGGCCTCCGGCAGCTCCAGCCCCTGGTCCACGGCCAGCCGGTCCGGCACCCCGGGGGAGGGGCGCAGCCGCTCGGCCGCCCGCAACTGGAGTACGTCGAAGGAGTCGTCGCCCCCGTCGAACCGCCGCTCCCAGCCGTTCCCGTCCCGCCACGGGTAGCTGCGCAGCACCGTCCGCTCACCCGGCCGCATCGTCACGACGACCTCCGCCCGCTCACCCGGCGACAGCTGCACCCGGTTCATCGGCGCGGGCGCGCCCAGCAGCCCGCCGTCCGTCCCCACCAGGTCGAAGGAGCGGTCGTCGTCGAAGCCGAAGGTGTAGATGCGCGCGGTCGACGCGTTCAGCAGGCGCAGCCGTACGCGCTCGTCGCCGACCTCGGCGTACGGGTCGAGCGTGCCGTTCACCATCGTCCGCTCGCCCAGGAAGCCGGTGTTGGCCAGGAACCGGTGCCCGTGGTCGAACCTCGCGCCGTCGAAGGTCACGTCCTGCACCATCACCGGCAGATCGTCCACCCCGTACGTCTTCGGCAGCTTCAGCCGCCCGGAGTTCTCGTCGTCGAGCAGGAACATCCCGGCCAGACCCCGCTGTACGTGCCGCTCCGTCGCGCCGTGCGGATGCGGGTGGTACCAGAGCGTCGAGGCCGGCTGGTCGACCTTCCAGTGCGGGGTCCAGGAGCCGCCGGCCTCGACCATCTGGTGCGGTCCGCCGTCCATCGCGGCGGGCAGGTGCATCCCGTGCCAGTGCACGCTGGACGCCTCGTCGAGCGTGTTGCGCACCCGGACCTTCACCCGCTCGCCGCGCTCCGCCCGCAGCGTCGGGCCCAGATGGCCGCCGTTGAACCCCATGGTCGGGGTCGCCACCCCCGTCCGGAACTCCGTGCTCCCCGCCCGCATCCGCAGATCGAAGACGCGTGTGCCGTCCTCGTCCACCGTCGAGGGGGCGAGCGGGGGCACCGCCAGCGCGTTGTCGAAGCGGGCCTTGCCCACCGTGCTGATGTCGGCGCTCGACCACAGCCACGCGAACGAGCCGCCGACCGCCGCCCCGAACACCCCCGCCACCACCGCCAGCGCGATGAGCACCCGCTTCAACCGCTGTCGTCCCCTGGTCTTCTCCATGCTCATCAGCATTCCGAGACCACCGGCCCCCGGGCATGGGGCAGAGCCCTGAACCGCCCCCGACCGGGCCCTGACGACCAGGCCGGGGGAGACCCTCAGTACGGGTCAGGGTGGCCCCGGGGCGAAGCACAGCATGCGGACGCCGCACCCGGAGGCGTACGGATCGCCGGGCGGGGGCTGCTGCGGCGGGACCGGGGTTTTTCGGGCATGGCCGTCCCCCTGAGACGTGCCGCACGGGCCCGAGCGCCTCCCGTACGCGGCCCTCCCGCCGGCTCTCAGCCCTGCTGCGCGGCGTACTCCCGGGCCTTCCGCAGCGCCTCGGGGTGCAGGGCCTCCCCGGCGGCCAGCAGTGCGGGCAGCAGGGTGCGTTCGGTCGTGACGGCCCGGAACTGCAGGGCGGCGGTGACGTCGTGGCCGGGCCGGTGCACGATCTCGACGGGGTCCCCCGCGCGGACGGTGCCCGGTTCGATGACCCGCAGATACGCGCCGGTGGCACCCTGCTGGGTGAACCGCCGCACCCACCCCTCCTCCCCGAGGTGGTGGGCGAAGGTCCGGCACGGGACGCGCCCCGAGGTCACCTCCAGCAGCAGGTCCGTCCCCACCCGCCAGCGTTCGCCGATCCGCGCCCCGCTCACGTCGACGCCCAGGGTCGTGAAGTTCTCGCCGAACACCCCGTTGGCCAGCTTCCGGCCGCCCAGCTCCCGCTCCCAGGCGTCCAGCTCCTCCCGGGCGAAGGCGTACACCGCCTGGTCGCTGCCGCCGTGATGACGCAGGTCGCACACCGCGTCCCCGGCCAGCCCGCTGCCGCCGACGCCCTTGGGCCCGGGTTCGAGAACCTCCACGGGGCCCTCCACCGGGCGCTTGTCGATCCCGGAGAGGCCGCCCGGGTTGCTGGTCTGCGCGGAGGGGCGGGGTCGGCCGATGTTCACGGTCAGCAGCTTCATACGGTCACGCTAACCGGCCCCGCCCCCAAAGAAGCACATCATTAGTTCGCCCCTCCTCCAACAATTTCTTATGCTGGCGGGGTGATCGAAGCTCGCCACCTCCGTGTCCTGCGTGCCGTGTCCACCACCGGCTCGTTCTCCGCCGCAGCCCGCGAACTCGGCTGCACCCAGCCCGCCGTCAGCCAGCAGATGAAGGCCCTGGAGTCCTCCGCGGGCACCACGCTGCTGATCCGCACCGGACGCGAGATGCGCCTCACCCAGGCCGGCGAGGCGCTGGTACGGCACGCCTCCGGCATCCTCGCGGGACTGACCGCCGCGGAGGAGGAGGTCGCCGCCATCGCCGGACTGCGGGCCGGCCGGGTCCGGCTGGTCTCCTTCCCCAGCGGCAGCTCCACGCTGGTCCCGGGAGCACTGGCCGCCCTGCGCGCCGAACACCCCGGGACCAGGGTCTCGCTCGTCGAGGCCGAGCCGCCGCGCTCGGTGGACCTGCTGCGCGAGGGCGACTGCGACATCGCGCTGGCGTTCCGGTACGGGGCGACCGGCGGCGAATGGGACGACCTGGTGGTCCGGCCGCTGCTCACCGACCGGCTGATCGGCCTGCTCCCGGAGGGGCACCGGCTGGCGGAGGCGTCGAGCGTGTCCATCGGCGAGCTGGCGGAGGAGTCATGGATCGCGGGCTGCCCGCGCTGCCGTCGTCAGCTGGTCGAGGTCTGCGAGGAGTCCGGCTTCGCCCCGCGCATCGACTTCGCCACCGACGACTACCCGGCGGTGATGGGCCTCGTCGGGGCGGGGCTCGGGGTGGCGGTGCTGCCGGAGCTGGCCGTCGAGTCGGTACGCCCCAAGGGGGCCAGGGCCGTGCCGGTGGAGCCCGCGATCGAGCGGGAGATCGTCGCGCTGACCCTGCCGGACCTGGCCCGGGTTCCGGCGGTGGCGGCGACCCTGGACCAGCTGGCGCGGACGGCCGCCCGCTGAGGCCGGTCGGTGCCGTGACGCCCGCCGGGCCCCGCGGCGCACGGGCGGTGAGGGGTCCGGCTCCGCTGCGGCTGGTCGCGGGCCGGATGGCTGAAGATGCCGAAGAATCGTTTCTTCGCTCAGATGCGGCGTACGGGTGTCAGGGGGTGCCGGAACCCGGTCCGGCGGCGGGGGCCCCGGAGGGCGCGGCGGTGATCAGCCGGGTTCTGGCCCGGCCCATCAGCTCTTCGCGTTCGTCCTCCGTCAGGCCGCCCCACACTCCGTAGGGCTCCCGTACGGCCAGTGCGTGCGCCGCGCACTCGGCCCGTACCGGGCAGCGCATGCACACCTCCTTGGCGGAGGTCTCGCGAGCGCTCCGCGCCGCACCGCGCTCCCCCTCCGGATGGAAGAACAGGGAGCTGTCCACGCCTCGGCAGGCGGCGAGCAGCTGCCAGTCCCACAGGTCTGCGTTGGGTCCGGGAAGGCGGGAGAAATCTGCCATTGCTTGTCCCCTCGGAGCTGTGCTGCGTCGGAAGCGGCATCCTCGACCGTCTGTGATCGACGGCCTGCTGTGTTCGGACCGTCTGTGATCGGTGTGACCGAAGTCTCGACCGTACATCTACGGTGCTAGTAGATGTAAATATGACTGATTGCGAATCTAGCCTCAGACACCCTCAAAAGGGAAGAAATGGTGCCGAACAGGGCATGCCAACGAGTGAAGATCCGGTTGACGGGTGAATCACCCGCGCCGTTCTCCTCCGTGTACGGCCCTTCACGTAGAGTGCCGAACCCGACCGCCCGACCCGTAACTCTTTCGAGTGACCGTCGTTAAGGGAACGGATGCGGTTGACGGATATCCGGCTCGGGCACATGTCCGAGGGGGTCGACCGCACAGGTGACGACTTGTATCAGCCTGGAGGCTCAAGGTGACGCGCATCAGCTGCGGAGGACGGTCATGACATCCGTCCTCGTCTGCGACGACTCCCCGCTTGCCCGAGAAGCGCTCCGTCGCGCGGTGGCCACTGTGCCCGGCGTCGAGCGCGTGACGACGGCGGCCAACGGCGAGGAAGTCCTCCGCCGCTGGGGTGCCGATCGTTCGGATCTGATTCTGATGGACGTACGCATGCCCGGTCTGGGGGGTGTGGAGACGGTCCGGCGACTGCTCTCCGCCGACCCCGGGGCCCGGATCATCATGCTGACCGTGGCCGAGGACCTGGACGGCGTCGCGCTCGCGGTCGCCGCCGGGGCCCGCGGGTATCTGCACAAGGACGCCTCGCGCGCCGAACTGCGGGCCACCGTCACACAGGCGCTGGCCGACCCGACGTGGCGGCTCGCCCCGCGCCGGCTGCGGTCCGCCGAGATGGGCGCGGCTCCCACGCTCACCGCGCGGGAGATCCAGGTGCTCGAAGGCATGAGCCACGGCCGCTCCAACGCGGAGATCGGCCGTGAGCTGTTCCTCTCCGAGGACACCGTCAAGACCCACGCCCGGCGCCTGTTCAAGAAGCTCGGGGCCTCGGACCGCGCCCATGCGGTGGCCCTCGGATTCCGCTGGGGTCTGGTCCGCTGACGACGCGGCCCGGGCCGCGCCCCGTCCGCAGGCCGGCGGACGGGGTCACGGAACGGGCCACCGGCTCCACACCCCCTGTCCGGGCGCCCGTCCAGCGGTGCCATGTGACGCTTCCCGGCCGATGACGCATCCTTGAGTCGTGGAGTTCCTCAGGAACGATTCGGTCGAGCGGAAGGGGAGGGCGCAGGACATGACATCCGGCGCACCCGCTCATAACGCTTCGGTGCACAACTCGGGACGCGGTGGAGCGGACCGTACGGCGCCAAGGCACCATGGTTCGATGCGCGACGACGAAACCACGGTGATCGGTGCCCTCGTGCACCGGGCCGTCGACGGCGACGCGCAGGCCACCCATGATCTGCTGGCCCACGTCCACCCCCTCGCGCTGCGCTACTGCCGCTCCCGGCTGAACCGCCTTCCCGGTGACGCTCGCCACTTCGTGGAGGACCTGGCGCAGGAGGTCTGCGTCGCGGTGCTCATGGCGCTGCCGCGCTACAAGGACACCGGCCGGCCCTTCGAGGCCTTCGTCTTCGCGATCGCCGGCCACAAGGTCGCCGACCTCCAGCGCGCCGCGATGCGCCACCCGGGGTCGACCGCCGTCCCCTCCGACGAGATGCCGGAGCGGCCCGACGACTCCCTCGGCCCGGAGGAGCGCGCGCTGCTCAGCAGCGACGCCGCCTGGGCCAAGAAGCTCCTCGCCAACCTCCCGGAGAGCCAGCGCGAGCTGCTGGTCCTGCGGGTGGCGGTGGGGCTCACCGCCGAGGAGACCGGACGGATGCTCGGGATGTCGCCGGGTGCGGTCCGGGTCGCTCAGCACCGCGCGCTCAGCAGGCTCCGGGCGCTCGCGGAGCAGTAGAGACACCCGCGCCGGCCCTCCCCGGCGGCGCTGTAGAAAGCTACAGAACCGCCAAGTGATCTTGATCGTGGAATGAGACACCCGTGGAGCCCGTTAGCATGGACATCCGCACCGATCAAGGCCATTTGGGGAAGGTGTCATGACTGCAAACGTCGACGGAGTGCCCGAGAAATTCGCGACGCTCGGGTTGACCTACGACGACGTGCTGCTGTTGCCCGGCGCGTCCGAGGTCCTGCCCAACGCGGTCGACACCTCGACCCTCATCTCGCGCAACGTACGGGTGAACATCCCCCTGCTGTCCGCCGCCATGGACAAGGTGACCGAGGCCCGGATGGCCATCGCCATGGCCCGGCAGGGCGGCGTCGGCGTGCTGCACCGCAACCTCTCCATCGAGGACCAGGTCAACCAGGTCGACCTGGTCAAGCGGTCCGAGTCTGGCATGGTCACCGACCCGATCACCGTGCACCCCGACGCCACGCTCGGCGAGGCGGACGCGCTCTGCGCGAAGTTCCGCATCAGCGGCGTGCCGGTCACCGACGCCGCCGGCAAGCTCCTGGGCATCGTCACCAACCGCGACATGGCCTTCGAGTCGGACCGCTCGCGCCAGGTGCGCGAGGTCATGACGCCGATGCCGCTGGTCACCGGCAAGGTCGGGATCTCCGGCGTCGAGGCCATGGAGCTGCTGCGCCGCCACAAGATCGAGAAGCTGCCGCTGGTCGACGAGGCGGGCATCCTCAAGGGCCTCATCACGGTCAAGGACTTCAAGAAGGCCGAGCAGTACCCGAACGCCGCCAAGGACGCCGAAGGCCGTCTCCTGGTCGGCGCGGCCGTCGGCGCCAGCCCCGAGGCGCTGGAGCGCGCACAGGCGCTCGCGTCCGCCGGGGTCGACTTCCTGATCGTCGACACCTCGCACGGGCACAACAGCAACGCCCTCGCCTGGATGGCGAAGATCAAGTCGAGCGTCGGCGTGGACGTCATCGGCGGCAACGTCGCCACCCGCGACGGCGCCCAGGCGCTGATCGACGCCGGCGTCGACGGCGTGAAGGTCGGCGTCGGACCCGGCTCGATCTGCACCACCCGCGTGGTCGCCGGCATCGGCGTCCCGCAGGTCACCGCGATCTACGAGGCCGCGCTCGCCGCGCGTGCCGCGGGCGTGCCGGTGATCGGCGACGGCGGCCTCCAGTACAGCGGCGACATCGGCAAGGCGCTCGCCGCCGGCGCGGACAGCGTGATGCTGGGCAGCCTGCTGGCGGGCTGCGAGGAGTCGCCGGGCGAGCTGATGTTCATCAACGGCAAGCAGTTCAAGTCGTACCGCGGCATGGGCTCGCTGGGCGCGATGCAGTCCCGCGGCCAGGGCCGGTCCTACTCCAAGGACCGCTACTTCCAGGCCGAGGTCTCCTCGGACGACAAGCTCGTCCCCGAGGGCATCGAGGGCCAGGTGCCCTACCGGGGCCCGCTGGCCAACGTCCTCCACCAGCTCGTCGGCGGCCTGCGCCAGACCATGGGCTACGTCGGCGCCGCGTCCGTCGACCAGATGGAGAGCAAGGGCCGCTTCGTCCGGATCACCTCGGCGGGTCTCAAGGAGAGCCACCCGCACGACATCCAGATGACGGTGGAAGCGCCGAACTACAGCAGGAAGTAACGCATCAGCGCAGGTGAGGGGCGGACCGGAGTTCCCGGTACCGCCCCTCATGTGTGCGTCGGGGATACTGGTCAGCGCAGACGTAGAGGGAAAGGCCACACATCGTGACTGAGATCGAGATCGGGCGCGGCAAGCGCGGCCGCCGGGCTTACGCATTCGACGACATCGCCGTCGTTCCGAGTCGCCGCACCCGCGACCCGAAGGAGGTCTCGATCGCCTGGCAGATCGACGCCTACCGCTTCGAGCTGCCGTTCCTGGCCGCTCCCATGGACTCCGTGGTATCCCCGCAGCACGCCATCCGGATCGGTGAGCTCGGCGGCCTGGGCGTGCTGAACCTGGAAGGCCTGTGGACCCGGCACGCCGACCCGCAGCCGCTGCTCGACGAGATCGCCGGGATGCCGGTCGAGTCCGCGACCCGCCGGCTCCAGGAGATCTACTCCGCGCCGATCCAGGAGGAGCTGATCGGACAGCGCATCAAGGAGGTGCGCGACTCCGGCGTCGTCACCGCCGCCGCGCTCTCCCCGCAGCGCACCGCCCAGTTCTCCAAGGCGGTCGTCGACGCGGGCGTCGACATCTTCGTCATCCGCGGTACGACGGTCTCCGCCGAGCACGTCTCGGGCGCGGCCGAGCCGCTGAACCTGAAGCAGTTCATCTACGAGCTGGACGTCCCGGTCATCGTCGGCGGCTGCGCCACGTACACCGCCGCCCTGCACCTGATGCGGACCGGCGCGGCCGGCGTCCTCGTCGGCTTCGGCGGCGGCGCCGCGCACACCACGCGCAATGTCTTCGGCATCCAGGTCCCGATGGCCACCGCCGTCGCGGACGTCGCCGGGGCCCGCCGCGACTACATGGACGAGTCCGGCGGCCGGTATGTGCACGTCATCGCCGACGGCGGCGTCGGCTGGTCCGGCGACCTGCCGAAGGCCATCGCCTGCGGTGCGGACGCCGTGATGATGGGCTCTCCGCTGGCCCGCGCCACGGACGCGCCGGGCCGTGGCCGCCACTGGGGCATGGAGGCCGTCCACGAGGACGTGCCGCGCGGCAAGCTGGTCGACCTCGGCTCGGTCGGGACGACGGAGGAGGTCCTCACCGGCCCCTCGCACACCCCGGACGGCTCGATGAACATCTTCGGCGCCCTGCGCCGCGCGATGGCCACCACCGGCTACAGCGACCTCAAGGAGTTCCAGCGCGTCGAGGTGACGGTGGCGGACTCGCAGCACCGCCGCTGACCTCGCGTACTCCCGTACGCACACGGAAGGGCCCGGACCGTTCGACGGTCCGGGCCCTTCCGTACGCTGCCGCGGGTGTCAGCCGGCCTTCCTGGCGCCACCGACGGCGGCGACCGCGCCGAGGGCGAGGAAGCAGTAGGTCATGATGTCGGCCTCCTCGGACCAGGCCGCCGTCACGGTGTCGAAGTGGTCGCCGACCACCTCGGAGAACGGGATCTGCGCCAGGTCGGCGAGGACCATCGAGATGCCGACGAGCTGACCGAGGTAGACGGCGCCGACCGAGAAGACGGCCGACGCGGCGATGACCGCCGGGTTGGAGCCGCCGACCTTGCTCGCCGCGAAGCCGACCAGGAAGCCGACGCCGATCGCCGCGTAGCCGACCTCGCGCTCGATGGAGCCCGCGATGACGCCGTACAGGATGCCCGCGACGATCGCCGCGCCGAGCGCGACCCCCACGCCGAGGAGGATGTTGTCGCGGGCCGGGGGAGCAGGGGTGAAAGGCGCTCCGCCGGCGAACGGGGCGCCCTGGCCGGGCTGCTGGCCCGCGAACGGGTTGCCGGTAGGGGCCGGGGGCTGCTGGCCGTAGGGGTTGCCGGTGGGCGCGCCGGGAGCCTGCTGGCCGTACGGGTTGCCGGTCGGTGCGGACGGTGCGCCCTGACCCGGCCCGCCCGCGTACGGGTTGCCGTCGACGGGCTGACCGCCGTAGGGCTGCTGGGGCTGGTTCGGCGGCTGCACGGGCTGACTCACGGTGGGGCTCCCCCTGGGACGGCTGCGCACGCGTGTGCGTAGTTCGCATGTCTGTGCGCTCTGTGACGCCGCAGAGTAGCAGCACCGTCCGGATCCGGTCACTGGCAATCTTTCGACGGCCTGTCACATCCCGGGGCGCCTCCTACAGCCGGTGCGCGGCCCCCGCCGGAGTGGCCCCCCGGGTGTCCAGGAGCAGTTGGGCCTTCACCGCGAGTCCCTGGAGGTCGTAGGTGCGGTGCTGCTGGAGCAGTACGGTCAGGTCGGCTGCGGCTGCCGCTTCGTACAGCGAGTCCGCCCGGGGGACGGGGCGTTCGCGCACCCGCCAGTCCAGGACGTGCGGGTCGTGGTAGCCGATCTGGGCGCCCATGTCCATCAGCCGGGTGGCGATCTCCCGTGCGGGCGCTGCCTCTTGGTCGGCGCTGTCCGGCTTGTAGGTGACGCCGAGCAGCAGGACGCGTGCGCCCCGGACGGACTTGCCGTGCTCGTTCAGGAGGGTGGCGCAGCGCTGGATGACGTAACTGGGCATCCGGTCATTGATCTCCTGCGCCAGCGAGACCATCCGCAGCGGGTGTCCGGGGGTGCGGGTGCTGTAGGGCAGGCAACCGGGGTCCACCGGGACGCCGTGTCCGCCGACGCCGGGCCCCGGGCGGAAGGGCTGGAAGCCGAACGGCTTGGTCTCGGCGCACCGGATGACGTCCCAGAAGTCGACGCCGAGGTCGTGGCAGAGCACCGCCATCTCGTTGACCAGCGCGATGTTGACGTGCCGGAAGTTGGTCTCCAGCACCTTCGTCATCTCCGCCTCGCGCGGTCCGCGGGCCCGGACGACCTTGTCGGTGAGCCGTCCGTAGAAGGCGGCGGCCGACTCGGTGCAGGCGGGGGTGAGGCCGCCGATGACCTTGGGCGTGTTGGCCAGGGTGTGGGTGCGGTTG
Source organism: Streptomyces sp. NPDC058576 (assembly GCF_042718715.1). Taxonomy (NCBI): domain Bacteria; kingdom Bacillati; phylum Actinomycetota; class Actinomycetes; order Kitasatosporales; family Streptomycetaceae; genus Streptomyces; species Streptomyces sp. NPDC058576. The sequence goes on along the minus strand of NZ_JBHXPF010000004.1, from coordinate 141,299 downwards.
CCGGGGTCGAGCCGGCCGGGGGAGCAGGCGAGGTGGAAGTCGCGTCCGGCGACGAGTCCGGAGCCCTCTTCGAGCAGGGGGCGCAGGAAGGTCTCGGTGGTGCCGGGCGGCACGGCGGACTCCAGCAGCACGGTGGTGTGCGGACGCAGCCGGGCCGCCAGGGCGCGGGCCGCGTCGCCGAGCGCGGTGAGGTCGATGGCGCGGTCGGGGCCGAGCGGGGTGGGGGAGCAGATCACGGCGGTCCGGACCCGGCCCAGCTCGGCGGCGTCGGTGGTGGGCCGGAAGCCGCCGGAGAGCATGCGGCGGATCTCGGACGCGGTGAGGGTGCCCTCGACGGGGCTGCGGCCCGCTCCGAGCTCCGCGTAGGGGCGTGGATCGGGGTCGTAGCCGATGGTGGCGATTCCGGCGGTCACGGCGGCCTGGGCGAGGGGCAGGCCGAGGTGACCGAGTCCGATGACGGCGAGGTCTGCGGGCATACAGGAAGACCCCCTAAGTGCGGAGAGCGAAGATCGCAACTGCTGTGGACAGTGCAATGTCAGACTAGGCGTAAATATGACCTATATGTCGCATTCCGTGGCTCCTGACGCCCGGGTGTTGTCCACAGGCGGTGGCTGAACTCGGAGAGCGCGGACAGAATCGAGGGGTGGGCACGGGCGGCCGGCCCCTCGGCCGGGTGGCACTCCCGTGTCCGACCACCCCGATCCACCGGGAGGCAGCAGTGAGGACAGCGACACTGGGACCCGCCGAGCGCACCGCAGCGCTCGCCGCCATGGCCGAGCGCGAACTGGACGTGCTGGTCGTGGGGGCGGGCGTGGTCGGCGCGGGCACGGTGCTCGACGCCGCCACCAGAGGCCTCTCGACCGGCCTGGTCGAGGCGCGCGACTGGGCGTCCGGCACATCGAGCAGGTCGAGCAAGCTGATCCACGGCGGCCTGCGCTATCTGGAGATGCTCGACTTCGCCCTGGTCCGGGAGGCCCTCAAGGAGCGCGGGCTGCTCCTGGAGCGGCTCGCCCCGCACCTGGTCAAGCCCGTGCCCTTCCTCTACCCCTTGCAGCACAAGGGCTGGGAGCGGCTGTACGCCGGCTCCGGCGTCGCGCTGTACGACGCGATGTCGGTCTCCTCCGGCCATGGCCGGGGCCTTCCCGTCCACCGCCACCTCTCCCGCAAGCACGCCCTGCGGGTCGCCCCGGCGCTGAAGAAGGACGCCCTGGTCGGCGCCTTGCAGTACTACGACGCCCAGATGGACGACGCCCGTTTCGTCACCGAGTTGGTGCGCACCGCCGCGTCCTACGGCGCCTACGTGGCGAACCAGGCCCGGGTCGTCGGCTTCCTCCGCGAGGGCGAGCGGGTCGTCGGCGCGCTCGTACGGGACGTCGAGAGCGGCACGGAGTACGAGGTCCGGGCCAAGCAGGTCGTCAACGCGACCGGTGTGTGGACCGACGACACCCAGGGGCTCATCGGCGAGCGCGGACAGTTCCACGTCCGGGCCTCCAAGGGCATCCACCTCGTCGTCCCCAAGGACCGCATCCACTCCTCCACCGGCCTCATCCTGCGCACCGAGAAGTCCGTCCTCTTCGTCATCCCCTGGGGCCGGCACTGGATCGTCGGCACCACCGACACCGACTGGGATCTGGACAAGGCCCACCCGGCCGCCTCCAGCGCCGATATCGACTATCTCCTCCAGCACGTCAACTCCGTCCTGAACACCCCGCTGACCAGGGACGACGTCCAGGGCGTCTACGCCGGACTGCGGCCGCTGCTGGCCGGCGAGTCGGACGCCACCAGCAAGCTGTCGCGCGAGCACACCGTGGCCCACCCCGCCCCCGGCCTGGTCGTCGTGGCGGGCGGCAAGTACACGACGTACCGGGTCATGGCCAAGGACGCGGTGGACGAGGCGGTGCACGGACTCGATCAGCGGGTCGCCGCCTGCGTCACCGAGGACACCCCGCTGCTGGGGGCCGAGGGATACAAGGCCCTGTGGAACGCGCGCGCCCGGATCGCGGCCCGGACCGGACTCCATGTCGCCCGGGTGGAGCATCTGCTCAACCGGTACGGCTCAATGACCGAGGAAATTCTGGAACTGATCCTCGCCGACCCCACCCTGGGCGAGCCGCTGCCCGCCGCCGACGACTATCTGCGCGCCGAGATCGTCTACGCGGCCTCCCACGAGGGCGCCCGCCATCTGGACGACGTACTGACCCGGCGCACCCGGATCTCCATCGAGACCTTCGACCGGGGCACCCGCAGCGCCCGGCTCTGCGCGGAGCTGATGGCACCGGTGCTGGGCTGGGACGAGGGGCGGATCGACCGGGAGGTCGAGCACTACGAGAAGCGGGTGGAGGCCGAGCGCGAGTCGCAGCGGCAGCCCGACGACCTCACGGCGGACGCGGCCCGGCTCGGCGCACCGGACATCGTGCCGATCTAGGCGGGTCGTCGAACTGCCGCCGCCGCCCGGCGGCCGGCAGTTCGGCGACAGGGCCGAGAGGGCGCCCGGCTGTCCCGGAAGACCCCGGGGCGGCGGCCACCGCCTGTTGCCCCCGGGTCAGTTGGGCTCCGCCGGCCCGGTGGGGCGGTGTCCGCCGCCCGGACCGGCCTGGACGGGGAGGCCGGGTTGGTAGGAGGCTGTGGGGGCTTCCCTCTTCGGACCGCAGTGCGGCGGACCCCGGACCCGGCACCAGAACCGGTCCCGGGGTGAGGGACAATGAACGCTCTGCCAGGGCGGGTTGATCGCAGAGGGGACGCATGTCGGAGGCGGAGCAGGCACGGGAGCCCCAACGGGACAAGAACGGTCGTCTCCTCGCGGGGCGCTACCGGCTCGGTGAGGTGCTCGGCCGGGGTGGCATGGGTACGGTCTGGCGCGCCGACGACGAGACGCTCGGCCGCACGGTCGCGGTCAAGGAGCTGCGGTTCCCCGGGGCGATCGACGAGGACGAGAAGCGCCGGCTGATCACGCGCACCCTGCGCGAGGCCAAGGCGATCGCACGGATCCGCAACAACAGCGCGGTGACCGTCTACGACGTGGTCGACGAGGACGACCGCCCGTGGATCGTCATGGAGCTGATCGAGGGCAAGTCGCTCGCCGAGGCGATCCGCGAGGACGGCACGCTGACGCCGAGGCGGGCCGCCGAGGTGGGGCTCGCCATCCTCGACGTGCTGCGCGCGGCGCACCGCGAGGGCATCCTGCACCGCGATGTGAAGCCGTCCAACGTGCTGATCGCCGAGGACGGGCGCGTCGTGCTCACCGACTTCGGCATCGCCCAGGTCGAGGGCGACCCGTCGGTCACCTCCACCGGCATGCTCGTCGGCGCCCCCTCGTACATCTCGCCGGAACGGGCCCGTGGTCACAAGCCCGGCCCGCCCGCCGACCTGTGGTCCCTCGGCGGACTGCTGTACGCGAGCGTCGAGGGCTGCCCGCCGTACGACAAGGGCTCGGCCATCGCCACCCTGACCGCCGTGATGACCGAACCGCTCGACCCGCCGAAGAACGCCGGTCCGCTCACCGAGGTCATCTACGGGCTGCTCGCCCGGGACCCCGACCAGCGTCTCGACGACGCCGGGGCGCGGGCGTTGCTCAACGACGTCATCAACGCCCCCGACGTTCCCGCGCCGGCCCCCGCGGACTCCACCCAGATCATGGCGCTGCCGCCGGCTCCCGCCGCCGACCCCCTCGTCAAGCGGACGCCGAAGCAGCCCAAGGCGCCGAAGCCGCCGAAGCAGTCCACCGGAACGGGCGAGTCCGGCGAGGGCGCGCGCGACCGGCTGCGCGGCGCCCTGCGTTCCGTGCGCAACGCGAAGACCCCGGCGGCGGCCGCCGCCGCGGGCACGGCCGCCGCGGCGTCGACAGGCTCTCCGGCCGCCGCTGCCACCGGATCGCCCGTCGCTCCGCCCAAGCCGCCGTCGCCGCCCGGGACTCCCGCCCGGGGCGCGAAGTCCGGCGCGGCGGCGGGGTCCGCCCCGGCGAGCGCGAAGGGAGCCGTCGCGGCCCCCGACGCCCCCGCCGGCGCCCCGAAGTCCGCGACGGCCGCGAGTGCATCCGTACCCGGGCAGCGTCCGCCCGGCTCGCCCGCGTCCACGCGCGCCTCGATCACCGACGTGGTGCCCCGCCGCACCCTGGCGATCATCGCGGGCGTCGTCGCGCTGGCCATCCTCGGCACGGTCCTCGCCCTCGCCCTCGGGGGCGACGACGCGGACAAGAGCGGCAAGGGCGACACCGCAGCGTCGGCCGGAGCCTCGACCGGCGGCGCCGACGACAAGGGCGACGACACGGGCGGCGGTTCGTCCGGTGGGAAGGGCGACGGCCAGAAGGAGGGCCAGGGCACGGAGGACGGCCGGGCCTCCGAGGACCCGTCCGGCGAGGGCTCCGACGACCCGAAGACCGACGACCCCAAGGGCGACGAGGGCGACGAGGGCGACGAGCCGGGCGCGGGCGACTCCCTGCCCGCCGGCTACGAGAAGGTCACCGACAGCCGGTTCCGCTTCACCATGGCGATGCCCGGGGACTTCAAGCGCACCGGTATCGCCGGCAGCAACTCCGGAGGCATCTACAACGCCCGCCAGGGCAGCTTCCCCCGGGTCCAGGTCGACTTCAACAGCTCGCCCAAGGACGATGCCGCGGCCGCCTGGCGCGGGGCCGTCGGCAGCGCCAAGGTCCTCAGCGACGGCTACCGGCACGGCAGCATAAAGAAGGTCGAGTACAACGGCTATCCGACCGTCGCCGACTGGACGTTCGAGCGCAACCACAACGGCGTCCGGGTCAAGGTGCTCAACCGAGGCTTCAAGGTGGACGCCGGGCGCGGCTACTCGATCATGATCAGCTGCGAGGTGGACGAGTGGGACGGCGACGAGTGCCGGACGCTGCGCGAAACGGCGTTCGCCACGTTCACCCCCACGAACTGACCGCCCGCCCATGCCGGGCCAGGCCGGGCCACGCCGGGAGCGCCAGGGCCCGGCTGTGGGAAACGTTTGTGCGGGCCGGGTTTGGCGCGACCCGGCCCGTCGGCCCGCGATGCCACGTATCGTAAGAGACCGGAGACCGTACGCAGCCGGAACGACAGGTCAATTGCCCGCCGAATGACCGTAACTGACGGATACGTGCACCTCTGAGGACCGGGGGAACAGCGCGCTCTGGGGAGGCGTCGTGGACGACTACGCGGGTCGGGTGCTTGCCGACCGCTACCGCCTTCCGCTGCCCCCGTCCGATGGGTACGAACTGGTCGAGACCCGGGCGTTCGACACATACAGCGGTCAGGAAGTCCTGGTCCGCCAGGTGCCGTTGCCGGAGATCGTGGACGCCGAGGTGCTCGACGCCGACGGGCAGGCCCCGATGTCCGGGCGCACCACCGGGCGTGCGGTCCGCCGCAGTACGGACCCCGCGGTCCGGCGGGCGATCGAGGCAGCGCAGTCCGCCGCCCAGGTGCCCGACCACCCCCGTCTTGACCAGGTCTTCGACGTGTTCGCCGAAGCGGGTTCGCTGTGGATAGTCAGCGAGCTCGTGGCGGCCCGGCCGCTCGCCGCCCTCCTCGCCGAGCGCCCCCTCACCCCCTACCGGGCCGCCGAGATCGGCTCCGACGTGCTCACCGCCCTGCGGGTGCTGCACGCCCACGGCTGGACCCATCGCAACATCACCGTGCGCACGGTCCTGGTGTGCGACGACGGCCGCGTCATGCTCACCGGTCTCGCGGCGGGTGCCGCCGAGGAGGCCCTCTGCGGGTACGCCACCGGACCGCAGCCCGACGCCGATCCGGTGGCCGGCCCGACCACGTACGGCATCCCGGCCGGCGAGCCCACCCCGCCGAGGGAGCTGGGCGGCGCCCATCAGCTCCCGCCGGCCAGGAGCGACGAGGGCCAGGGGTCCGTCGAGAGCCACCAGGGCCACGGGTCCGTCGAGAGCCGCCAGGACCACGGCATCGTCGAGAGCTACCCAGGCTACGAGGACGCCGAGAGCTACCAGTCCGTCGAGAGCTACGAGGCTGCCGGGCAGGACCCGGACGTCCAGGAGTTCACCCGGTACGGGAGTGGCGACGGCGGCGAGGGGCGCGGGGGCCGAGGGCTTCCCGTTCCGCCGCTGCCGCAGGGGTACGCGCCGCGCCTGGACGACGACCGGTACGACGACGACCGGGGGAACAGCGACCGGGGCAACGACGACCGGTACGACGACGACGGGGGGAACAGCGACCGGGGCAACGACGACCGGTACGACCTGCCGCCGGGCCGCGCGGCCGAGCCGGTCCCGGGGCAGCGGGCCGACGGGCAGGAGATCGTCCCGCGCCCCGCCGCCCCGGCCGTCCCGTACACCGCCGTACCGCCCCCCGCCGAGCCGGGCGCGTCGAGCGCCGCTCAGCTGCGGGCCGCCCGCGCCGGGGCGATAGCCGCCTACCGGGCGGGTGCGCGGGCCGCCGCCCGGGTCACCGAGGACCGGCAGCAGGCCGACGGCGCCCCGGCCGATCTCACGAAGCCGCAGAGGGACGCGGGCGGAGCCGCCCCGGCCGCGGGCAGCGCCGGATCCGCACCCGGCACCGAGACCACGGGCGCGGGCACGGACAGGGACGCGGGCACGGACCCCCAGGGCTCCGCCCCCGGCGTCCGCGCCCTCCCGTACCAGCGGCCGGCCCCCGCCGCCCCCGGGCCGACCGCCCCCTGGGGCAGCCCCGCCGAGGACCCCTACGACGACGAGGACGACGAGGACGACGAGGAGGGCCCCAGGCCGCCGGGCCGCCGCGTCCACCTCGCCGGGACCTGGGACGACGGGCCCCGCGCGCGGCCCGTCTCCGCCGGCGGCTCCGGCGAGGACGCGCTGCGCGCCGACTCCCGGCGGCCCGGCCCGCCGGTCCCCGCCCCGAAGGAGCTCGCCCGCACCGCCCCGACCCCGGCCGGGCGGACCGCCGCCCGGGCCTGGGAGGACGCCGTCGCGGGCGGTGGCGAACCCGCCGTCTACCGGGGCCCCGCCACCCCGCTCGCCGCCGAACGCGCCCGCCAGGCGCGGATCGCCGTCGTCGGAGCCGTCACCGAGCGCTGGGCCCCCGAGCAGGCGGGCCCGGTCCACGAGAACTGGCAGCTCGCACCCCCGATCGGCCCCTCCACCGACCTGTGGGCGCTCGGCGCGCTGCTCTACCGCGCCGTCCAGGGCCACGCCCCCTACCCCGAGGAGAACGCGGCCGAGCTGGTCCAGATGGTGTGCGGGGAGCCGCCCGCCTTCGCGGAGGAGTGCGGCCCGCTGCGGCCCGTCGTCGAGTCGCTGCTGCGCCAGGACCCCACGGAGCGGCCGGACTTCGAGGAGCTGCGCGGCTGGCTGCGCTCGCTGGTGCGCTCCGCGCCCGAGCCGGAGGCGGGCTCCGACGTCGTGACCCTGCCCGCTCCCGACGCCACCCGGCTCCCCGTCGTACGCCGCCGGGGCGAGCTGGTCCGCCGGCGCCGGGGCCGTTTCGGCGGCGGTGCGGCGCAGGGCAGGCATCGCCAGGGGAAGCGCCGGCAGCCGCCCGGGGACCGTGGCGGGCGGCAGCGGGACCGGCAGGATGCGCTGCTGCCGCCCGACCGGTCCGTGCGCAGGCCCGTGGAGGCCTGGGAGGAGGAGCGCCCGGCCCGCGCGCCGCGTGCGCCCAAGGGGCCCCGGGTGCTGCGGGAGCCGCCGCGCCGGGACGAGGGCGCGTCGCCCCGCCGTCTCGGGCGCCTGCTGCTCGTCCTCATCCTGTTGCTGATGGCCGCCGCCGTCGCGTACGCCGTGATGTTCCTGCCGAGCCAGGATGCGGGCGAGGACGGCGGGGCTCCGGCCTCACCCGGAGGTTCCGCCGCGCCGCCCGCCGCCTCGGGGGAGCCCGAGCCGTCCGCCTCCGCGAGCGGGTCCGGGGAGTCCGGCTCGCAGCAGCCGCAGACCAGCCGGTCCGCCGCCGCGCTCGCCCCCGGCTACACGCTGCGCAAGGACGCGGAGGGCTTCGAGGTCGGCGTGCCGAAGGACTGGCAGCGCAGCCCGGCCAACGCGGACCGTCAGATCCGTTACGGCAGCGACGGGTTCACCCTGCTCGTGGTGCCCGGCCGCGACACCGTGAAGGCGAGCGGCGGCGATCCGCTGGACTACCAGCGCGACAAGGAGCCCGAGCTCCAGCCGTTCCGGGACTCCAGCTGGTCCTCCTCGTCCGGACTGCGCCGGGTCGACGTCGGCCGGCAGGCCATGGCCGAGGGGCAGTTCACCTGGCAGGAGAGCGGCGGGCGCGAGGTGTTCGTCCGTAATCTCGCCATGATCGTCGATGGCCGGTACCACGTCATCCAGGTCATCGGACCGGAGAACGACCGGGACAAGGTCACCGAGATCTACGAACAGGCCATCGCCTCCTACCGGATCGCCGGCTGACCGCACGTCATCGCCGCCGCCGCACAGGGGGCGTTGTGCGGTGTCGACAACCATCACAGTGCGGTCTCGTGGGCGATCCCCCGTATCCCCTCCGCGCCCCGCCTCCGTAATCTGGCAATTCGAGGAACGGGGCGGGGACATCACGTGGATCGATCACAGGGCACGGAAGCGGGACTGGTGCTGGCGGGGCGCTACCGGCTGGGCGACGTCCTCGGCCGGGGCGGCATGGGCAAGGTCTGGCGCGCCCACGACGAGGTGCTGCACCGCACGGTGGCCGTCAAGGAGTTGACCGCCGGGCTGTACGTCGCCGAGGCCGACCGGCTCGTCCTGCACGCCCGGACGCAGAAGGAGGCCCGGGCGGCGGCGCGCATCACGCACCCCGGGGTCGTCACCGTCCACGACGTGATCGAGTACGACAACCGCCCCTGGATCGTCATGCAGTACGTCGACGGGCCCTCACTCGCCGACGCCGCGAAGGAGAGCGGCGAGGTCGCCCCGCGCGAGGCGGCCCGTATCGGGCTGCACGTGCTGAGCGCCCTGCGCGCCGCCCACGGCGCCGGGGTGCTGCACCGCGACGTCAAGCCCGGCAACGTCCTGCTGGCGCGCGACGGGCAGGTGCTGCTGACCGACTTCGGGATCGCCGCGATCGAGGGCGACTCCACCATCACCCGGACCGGCGAACTGGTCGGCTCCATCGACTACCTGGCCCCGGAGCGGGTACGCGGCGGCGACCCCGGACCGGCCTCCGACCTCTGGTCGCTGGGCGCCACGCTGTACACGGCCGTCGAGGGGACCTCCCCGTTCCGCCGTACGTCCCCGATCTCCACCATGCAGGCCGTCGTCACCGAGGAGCCGCCCGCCCCGGTCAACGCCGGTCCGCTCGGCGCCGTGATCACCGCGCTGCTCCGCAAGGATCCGGACGAGAGGCCCACGGCCGCCCAGACCGAGCAGATGCTGCTGGACGCCATGGAGGGCCGCGAACCCCGGGCCGCCCAGGCGCATGTGCCGACCCAGCGCTTTCCCGAGGACGCCCGGTACGGCTACCAGGACGGAGCCGGCCCGGCCGCCGACCCGCCCGGCTCCGACGGCGCCACCGCCCGGCTGCCCGGAGCGGCCTCCGCCGCGACCGCGCCGACCGACCCCGCCCCGGACCGCGCCGCCCCGGCCACCGTCCCCGGCTCCGTCCCGGTGACCCGGCGTGCGGGGTCCCGGTGGCGCACGGTGCTCGTCGTGGTCGTCGCCGCCGCCGTCCTCGGCGGCGCGGCCGGGCTGATCGCGATGAAGTACCGGGAGAGCTCCGACACCCCGGGCGGCACGGGCGCTGGCAGCACACCGTCCGCGCCCCGGACCACCCCCGGGTCCGCCGACCCCGGACAGACACCGCCGGAGCCGGAGATACCCGACGGCTGGCACCGGGTCGACGACCCGGCGGGGTTCAGCCTGGTCGTGCCGAAGACCTGGACCCGGCAGGTCAATGAGGGCCAGATCGACTACACCCCGGACGACGGGGCCCACCGGATCCGCATCAGCGTCGACCCGGACCCGGACTTCGACCACCCGTATCTCCACATGGAGAACATGGAGGAGCAGCTCTCCACGCGGCTGCCGGGCTACCAGCGGATCGGGATGGAGAAGAACACCTTCCGCGACCGGCCGGGCGCCCTCTGGGAGTTCACCTGGAACGAGACCAAGGACCACGCGGGGCCCCGGCACGGCATCGACCAGATGTACTACGGCGGTCCCGGCGGCCCGGAGTACGCGCTGTATCTGACCGCCCCGCAGGAGGGCTGGGAGGACAGCCGGGAGAAGTTCGACATCATGCTGCGCAGTTGGAGAGCCCCGGAGGCCCGGCAGTGAGAGCGCGGTCGGGGCAGGCTTCGTAACGGCCCGATGCCCCGCCCGGGTTGCTGTACGGTCACGGCTCCGTACCCGGTGAACGTCCCCGGTGGTGCCGGGCCCGGTACGTGAACCAGGATGGAACGCATGACCGATCACGGGGGACGGGCCGACGAGCCCACCAGCTACGGACTCCAGCCACCGCACGCACCGGGCGGATTCGGCGCACCGCATCCCGCGCCCCCGGCGCGCATTCCCTCGCCGACCCTTCCGGGGAGCGCCCCGGACAGTGCGTCGAACCGGCTGATCGGCGGGCGCTACCGACTGCTCGCCCGGCTCGGGCACGGCGGGATGGGCACGGTGTGGCGGGCGCACGACGAGGTCGTCGGCCGCGAGGTGGCCGTCAAGGAACCACGCATACCGGAACACCTGGGCGAGCGCGAACACCACAACGTGCACCAGCGCATGCAGCGCGAGGTCAGGGCCGCCGCCCGGATCGACCACCCCTCGGTCGTCACCGTCCACGACGTGGTGATCGAGGACGGCAAGCCGTGGATCGTCATGGAGCTGGTGCGCGGCCCCTCGCTCGGCGACCGCCTCCAGGAAGGCACCCTGGACCCCCGCGAGGCGGCCAGGATCGGCCTCGCGGTCCTCGACGCGCTGTCGGCCGCCCACGCGATCGGCATCCTGCACCGGGACGTCAAGCCGGACAACGTCATGCTCGGCACCGGCGACCGGGTGGTCCTCACCGACTTCGGGATCGCCCAGGTCGAGGGCGAGCAGCGGCTCACCGAGACCGGCGCGTTCGTCGGCTCGCCCGAGTACATCTCCCCGGAGCGGGTGCTCGGGCAGCGCCCCGGGCCGGAGTCGGACCTGTGGTCGCTGGGCGTCGTGCTGTACGCGGCGGTCGAGGGGATGTCCCCGTACCGCCGCTCGCACACCCCGGCCACCCTCCAGGCCGTGCTGTCCGCCGAGCCGCAGACGCCCGCCCGGGGCACCGGCGCGTTCGGCACGCTCGTCATGCAGCTGCTCCGCAAGGACCCCGCCGCACGCCCGCCGGCCACCGAGGTCCGCCGGACGCTCCAGCAGCTCGCCTCCCCGGCCCCCGCGCCGACGACCTCCGCGTACGGGGCCCTCGCCGCAGGCCGGGACGGCGGCAGCAAGTGGGTGCCGCCGGTGCTGCACCGCAACCGGGCCGCGCAGTTCGCACTCGGCGGCGGGGCGCTGGCCGTGGTGGTCGCGCTCGTGCTGCTCCTGCTGAACCCGTTCGCGGGCGACGGGCCGCCCGAGGACTGGAAGGTCCGCACCGAGACGGAGGTCCTGTCGGCGGACGTGGCCGTGCCGGGGGAGTACAAGCGCGTCGAGGAGACGGACGACGAACTGGTCTGGTACGCGGACCCCAGCGGCGTCTTCGAGATCGACTTCTGGCACCGCGCCCCGAAGAGCGACGACACGAGCGACGACAACCCCGGAGCCGACGCGGCGGCCCGCACGACGTACTACGAGGAGGGCGGGGCGAGCGGCACCCAGATGGAGAAGGCCTCCGTCACGTCCGAGGACACCACCCACCAGGGGCGGAAGGCGGTCGAGATGACCACCGAATACATCCCCTACGCCTCGTCCGACGACGATCCGGTGCGCTACCGCTTCCGGGAGCTGCTGATCCCCGGCGAGAAGAAGAGCGACCCCTACTGGCACGTGCGGGTGCGGATGCCCGCCGAGGGGGAGGCGGCGAAGGACGGCGACGCGATCTACACCGAGGTCGTCGCGGGGCTGAAGATTCACTCTTCCTGAGCGTCGCGGGCCGGACGCTACCGGGCAGTCGGCCACAACGCCACTGATCAGCGGTTATGTCGCCAGCGATCACTGGCTCGGTCGAGCAGGGTGCCGGGCGGGGGTGGCGGGTCCTGTGAAAAACTGTTACCGACGGGTACCCAAAGGCTCCGGCTGGACATACTCTCGGCCCCATGACGGACTCGCAGGCCCCTGACGCCCCTCTCGGTACGAACCCCGTGGCGGTCGCCCCCGCCGGGGTGCGCACCGCCGCCGACGTGGTCACCCCCGAGGTGATCGCCCAGCTGACCCGCGGCGTCGTCGGGTCGGGCCGTACGGCCAACCACACCCCCTTCACCGGGGAGAAGCTGGCCGACCTGCCCGAGTCCACCCCCGAGGACGTCGCCACCGCCTTCGACCGGGCCCGCGCCGCCCAGCCCGTCTGGGCCGCCGTCCCCGTACGGCAGCGGGCCGCCGTCCTGCTGCGCTTCCACGACCTCGTCCTGAGCCGCCAGTCCGAGGTCCTCGACCTCATCCAGCTGGAGACCGGCAAGGCCCGCCTGCACGCCCACGAGGAGGTGCAGGCCGTCGCCGTCGCCGCCCGCCACTACGGGCGCAAGGCCGCCTCCTACCTCAAGCCCCGCCGCCACACCGGCGTCGTCCCGACCCTCACCAAGGTCACCGAACTGCGCCAGCCGCGCGGGGTCGTCGGCCAGATCGCCCCCTGGAACTACCCGCTGGAGCTCTCCGTGGGCGACGCGCTGCCCGCGTTCGTCTCCGGCAACGCCGTTGTGATGAAGCCCGACACCGAGACCGCGCTCACCGCCCTGTGGGCCCGCGACCTGCTGATCGAGGCCGGACTGCCCGCCGAGGTCTTCCAGGTCGTCCTCGGCGAGGGCCCGGTCGTCGGCCCCGAGGTCGTCAGCCGCGCCGACTACGTCTCCTTCACCGGCTCCACCCGCACCGGCCGCGAGGTCGCCGTCGGCGCGGCGGGCCGCCTGGTCGGCGTCTCCCTGGAGCTCGGCGGCAAGAACGCCATGCTCGTCCTGAAGGACGCCGACGTGGAGAAGGCCGCCGCCGGAGCCGTCCGGGCCTGCTTCTCCTCCGCCGGACAGCTCTGCATCTCCATCGAGCGGCTGTACGTCCACGAGTCGATCGCCGACGACTTCGTCCAGCGCTTCGCCACCCGGACGAAGGCCATGCGGCTCGGCAACTCCCTCGCGTACGGGGCCGACATGGGCTCCCTCGTCGGCGAGCGCCAGTTGGAGACCGTCACGCAGCACGTCGCCGAGGCCGTCGAGAAGGGCGCGACCCTCGTCGCCGGCGGCGTCGCCCGCCCCGACATCGGCCCGCTGTTCTACGAGCCGACGATCCTCGACGGGGTTCAGTCCCCGATGGCCGTCTGCACCGAGGAGACCTTCGGCCCCGTCGTCGCGATCTACCGCTTCAGCGACGAGGACGAGGTGATCGCGCTGGCCAACGCCACCCCGTACGGCCTCAACTCCAGCGTCTGGACCACCGACTCCCGGCGCGGCCACCAGGTCGCCGCCCGGCTGCGCACCGGCACCGTCAACATCAACGAGGGGTACGCCCCCGCCTACGGCAGCGTCCAGTCCCCGATGGGCGGCATGAAGGAGTCCGGCCTCGGCCGGCGGCACGGCTCCGAGGGCATCCTCAAGTACACCGAGGCCCAGACCGTCGCCCAGCAGCGGCTGATCCCGCTCGCGCCCGCCTTCGGGATGGACGACGAGAAGTACGCCGCGTTCATGACGAGCAGCCTCAAGGCGATGAAGGCGTTCCGGCTGCGCTGAGCACCCCGGCCGGAGGCCGGCGCACCGCCCACGCCCTTTTCGTACCGATTCCGTTCCGAGGAGTGCCATGTCCCAGGACAGCCCTGCCCAGAAACAGGCCGTGAGCCATGTCCCGGCCGAGGACGACGCCGCGTACGACTACGACGTCCTGGTCGTCGGCTCGGGCTTCGGAGGCGCGGTGTCGGCGCTCCGGCTCACCGAGAAGGGCTACCGCGTCGGCATCCTGGAGGCGGGCCGCCGCTTCACCCCCGGCACCCTCCCCAAGACTTCGTGGGACCTGAAGAACTACCTCTGGGCCCCCGCGCTCGGACTCTTCGGCATCCAGCGCGTCCACCTCCTCGGCAACGTCATGGTGCTCGCCGGGGCCGGGGTCGGTGGCGGCTCGCTCAACTACGCCAACACGCTGTACGTGCCGCCCGCCCCGTTCTTCGAGGACCGCCAGTGGGCCTCGATCACCGACTGGCAGGACGAGCTGAAGCCGTACTACGACCAGGCCCGCCGGATGCTCGGGGTCCGCCTCAACCCGACCATGACCCCCTCCGACATCCACCTCAAGGCCGCCGCCGAGGCCATGGGCGTCGGCGACACCTTCCACCTGGCCCCGGTCGGCGTCTTCTTCGGCGACGGCAAGGACGCCGACGGCACCGCCAGGACCCAGGCCGGCGGTACCGTCCCCGACCCGTACTTCGGCGGCGCGGGCCCCGCCCGCAAGGCCTGCACCGAGTGCGGCGAGTGCATGACGGGCTGCCGGCACGGCGCGAAGAACACCCTCAACGAGAACTACCTCCACCTCGCCGAGAAGGCCGGAGCCGTCATCCACCCGATGACCTCCGTCGTCGCCGTCACCGACGACTCCGAGGGCGGCTACCGGGTCCTCACCGTCCCCACCGACCGCCGCCGCAGGGCGAAGCCCACCAAGCTCCGCGCCCGCAAGGTCGTCGTCGCCGCGGGGACGTACGGCACCCAGACCCTGCTGCACTCCATGAAGGACCGGGGCCTGCTGCCCCGGCTCTCCGCGAAGCTCGGCGAGCTGACCCGTACCAACTCCGAGGCGCTGGTCGGCTCCCAGACCAGCGACCGGCGCTACCGCAAGAAGCACGGCATCGCCAAGGCCGACTTCTCCCAGGGCGTCGCGATCACCTCCTCGATCCACCCGGACGACAACACCCACATCGAGCCCGTCCGCTACGGCAAGGGCTCCAATGCCATGGGCGCGATGTCGATCCTCCAGGTGCCCTACGGGGCCCACCGGGTGCGCGGCTGGCTCGCCAACATGGTCAAGCACCCCACTCTCGCCGCCCGTTCACTCTCCAACCACCACTGGTCCGAGCGCACCATCATCGGCCTCGTCATGCAGTCGCTGGACAACTCCCTGACGACGTACCGCAAACCGGGCGGGATCGGCAAGGGCCTGCTCACCGCCCGCCAGGGCCACGGCGCGCCCAACCCGACCCAGATCCCGGAGGCCACCCGCAGTGCCTCGCTCCTCGCGGAGGAGATCAACGGCTTCGCCGGCTCCAACGTGGGCGAGCTGATGGGCACCCCGCTGACCGCCCACTTCCTCGGCGGCTGCCCGATCGGCGCGAGCGCGGAGGAGGGCGTCATCGACCCGTACCACCGCCTCTACGGCCACCCCGGCATCAGCGTCGTCGACGGCTCCGCGGTCTCGGCCAACCTGGGCGTCAACCCCTCGCTGACCATCACCGCCCAGGCCGAGCGCGCGATGTCCTTCTGGCCGAACAAGGGCGAGGCGGACCCGCGCCCGGAGCAGGCCGCGGCCTACGAGCGGCTCACCCCGGTCGAGCCCCTCGCGCCCGCCGTGCCGAAGGACGCGTTCGGCGCGCTGAAGCTGCCGTTCCTGGGCATTCCCGTGGTGCCGCCGAAGGGGACGGCGGAGGCCGGGGCCGATGTGAAGGGCGTTGGGAACACCCCCGTACCCAATCCGTGAGCTTGCCCAATCCGTGATCTTGGCGTGGACAACTGTTCGGGGAGCTGGGCGGTCCAACCCGTACCGCGACTACTGTCACAGCAGCCCCACAGCTCCTGCCGAGTACCAGAGGTCCCCGATGACTCGCTTCATCCCGAGAACCGCGCTGCACCGCGCAGCCGGCTCGCTCGCCGCCGCAGGCCTGCTGGCCGCGGCCTCGCTCGCCGGGGCGGCCGCCCCGGCGCAGGCCGCGGACCCGCCGGTGTTCACACTCGGCGGCCCGGCCGAGACCGGCCTGCACCCGTATCCGGAGAGCGGCCGGCCGAAGGCGTCCCAGGTCGGGATCGGCCTCGACAACCCGTCCGATGACGCGGAGAACGGCGGCTTCGACGGCGATTTCACGCTCACCTTCGACCTCGGCGGTGTCGCGGGCGTCGCCGACGTGACGTTCGCCGGTGAGTCGGGCCCGGACTGCGAGATCACCGGCACGAAGGCCGTCTGCGAGGACCGGGGCATCCGGCCCGGCCCCCAGACCGCCGCAGACCTTCTCGTCACCGCCGCCGACGGCAGCGAGATCGGCGACACGGGAACGATCACGGTGACCGGCCAGGCGGACGGCGCCACCTTCACGCCGTTCACCACCCGGCTCACGGTCGGCGGCCCCGACCTCGTGATGGAGCGGCTGCCGTTCAAGACGGAGCTGACCCCGGGGGACAAGCAGCAGGCCCCGATCACCTTCGCCAACCGCGGCACCAGGGACGCCGACGGCGTCCTGCTCACCCTGCGGTACTCGCGCGGCCTGGACATCCCGCAGCGCTACTCCAACTGCGAGTACACCGAGGACGGCCCCGACCTGCCGGACTTCGCCTCGACCACGGCGCTCTGCTCCGTCGAAGGAGCCTTCGAGGCGGGCGAGACGTACACGCTGGCCACCCCGCTGACGCTGGAGGCCACCACGCGGGCCTACGACGACACCTTCCTCTACCGCATCCAGGAGGACAGCGCGGCCCTGCGCGCCGCCCAGCGCGCGGGCGTCCCTTTCGAGCGGGGCACCGGCGGCGTGCTGAGGGCGGTCCCGGCGAAGAAGGGCCCCGCGGCCCGGAGCACGGATCTCACCCCGGGTGACAACCAGCAGGAGGCCGACTTCCGTACGGAGAACACGGCCGACTTCGTGGCGTACGGCGACCAGGTGGCCGGGGCGGAGGGCTCCACGGTCAAGGCCGACATCGGCTTCCGCAACGAGGGTCCCGCGTGGATCGGCCACCTCCGCTCCGGCGAGGACGTCGCCACCGTCGACTTCACCGTCCCGCAGGGCGCGTCGGTCACCGCGAAGCCGGAGCGCTGCCGCGCGGTGACGGCCGACGGCGCGTACCGCGAGGACCAGAAGAGCCCCGCGCCGCGCTACGTCTGCGACACCTCGATGAGCGTGCGGGACGGGGCCGGTCTCGACCTGCCCTTCGAGCTGCGGATCGACCAGGCCATGGTCGGCGCGAGCGGCGAGGTGACCGTACGCGGCATCTCGCTGCGGAACCCGAAGCTCCCGTTCGACCCGAAGCCCGCCAACAACACGGCGTACCTGATCCTGAACGGCGAGGGTGAGGGCGCCGACTCCGGCGGCACGGACGGCGGGTCCGGCGAGCCGTCCACCCCGCCGACCTCGGCCCCGGACCCGGAGGAGAGCCCGTCCGGCACCCCCGGCCCCTCGGCCTCCACCGCCTCGGGCGGCAGCTCGGCGGGTACGACCGGAGCCTCCGGCGGCCTCGCCGCGACCGGATCGATCGCCCTGATCGCCTCGGGCGCGGCGGCCGCGGCGCTGGCGGCGGGCCTGGTGCTGTTCACGGCGGCACGCCGACGGGCCGCGCGCCACCGCTGACCCGGGCGCAGAAGCGACAGCGGTAGCGGTAGTGGCACAAGGCTGGGAGCGGAGAGCGGCGGAGGAGGGAACGGGCCTCCGCCCGGAGACGTTCCGATGCGGCCGACCCGGGCGTCCCCGGGATCGGCCGCATATGGGGTGACCGGGCTGCTGTCCCCTGCGGACCGGTCACATACGCCGGGTCGTGGTCCCACGACGCACCTGCAGTACGTCACACTCCCCGGCGGAGCCACGCGTGGTTTCCTACCGATGCCGCCCCTGGTTGGCACGGACATCAGGACCAACGAAGACACCGCGCCCCTGGTCACGCGCCGTACGGGTGAGACGTGCCCCGAACGCAGATACGGCCCGTGCGCCGCAGGCGGAGAACCGTTCCGTCCGCGCGCCGCCCACCGGGCCTCACACCCGGCCGCGGCACAGCTCCAGGAGCGTCATCGCCAGCGCGGTGCCCGGCTTGCCCAGCGCGTCCCGGTAGTGGCCGAGCACGGCGGTCTCCCGGGACAGGTTGACCCGGCGGCCGCCCGAGGTGATCCGGGCCTCCTGGATCACCGCGGAGACGGCCATCCGTTCCTGGACGAGGCCGATGATCCGGTCGTCGAGGGCGTCGATGCGCTCCCGGGCGCCGCCGATCAGAGTCGCGGCCTCGTCGGTGTGGGCGCCGGTGGCCGTGGCGGTGTCCGTGGTGTTGCTGATCATGGTGGTGACTCCCGGTGGGGTCGCGGCCCCCCGGAGCTACGGACCCGGACACGCGAGACGCCCCGGGCCTGTCGGCCCGGGGCGCCTGGAACGTTGCTTGTCAGTAGCTCAAGCAGCACGACCATGGCAGCCGGCGGGCCGGATGCCATAGGTAAAGACGAAGATCGTGTGCTGACGCATGGGGGACAGTATGGCCCCGGTCCGCCGGCCCCGACAAAACGGGGCCCGGATCGTGAGACGCGAAGGTCACCGGCGTCCCCTCCGCCGGCCCGGCGGAGGGCTCCCGCACGGCCGGTAGAATCGGAAGAACCGACCCCCTTCACCACCGCCGGAAGGCCGCCCCGTGCCAGCAGCACCCCCCGCCGCCCCCGACGCCACGGCCGACGTGGTCCTCGTCGTCGACTTCGGCGCGCAGTACGCCCAGCTCATCGCCCGCCGCGTCCGTGAGGCCCGGGTCTACAGCGAGATCGTCCCGTCCACCATGCCGGTGGCCGAGATGCTGGCGAAGAACCCGCGCGCGATCATCCTCTCCGGCGGCCCCTCGTCGGTGTACGCGGAGGGCGCGCCGTCCCTGGACCGCTCGCTGTTCGAGGCCGGGGTCCCGGTCTTCGGCATGTGCTACGGCTTCCAACTGATGGCCACGGCGCTCGGCGGCACGGTCGACGACAACGGGGCCCGTGAGTACGGCCGTACCCCGCTGCACGTCACGAAGGCGGGCTCGACGCTCTTCGAGGGCACGCCCACCGAGCAGCCGGTGTGGATGTCGCACGGCGACGCCTGCTCGGCGGCCCCCGAGGGCTTCACCGTCACCGCCTCCACCGACGTGGTCCCGGTCGCCGCCTTCGAGAACGACGAGAAGAAGCTCTACGGCGTCCAGTACCACCCGGAGGTCATGCACTCGACCCACGGCCAGCAGGTCCTGGAGCACTTCCTCTACCGCGGCGCGGGCATCGAGCCGAACTGGACCACCACCAACGTGGTCGAGGAGCAGATCGCGCTCATCCGCGAGCAGGTCGGCGACAAGCGCGCCATCTGCGGCCTCTCCGGCGGCGTCGACTCCGCGGTCGCCGCGGCCCTCGTCCAGAAGGCCGTCGGCTCCCAGCTCACCTGCGTCTACGTCGACCACGGCCTGATGCGCAAGGGCGAGACCGAGCAGGTCGAGAAGGACTTCGTCGCCGCGACCGGCGCGAAGCTGAAGGTGGTCGACGCGGAGAAGCGCTTCCTCGACGCCCTGGCCGGGGTCTCCGACCCGGAGCAGAAGCGGAAGATCATCGGCCGCGAGTTCATCCGCGTCTTCGAGCAGGCCCAGCTGGAGATCCTTCAGGAGGAGGGCCCCGAGGTCGCCTTCCTGGTCCAGGGCACGCTCTACCCGGACGTCGTCGAGTCCGGCGGCGGCAGCGGCACCGCCAACATCAAGTCCCACCACAACGTCGGCGGCCTCCCCGACGACATCGAGTTCCAGCTCGTCGAGCCGCTGCGCCAGCTGTTCAAGGACGAGGTCCGCATGGTCGGCCAGGAGCTGGGCCTCCCCGAGGAGATCGTCCAGCGCCAGCCGTTCCCCGGCCCCGGCCTCGGCATCCGCATCGTCGGCGACGTCACCAAGGACCGCCTGGACCTGCTCCGCGAGGCCGACGCCATCGCCCGCGAGGAGCTGACGGCGGCCGGCCTGGACCGCGACATCTGGCAGTGCCCGGTGGTCCTCCTCGCCGACGTCCGCTCGGTCGGCGTCCAGGGCGACGGCCGCACCTACGGCCACCCGATCGTGCTGCGCCCGGTCTCCTCCGAGGACGCCATGACGGCCGACTGGTCGCGGCTGCCGTACGAGACGCTGGCGAAGATCTCCACCCGCATCACCAACGAGGTCGCCGACGTCAACCGCGTCGTCCTCGACGTGACGAGCAAGCCGCCGGGGACCATCGAGTGGGAGTGACCCCTCCCGGGCTCGGCTGAGCCCCCAGGCCCGACCCCGATGCCGTCGCCCGTTCCTCCGGGCGGCGGCATCGGCGCGCCCGGCACCAAAATCCACTGGCACCGCCCCCGGCCGCCGTGCCAGGCTCCCGCTCCATGTCCGCCGAAGAAGTCCGCGCCCTCGTGTCCGCCGCCGGGAACGACCGCCTCACCTGGAACACCCCGCTCTCCGAGGAGCACGCCGCCCGGCTGATCGCCGCCTGCGCGCCCGCCCCCGGAGCCCGGATCCTCGACCTCGGTTCCGGCTGGGGCGAGTTGCTGATGCGGCTCGTGGAGTCCGCGCCCGGGGCCGCCGGGGACGGCGTCGAGACCGATCCGGCGTCCGTGGAGCGCGGTCGGAAGCTCGCCGGGGAGCGGGGGCTCGCGGACCGGGTGCGGTTCCACGAGGTGCCCGCCGCCGAGTGGACGGACGACGGCTACGACCTCGCCGTCTCCATCGGCTCCTCGCACGCCTGGCCCGGCACCACCCGGGAAGCCCTCACCGCCCTCGCCGCCGCCGTGCGCCCCGGCGGGCGGGTCCTGTTCGGCGAGGGGATCTGGCTGAAGGAGCCGACGCCCGCCGCGCTGGAGGGGCTGGGAGCCGAGCCCGGGGACTTCGGCTCGCTGCTGGAGCTGATCCGGCTGGCGGAGTCCGTCGGGCTGCGCGCGCTCCAGGTCACCGTGGCCGACGAGCGCGAATGGGACCTCTTCGAGTCCGAGGGCCCGATCGGACGCGGCCAGCGCTGGGCACTGGCGCACCCGGACCATCCGCTGCACGCCGAGGTGACGGCCGAGGTCGACGCCCGCCGCACCGGCTACTACGGCGGCTACCGCTCGTATCTCACCCTCGCCTATCTGGTGCTCTCCACCTGACCTGGGCCTCACCTCTTCTCACCGTCACCACCCGGCGGTAACTTCCGGTCCTGTACGCCCCTGAGAGTGTGAGGAGCCGCCATGTCCGAGCAGGTCGCCGTGTCCGCCCCCGCCCCGATCCCCGTCGAACAGCTCCAGTTCGCGATGCCGCCCGTGCACGCCTCACCGGACGAGGAACGCGCGTACCGCAGGGAGCGGCTGGCGGGCGCGCTGCGGCTGTTCGGGCAGCTCGGGTACGAGGACGGGGTCTCCGGGCACATCACCGTGCGCGACCCCGAGCTGGCGGACTGCTTCTGGGTCAACCCGTTCGGCGCGCCCTTCGCCGACATCACCCCGCAGGACCTGATCCTCGTCAACGGCGACGGCCAGGTGGTCCGGGGCCGCTTCCACGTCAACCAGGCCGCGTTCGCCGTGCACGCGGCGGTGCACCGGGCCCGGCCGGGCACCGTGGCCGTCGCGCACACCCACTCGGTGCACGGGCGGGCGCTCTCGGCGCTCGGGGAGCCGATCGAGCCGATCACCCAGGAATCCTGCGCCTTCTACGAGGCCCACGCGCTCCACGACGCCTACACGGGCGTGGTCGTGGACGAGGACGAGGGCCGGCGCATCGCCGCATCGCTCGGGCCGCACAAGGCGGTGATCCTGCGCAACCACGGGCTGCTGACCGTCGGGGACTCGGTGGACGCGGCCGCCTGGTGGTTCCTCACGCTGGAGCGCGCCTGCCAGGTGCAGCTGCTGGCGCGGGCCGCCGGGGAGCCCGTGCTCATCTCGCACCAGGACGCCGTCACCACCCGCGATCACCTCGGCAGCGACCTCGTCGCCTGGATCAACTACCAGCCCCTGTGGCGGCGGATCGGTCGAACGTTCTGACGACAGGCACCCCGGCCCGCCCCGATGCGGGGACCGGCTGCCCCGTACGGCACAATTCGCAGATATCACAAGTGAGTTGGCTGTACCGGGGCGGGAAAGGGCGTAATCCTCCGTGGCGTTGGACGAAACCAGGACGAGCGGCACGCACGGCGGCGGCTGTACCTGCGGCGACTGCCCGCACGGAGCGCGCCGCGGACACCGGCGCGCGGTCGCCGCGTTCCTCGCCAAACGCGACGAGCTGGCCGCCGGCAACGGACTGCCCGCCGGGGTCGCGCAGTCCCCGTCCGCCTCCCGGCAGTGGGTCTCCGACGAACTGACCGGGTCCGCCCGCACCGTCGCCGAACGCGCCCGGGAGGCCGGTAACGCCTGGCTGCACCAGCTCTGGCGGTCCACGCTGATCGTCGTCTGGGGCGCGGTCGGGGCGCTCCTCGTCGGGGTCTGCGCCACCGCGATCGGGGCCGGCTGGTCCACCGCCCGTACCGCCGGTCTGCTCGCCGCCCTCGTCACGGCCGGGCTGCTGACCGCCGCTGCCCGCCTCCACCGCGCCCGGGGCGGTCTCCTCGCACCGCTGATCGGCGAGGACAACCGGCTCTCCACCTCCCGGACGGTCGCCGGGGCCTGGGTGCTGCTCACCGTCTTCGCCGTCCTCATGCTCGCCCTGCAACTGGCCGGGGCCTCCGACCCGGACGAGAGGGACGCGCTGATCGAGGGGCTCGACCTGGTCCGCTCCGCCGGGGTCGTCGCCGTGCTGGCGCTGGTGTGCGCGGTCGCCGTCGTGGTGCGCCGCGTCGTGACCGTACGGGTGCTGGGCCAGCGGCTCCAGAAGCTGCGCGCGGACCGGCCCCGCGCCGCCGACCTGCTCACCGACGACTCCGGGCGCGGGTCGTTCACCGATGTGCAGTATGTGCTGGTCAGCGCCGTCGCCGTGCTGTTCGCGGCGGTCCGCCTGGCCCGCCGCCCCGAGCAGGTGCCCGACCTGCCGTGGGGGCTCGCGCTGCTGGTGGCCGTCTCGGCGGCGACCTACTTCGCCGGGAAGTACGCGGAGAGCGGCCGCCCGGTGGTGCTGTCCGTGGTCCGGGCCCGGGAGGCCGGGGACCTGGACGCCCCGATCCGGACCGGCGACGACATCGAGATCCGGGGCGCGGGCTTCGTACCGCCCGGCGCGGGCGGCCCCGACCGGCTGGCCCGGCTCGTTGTTCGGATCGGCACCGTCCATGTCCACGTCCCGCTGATCCCGGTCGCCGGGGGCTTCGCCAACCCGACCGACACCGTCCTCACCGTGCCCGTCCCGGTCGAGGTCGAGCCGGGCACCGTGGACGTCCAGGTCGTCACCGCCGCCGGGGTGGAGACCAACCGGGTCCCGATCGACGTCACCGACTGACCGCCACCGGAATCCCGGGCCAATTTCACCGCCGATCGCGTCCCAGCCCTGGTGAGCAGTGCGTCGAGGGCGTACGTATGGTCGAAGTGACGGGACTTCGGGAAGTGGGGCTGCGGTGATGAACGGTTACGGCGGAGGATCGTACGGTCTGGGCGAGCGCAGGACGCTGAGGGAGCAGGCAGGCGTGTACGCCCTGCTGCCGCTGCGGATCTTCCTCGGCGTCACCTTCGTCTACGCGGGCCTCGACAAGCTCACCGACAGCGCGTTCCTGTCCGCGACCGGCACCGGGTCCATCGGCGAGATGATGCGCGGGGTGCGCGACTCCTCCGCGATCCCCGCCCTCGTCGACCTGGCGCTCAAGAGCCCCGAGGGCTTCGGCTACGCCATCGCGATCGGCGAGCTCCTCGTCGGCCTCGGCACCCTCGTCGGCCTCTGGGCCCGGCTCGCGGCGCTCGGCGGCGCGCTGATCTCGCTGAGCCTCTGGCTGACCGTGAGCTGGCAGGCCACCCCGTACTACTACGGCAACGACCTGCCCTATCTGATGGCGTGGCTGCCACTGGTGCTCGCGGGGGCCCCGCTGTTCTCCGCCGACGCCTTCCTCGCCTCGCGCCGCCGCCGCACCGTGTAGGCGGCCCAGGTCACCGTCGCGGCCAGCCACAGCCCGCCGAGGAACAGCGGCAGGAAGAATGTCCACGGGACCTCCCAGGCCCCGGCCGCGTCGGCCGCGTACCCGGCGGCAAGCCCCAGCATCACCAGGCCCGCCACCGCGCGGCCCGGCCGGAATTCATGACGCAGCACGGCTGACCTCCACCTGTCCGATGCCCACTTCCAGCATCAGTTCGATCGTTCCGGCGGGCTTCGTGCCCGCGGGCGGCGGCAGCGTCCGCTGTTTCGCCTCGTCGCTGTTGATCCGGACCTGGACCCGCTGCCCCTCCTCCAGGCGGATCTCCCCGAGACCCGCCTCGGCGCGCACCTTCACCGTCACGTTCTCCGGGACGACGACGGCCGCCCGGCCCGCCGCCACATCGAGCCCCGTGCGCACGGTCTCACCCTCGGGCACCTTCAGGCGGGACAGGTCCAGCCGGGCGTAGCCCGTGCTCAGCTCGTAGTGCGGCCGGACGGCGGCCGCCGAGGCGGGCCGCCACTCCTGGCGGGCCCACGAGGTGTCGATGTCCTTCGGCAGCACCGCCGCGCCCGCCAGAAGCCCCGCCGTGACCATCGCCATGAGGACCGTGCCGAAACCGGTCCGCCCCAGCATCGAGGCGATCAGCAGGCCGAGCCCGAAGACGGCGAGCGCGGCGACCAGGCCGATCTGCAGCGCGGTGCCCAGCGGCTGGTGCTCCCAGCTCAGCCCCGTGCCCAGACCGCCCGCCACCAGCGCCGTCAGGAGGACCGGGCCGCCGATGGAGCGCGGCCCGCGCGGCACGGGCGACGGCTGCGGCGTCCGGAACGGCGCGTCCGGGCTGGGCCGCCCGGCCTTCACCCCGGCGCGCGCCGCGCCGACGTCCGTGTCCGGCGGACCCCACAGATAACCGGGACCCACCGGCCCGGTCGTGCCGTCCTTGACGATCGGGTCCCGCCACCACGACGGGCCGCCCGGCGTCGGCGGGGCCTTCACCTCCGGCGGCGGGGCGCCGAGCCCCCCGGTGTGCGGGGGACCGGGCGGGGCGGCCGGTGCGCCGGGCGGGGCCGCCGGGTTCTCCGGGGCCGCTGTCCGGCGGGACTGCGCCCACACGGAGAAGCCGACGACGGCCACCGTCAGCAGCGCGGCGAACGACAGCATGCCCCGGTTGTGCAGCATCGACAGGAACAGCCCGCAGCCGATCAGCGCCAGCAGCAGCGCCACCAGCGACGCCCCGTCGACCCGCCCCGACAGCAGCTTGCGCGCCTCGTTCTCGTCCTCGCCGTCGGCGGGCAGCAGCAGCCAGGCGAAGCCGTAGAAGATCAGACCGATGCCCCCGGTCACCGAGAGCACACCGAGCACGATCCGGAAGATCACCGGGTCCACGTCGCAGTACCGGCCCAGCCCGCCGCACACCCCGGCGACGACCTTCTGTCGCGGGGTGCGCCGCAGCTGAGGCTTCGGCGCATCGGGGGGCGCGACGCCGGGAGCGGCGTCCGAGGGAGCGGTCATGTCTCCATGGTGACGGCCCGAACCGCCCGCCGGGACCCGCCCCGACCCTGGACGGTCCCTGATATTGCCCGCGTACGGCCCGGAGGGGCCGGGGGCTGCCGCCCGCGTACGCCGTCCTCGAACGCCGGGGTCGCCGTCCGAGCGCGCCGCTCCCGAGCGCCGGGGCGCACGCGCCGGGCGAGCGGGGCGGGGGCAGCCACCAGGCCACACGCGGGGGACAGCACCAGGGTCAGTTCGGGGGCCGACCCTGATGCCGCTCCGCACCCACGCGTGTGACGATCGGGGTATGCCCGCCGCCACCGTCCGAGCCGCCAGCTCCCTCTCCGCCGATCCGGAGGAGCCGCCGCAGCGCAAGCTCTACCGCAGCGCCGACGGCCGGCTGCTCGGCGGCGTCGCGCGCGGGCTGGCCGGGCACCTGGGACTGCCGGTCGCCTGGGTGCGGCTCGTCTTCCTCGGACTGTTCGTCACCGACGGCCTCGGCGCCCTGCTCTACGCGGTGTTCTGGATCGTCGTCCCGCTGGGCGTCGGCGGCGTCGAGCCCTCCCGCTCGGTGTTCGAGACCGTCGCGGACGGCCGCCGCAAGCTCCGCAAGCCGGACAAGGGGCAGGTCTTCGCCCTGGTCGCCCTGACGGTCGGGGCCGTCGCGTACTTCGTCAACGTCGACATGGGCGGCGAGACCGGCCGCTACATCTGGCCCACCCTCCTCATCGGCGCCGGCTCCGTCCTGGTCTGGCGGCAGGCGGACAACGCCCGCCGAGCCCGCTGGATGGAGGTCGGCCGCAACCGCAGGCTGCTCCACCTGGCCCGGGGCCTCGCCGGGGTCGCCCTGGTCGGCCTCGGCCTCGGCCTCTTCCTCGTCGTACGCGGCTCGGCCGCCCAGCTCGGCAATGTGCTGACCGCCGCCATCGCCGTGCTGACCGGCATCTTCCTGCTCGCCGGTCCCTACCTCGTGCGGATGACCCAGGACCTCTCCGAGGAGCGCCTGATGCGCATCCGTGCCCAGGAGCGGGCCGAAGTCGCCGCCCACGTCCACGACTCCGTGCTGCACACCCTCACCCTGATCCAGCGCAACGCCGACGACGGCGGCGAGGTCAGACGCCTCGCCCGCGCCCAGGAACGCGAGCTGCGGAACTGGCTCTACAACCCCGAGGGCACCGGCAAGGACGAGGACGACGAACCGGAGACCCTGGCGGAGGCGGTCAAGCGGGCCGCCGCCGAGGTCGAGGACAAGCACGGCGTCCCCCTGGAGGTCGTCGTGGTCGCCGACTGCCCCCTCGACGACAAGCTGACCGCGCAGATGCAGGCCGCGCGCGAGGCGATGGTCAACGCCGCCAAGTACGGTGGCGAGGGCGGGGCGGTGCAGGTCTTCGCGGAGGTCGAGGGCCGTACGGTCTTCGTGTCCGTACGCGACCGGGGCCCGGGGTTCGACCTGGACGAGGTTCCCGGAGACCGCATGGGCGTACGAGAATCAATCATCGGCCGGATGCAGCGCAACGGCGGCAGTGCCCGGCTGCGTTCGGTGCCCGGCGGGGGCACCGAGGTCGAGCTGGAGATGGAGAGGGCGAGCGAATGACCGAGAACACCGAAGCCACCGGGGGCCCGGAGCGACGGGTACGGGTCGTGCTCGTCGACGACCACCGGATGTTCCGCACCGGGGTGCAGGCCGAGATCGGCCGCACCGAGGAGACCGGCGTCGAGGTGGTCGGCGAGGCCGCCGACGTCGACCAGGCCGTCACCGTCATCACGGCGACCCGCCCCGAGGTCGTCCTCCTCGACGTCCACCTCCCGGGCGGCGGCGGCGTCGAGGTGCTGCGCCGCTGCGCCCCCATGATGGGCACGGCCGAGAACCCGGTCCGCTTCCTCGCGCTGTCCGTCTCGGACGCCGCGGAGGACGTCATCGGCGTGATCCGGGGCGGCGCGCGCGGCTACGTCACCAAGACGATCACCGGCACCGACCTGGTCGACTCCGTCTTCCGGGTCCAGGAGGGCGACGCGGTCTTCTCGCCCCGCCTGGCCGGCTTCGTGCTGGACGCCTTCGCCTCCACGGACGCGCCGCCGGTCGACGAGGACCTGGACCGCCTCACCCAGCGCGAGCGCGAGGTGCTGCGGCTGATCGCACGCGGCTACGCGTACAAGGAGATCGCCAAGCAGCTGTTCATCTCGGTGAAGACGGTCGAGTCGCACGTCTCGGCGGTGCTGAGGAAGCTCCAGCTCTCCAACCGGCACGAACTGACCCGCTGGGCGACGGCGCGACGGCTCGTCTGAGCCCCGAGCCCGCTGCTACGCCACCCGGGTCGCGCCCGCGAACGGCATCTGGTCGACGGGCGCGATGCGGACCGGTGCTCCCGGGCGCGGGGCGTGGATCATCCGGCCGTCGCCGATGTAGAGGCCGACATGGCTGATCCCGGAGTAGAAGAACACCAGGTCTCCCGGGGCCAGTCGGGAGCGCGGGATCCGCTGTCCGGCGTTGATCTGGGTGTAGGTGGTGCGGGGCAGGCTGACGCCGGCCGCCCTCCAGGCCGCCTGGGTCAGGCCCGAGCAGTCGAAGGCGTTCGGGCCGGTCGCGCCCCAGACGTACGGCTTGCCGATCGCGCCGTGGGCGAAGGCGATGGCCTGTCCGGCTCGGGAGCCGGGGGCCGCGGCCGGGCCGCCGCGGACCGTGGAGCGGTCGGCGTGGGCCGGGCCGCCGCCGTGCCGGGCGTCGGCGACGCGATCGAAGTCGGCGCGCTCGGCGACGGTCAGCGTGTCCAGCAGCTTCCGGGCGTCGGCCAGTTTCGTGCGGATCGCCGTGCGGTGCTCGTGCAGTTCGGCGCGGCGGGCGGCGAGGCGTTCGTTCTCCTGGTCGGCGCGGGCCTTGACGCGGGTGATCTGGGAGACCTGCCGCTTGATGTTCCGCAGCAGGCCGCTCTGCCGGTCGCCCGCCCGGTCGAGGTAGGAGGCGCGTTCCAGATAGGCGTCGGGGTCGGAGGAGAGCGCCAGTTGCAGGGCCGGGTCGAGGGTGCCGGAGCGGTACTGCGCGGTGGCCAGCGAACCGAGCGCGTGCCGGGCGGTGTTGAGACGGTCGGTGCGTCGGGCGGCCTCGTCGGTCAGGGCCTCGACGGTGCGGGTGGCGGTGGCCGCCTTCTCCTTCGCCCCGTTGTACTTCTCGGTGGCGACCTCGGCGTCGTGGTAGAGCCGGTCGACCTTCGCCTTGACCTGGGCGGCGGTGGGGGCCGGTTCGGCGGGGGCCGCGCCCGCCCCGGTGACCGAGCCGGCGGTGGCGGCCCCGGCGAGCGCCAGGGTGGCGGCGGTGCGGGCAGCAGGGCCGGTGAGCGGGCGCTGCTTGGGTTTTCGGTGAGCTGACCTGCGGTGCGCTGCCACGGGGGCGGCATCCTTCCTGTCGGCTGCCCACCGGGGATGGCGGCGGGTCCGGGATGGACGCTAATCCCGGCGCGGAGAAAAGAGTCGCCATGACAGCTATTGCCCTGATGTGACGTTTCGCCGGTCACCGATGACCGAAGCGCTCAAGGAAGGCTTGCCTCACTGACAGGTCCACCTTTGGCCATGGCTAGGCTCCCGAGCCATGGACGTACTCATCAATGTCTTCGTCGCCCTGCACATCATCGGCATCGCCTCCCTGCTGGGCGGCTTCCTGACGCAGATGAAGGCCATGGGAGAGGGCACCGCCCGCTTCGGCCCGGCCATGCTCCACGGAGCTCTGACCATGCTCGTCACCGGCGTCGCCCTCGTCGGCCTCAACCAGGCCGACGACCAGGCCGTGAACAACGTCAAGATCGGCATCAAGCTGGCGCTGCTGGTCGTGATCCTCGCCCTCGTCTACGTCAAGCGGGACGAGGAGAAGGTCGACAAGGGCGCGTTCATCGCCGTCGGCGGGCTGACGGTCGTCAACATCTTCATCGCCACGGTCTGGACCTGAGACCGGCCCAGGGTCTCCGGGGGCGGCCGCTCACGGCCCGCCCCCGGCCCCGCACGCGTGACTACGCCGGGCGCACGCTCCCGTAGATCGGCATGTAGTAGATCGACTCCTCGCGCACGTTCGCACCCGGCTTCGGGGCGTGGATCATCATCCCGTCGCCCTTGTAGATGCCGACGTGGCTGATGTCGTCGTAGAAGAAGACCAGATCCCCGGGAAGCAGATCGGACGTGGCGACCCGGGTCCCGACCTCGACCTGGTCCCAGGTCGTCCGGGGCAGCGTCACACCCGCCTCCCGCCAGGCCGCCTGCGTCAGCCCCGAGCAGTCGAAACTGGAGGGGCCCGACGCCCCCCACACGTACGGCTTCCCGATCTGGGCGCGGGCGAAGGCCAGCACCTTCTCCGCCTTGGCGGCGTAACCGCTGCCCGTACCGGAGCCGGAGCCGGAACCCGTGCCCGTACCGGAACCGGGGCCCGTGCCCGAACCGCCGCCGGACTCCTTCGCGGCCTCCTCGCGGGCCTTCTCCTCCGCCTCGGCCCTCTCCTTCGCCTCGGCGGCCTGGCGGGCGGCCAGCTTCGCCGCCTTCTCCTTGGCCTCGGCCTCCTTCTTGCGCTCCAGCTCCGCCAGCCGCGCCTTCTCCTCGGCGGTCAGCCGGGAGAGCAGGCCGCGGGCCTCGGTGAGCTTGGCCTGCACGTCCTTCTTGCTGGAGGCGAGCGTGGCCTGCGTCTCGGTGAGGGTCTCCAGGCTCTTCACCGCCTCCGCGCGCTTCTTCGCCGCCGAGGCCTGCTGCGTGCGGAACTCGGCGACGGCCCGCTGCTGCCGCTCCGTCGCCCGGTCCATCAGCCGGCTCTGGTCGAAGTACCCCTGCGGGTCGTCCGCCAGGAAGAACGTCGCCGTGGGCGCGATGCCGCCGTTGCGGTACTGGGCCGCCGCGTAGGAGCCCAGCGCCCGGCGCGCCTCGTTGATCTTCTCGGTCCGCTTCGCCACGTCCGAGAGCAGCGTGTCGACCTTCTTCTGCTGGGACGCGGAGGCGGACTTGGCCCGGTTGTACTCCTGGGTCGCGGTGCCCGCCTGCCGGTACAGGGCGTCGACCTTCTTCTGGACTTCCTCGATGGCGGGCTTCGGCTCCGCGGGCGCGGCCGTGGCGCTCTGCGTGGAGAGAAGCGTCACGGAGGCCAGCGCGGCCGTCGTCAGCCCGACGGCAGGGGTGGTGGTGCGCACCTTCGTGCGCGGCTTGCGATGCGATGCCAAGACCGGCATCTCCTTCCGTGGACCGCCTACCGGGTTAGCTGTCGGGTTCGGACGGAACGGAAGGCTGTCCTACGGTCCGGATACGGGCTCACGGACCGATTCACCCCGGTTCTGCGTGTGGGTCCCCGGTTCCGAACTGCCTGGAGGGCAGGACGGATTCGGCAGAGGTGTCCGTTAGGCGCGGTTCGCCTCAGGGAGGTACGGATCACCTGACCGAGCACGCTAGCCAAAGCGCCCCGCCGCTGGGAAGGACGATGAGCGATATGCCCGATACATTTTCGTGACCTTTCCGGATCGGGCCGCCCTCACCCCCTCCGACCGGGTGCTCCTTCACGGAACGTGGACGTCCGTTCTCCGTGCGTACCCGGTACGGGCGTGTCGGCGGGCGGTGCCGGAGCCCGCTTCCGACCGCTTCTGGGCTTCGGCGGAAGGTTGTCAGTCCGGCCGCCTAGACTCGGGAGGCGATGAGCAGCCTCTTTGACGACAATTTCCTGACCGGCCTCCAGCCCGCGGAGGACGGCCCCCCGCCGCCCCCCGAGGACCACGCGCCCGAAGCGGTGCCGGAGGGACTCTTCGAGGGCGTCTACGACGCGCCCCCGCCACCCCGGGACGGTTACTACCGCGACGGTCACCCGCGCCCGGTGATCGACTCCGCCGCGCTGCTCGACGGGCTGAACACCGAGCAGCGCGCCGCCGTCGTGCACGCCGGATCCCCGCTGCTCATCGTCGCCGGGGCCGGCTCGGGCAAGACCCGGGTGCTCACCCATCGCATCGCCCACCTGCTGGCCGAGCGCGGGACGCACCCCGGGCAGATCCTCGCGATCACCTTCACCAACAAGGCCGCCGGCGAGATGAAGGAGCGCGTCGAGCAGCTGGTGGGCCCGCGCGCCAACGCCATGTGGGTCATGACCTTCCACAGCGCGTGCGTCCGCATCCTGCGCCGCGAGTCGAAGAAGCTCGGCTTCACCTCGTCGTTCTCGATCTACGACGCCGCCGACTCCAAGCGCCTGATGGCCCTGGTCTGCCGCGATCTCGACCTGGACCCCAAGCGCTACCCGCCGAAGTCCTTCACCGCCAAGGTCTCCAACCTCAAGAACGAGCTCATCGACGAGGAGACCTTCGCCGGACAGGCCGCCGACGGCTTCGAGAAGACCCTCGCCCAGGCCTACGCGCTCTACCAGGCCCGGCTGCGCGAGGCCAACGCCCTGGACTTCGACGACATCATCATGACGACGGTCCACCTCCTCCAGGCCTTCCCGGACGTCGCCGAGCACTACCGCCGCCGCTTCCGCCACGTCCTCGTCGACGAGTACCAGGACACCAACCATGCCCAGTACACCCTGGTCCGTGAGCTGGTCGGCCCGGCCGGCGAGGCCGACGCCCCCGCCGAGCTGTGCGTGGTGGGTGACGCGGACCAGTCGATCTACGCCTTCCGGGGCGCGACCATCCGCAACATCCTCCAGTTCGAGGAGGACTACCCGAGCGCGACGACGATCCTGCTGGAGCAGAACTACCGCTCCACCCAGACGATCCTCTCCGCCGCCAACGCCGTCATCGAGCGCAACGAGAGCCGCCGCCCCAAGAACCTCTGGACCAACGCCGGCTCCGGCGCCCGCATCACCGGCTATGTCGCCGACACCGAGCACGACGAGGCGCAGTTCGTCGCCGACGAGATCGACCGGCTGACCGACGCGGGCGACGCCAAGGCGGGCGACGTCGCCGTCTTCTACCGCACCAACGCCCAGTCCCGTGTCTTCGAAGAGATCTTCATCCGCGTCGGCCTGCCCTACAAGGTCGTCGGCGGCGTGCGCTTCTACGAGCGCAAGGAGGTCCGGGACGTCCTGGCCTACCTCCGGGTCCTCGCCAACCCCGAGGACACCGTCCCGCTGCGCCGCATCCTCAACGTCCCCAAGCGCGGCATCGGCGACCGCGCCGAAGCCATGATCGACGCCCTGTCGCTGCGCGAGAAGATCTCCTTCCCGCAGGCCCTGCGCCGCGTCGACGAGGCGTACGGCATGGCCGCCCGCTCGTCCAACGCCGTCAAGCGCTTCAACACGCTGATGGAGGAGCTGCGCACGATCGTCGAGTCCGGCGCCGGGCCCGCCGTCGTGCTGGAAGCGGTCCTGGAGCGCACCGGCTATCTCGCCGAACTCCAGGCCTCCACCGACCCGCAGGACGAGACCCGCATCGAGAACCTCCAGGAACTCGCCGCCGTCGCCCTCGAATTCGAGCAGGAGCGCGGCGACGAGGAAGGCGCGGGCACGCTCGCGGAGTTCCTGGAGAAGGTCGCGCTCGTCGCGGACTCCGACCAGATCCCCGACGAGGACGAGGACGGCTCCGGCGTCATCACGCTGATGACCCTGCACACGGCGAAGGGCCTGGAGTTCCCGGTCGTCTTCCTCACCGGCATGGAGGACGGCGTCTTCCCGCACATGCGGGCCCTCGGCCAGACCAAGGAGCTGGAGGAGGAGCGCCGCCTCGCGTACGTCGGCATCACCCGCGCCCGCGAACGGCTCTATCTGACCCGGGCCGCGATGCGCAGCGCCTGGGGCCAGCCCTCGTACAACCCGCCCTCGCGCTTCCTGGAGGAGATCCCGGAAGCGCACCTGGACTGGAAGCGCAAGGGCCCGATGGCCGCCCCCGCCGGGCCCACCTCCGGCATCACGTCCTC
The DNA here is from genome assembly GCF_042718715.1 of Streptomyces sp. NPDC058576. Taxonomy (NCBI): domain Bacteria; kingdom Bacillati; phylum Actinomycetota; class Actinomycetes; order Kitasatosporales; family Streptomycetaceae; genus Streptomyces; species Streptomyces sp. NPDC058576. The sequence goes on along the minus strand of NZ_JBHXPF010000004.1, from coordinate 107,998 downwards.
GCTCTCCTCCTCCCGCTCCCGCTCCGGCCCCTCGGGCTTCGCGACCCGGCGCGGCGCGGAGAAGCCGACGGTCGCCCTGGCGGTCGGGGACCGGGTCACGCACGACCAGTTCGGTCTGGGCACGGTGACGGCCGTCGAGGGCCACGGCGACCAGGCCAAGGCGACGGTCGACTTCGGCGACGAGCGCCCCAAGAAGCTGCTCCTGCGGTACGCGCCGGTCGAGAAGCTGTAGGACGAGCGAGGGGGGAGGGCTTCGGCCCTCCCCCCTCGCTCTCCTGCCGTTCCGTCAGGTCGGGTTGACGCCCTTGCTGCGCAGCCACACCAGCGGGTCGATCGCCGCGCCGCCGCCGGGCCGGACCTCGAAGTGCAGGTGCGGACCGGTGGAGTTGCCCGAATTCCCGGAGTACGCGATGACGTCACCGGCCTTCACCGGGCCCGAGCGGATCTTGGTGCTGCTGAGGTGGCAGTACCAGGTCTCGGTGCCGTCGGCGGCGGTCACGATCGCCATGACCCCGTAGGCGCTGTTCAGCTGGGTGCGCACGGTGCCGTCGGTCGCGGCCATCACCGGGGTGCCGTACGAGACGGGGAAGTCGATGCCGGAGTGCACGGACATCCAGTTGACGCCCGCCTGACCGTAGTAGGCGCTGAGCCCGTGCTGCTTGACCGGCAGGACGAACTTGGGTCGCAGCGCCTCACGGCGTGCGGCCTCCTCCTCGCGCTTCTTCTTCTCCGCCGCCTGCCGCTCCCGCAGGTCGATGCGCTCCTGGGTGCGGCTCGCGCGCTCACGGAAGTCGTCGCTGCCCTCGGAGAGCTGCTCCAACTGGCTGTCCAGCCGGTTGTTCGCGGCGACCGGCTTGACCGTGCTCGGGTCGGCGACCGCCAGCGAGGTGGTCGTCTCCTCCGGCTTCTCCTCGCCGCCGGGCATCCCGCCGACCGAGGCGGCGGCGATCCCCGCGACGCTCATCACACAGGCGGAGGGCACCGCGACGGTCAGCAGGGCGGAGCGCTTGGCGGGGGTACGACGGCGGGCCCGGTTGCGCGGGGCGGGGGCACGGACCGCGGAGCGGTTCCCGGAGTGCGGGGCGGGGGAGTCGCCCCCGGCGTCCGGCTCCGGGGTCACGTCCGGGACGGCGTCCGGCGCGAAGTCGTGGGCGAGAGCGGCGAACTCGGCGGTGGAGGACGGGTCGGCGACCGGCTCCCTCGCCTCGTGGTCCGGCTCGGCGGACGCCTCGGGTGCCGTCGCGTCGGCCGACTGCTGTTCGTACAGCGGGTACGACGTCTGTTCGAGTTCGTACGCGGCGTCCCCGGGCGTGGCGCCGGTGTTCCAGGCGGTCGCGTCGTAGGCGCCCGTGTCGTACGCGGCCGTGCCGTAGGCGCCGGTGGTGGCGTACGTTCCTGTGTCGGCGGCGACGGGCGCCGTGCCGTACGCGCCGACCGGATACGCCCCGGTCTCGTAGGCGTCCGCCCCGTAGGCGCCGCCGGTGCCGTACGCGGTGCCCGCCGGGTACGAACCGGTGTCGTAGGCGCTCGTCTCGTACGCCCCGGTGCCGTACGCCTCCGTGCCGTACGCCTCCGCCGCGAAGGTCTCCGTGGCGAACGTCTCTGTGGCGTACGCGGCGTCGGTGCTGTACGGGGCGGCGGGGAAGCCGGTGGTGGGGAACGCGCCGGTGTCGGCGGTCGCCCACTGGCCGGTCAGGTCCTGGTCGGCGACCTGCTGCCAGGCCCCGGAGGTGTCCCACTGCTGCGGGGCCTGCTCCTGGGCGGCGTAGCCGTCGTAGGTGAGCGTCTGCTGTGCGGCGGCGTTCCACGTGGCGGAGTCGTACGAACCGCTGTGGTCCGGCTGCCCGGTCGCGTACGCGGTGTCGAAGCCGGCGCCGTAGGTGCTGTCGCCGTATCCGGCGGCGGGGTGACCCGCGTCGTAGCCGGTGCCGTGGCCGCCCGGAAGTGAGCCGAAGAGCGGGTCGGTGTCGAAGCTGCCGGTCGATCGGTCGTCGTACCCGACGTGCCCGGCGTGGGGGTGCTGGTCGTTCACCAACGTCTCTCTCGCCTCGGCAGCAGGACTGTTCTGGGTCCCGGTCAGGGGTGTCCCAGGGGGAAGCAGTGGCCGCGACTGTACCCGGCGGTATGTGAGGACGACAATCTTCGACAGGTTTTGCGTTCGCAGGAAACGGGCAATCGGCCGCCTTTCGGTGGACGACAGACGCAGCCTTGGCCCTACGTTCGAGTTGTGTTCTATTTTCAGGCCGCGGGAACCGCCCCGGCGGAGGCTGCACTGTCCTCCCCGGCCTCCGGCGCCTCAAGAGCCTCACGGATCGCGGCGGCCACCGTCGGGTGCACGGGCAGCGCGAGGTGTCCGATGCCGGTGACGCGTACGTTCACCGCGTCGAGATCGGGATGGGCGACGCAGGCCGTCTCGACGGGGACCATCACCTGGTCCAACTCGCTCCAGAAGCTCACGAACCGGGTCCGGCAGCCGGGGGCGGGGGCCCGCAGCTCCTCGATCACCGAGGAACCGCCGCGCATCTGCCGCACGATGGGGTGAACGCCCGCCCCGGGGGCGACGGCGGTGCCCCCGTGCGGGGTTCCGAGCGTCACCAGGGTGCGCACCCGTCGGTCACCGCCGAGCCGCTGTACGTAATACCGGGCGATCAGGCCGCCGAGGCTGTGCCCGACGATGTCCACCCTGCTGTGCCCGGTGCGCGCGCAGATCTCCTCCACATGCCGTCCGAGCAGTTCGGCCGCGGTGCGGATGTCGCGGGTCAGCGGCGAGTAGTTCAGGGATTCCAGGTGGCGGCGGCCCTGCCGGGTCAGCGCGCGGCGCAGGACGACGAACACGGAACGGTTGTCGATGAAGCCGTGCAGCAGGATCACCGGCGGCCCGGCGGCGGCCTCGACCGGCAGATCGGTGGTCGTGGAGGGCGCGGCGGCCCCGCGCCGCTCGGGGGTGAGACCGAAGGGGTAGGCGATCGCGTGCCCGGCGAGGACGAACAGCTCCAGCGCGGTGGCGGCGAGCAGCGCGGACGACAGCCGGGGGCCCGGCAGGCGGGGGAGGCGGGCGAGGTGTGTCAGGGGGGAGAGGAGAGGGAGGAGCTTCACGGCCGGCCTCCTGCATGGCGTACGGGGGAGGCGGCTCCCGTCCCCGTATGCCCTGGTGGGGTGGCGGGACGGGGAGCGCTGCCGGCCGGCCGGGCGGCCGTGGCCGGGGTCGTGGAGCCGTACCACCGTGCCGTGCGGCTGGCGGCGCGGTGGTACGGCGACCTCGTAGCGGCTCCCCTCGCGCCGGGCCCCGCGCGGCCGGAACACCGCGAGATACGGGGGACGACGCTTGGCGAACATGTCCCATGTGTGATTTCCCCCTCCCCGCCTGCCGCGAAACTGCGGCTTGCGGGATGCTGTGGATAACGTTCGTTCACATCCCCGGCCCTTCAGGCGCGGGAGACCAGGTGGAGGCAGTGATGGGTGTGACCGGTCCGATCCGTGTGGTGGTGGCCAAGCCGGGACTCGACGGCCACGACCGCGGCGCCAAGGTCATCGCGCGGGCGTTGCGGGACGCCGGTATGGAGGTGATCTACACGGGGCTCCACCAGACACCCGAGCAGATCGTCGACACGGCGATCCAGGAGGACGCCGACGCGATTGGCCTCTCGATCCTCTCCGGGGCGCACAACACGCTGTTCGCCAAGGTGATCGAGCTGCTGAAGGCCCGGGAGGCGGAGGACATCAAGGTGTTCGGCGGGGGGATCATCCCGGAGGACGACATCGCACCGCTGAAGGAACTGGGCGTCGCGGAGCTCTTCACTCCCGGGGCGACGACGACCGAGATCGTCACCTGGGTCAACGCCAACGTCCGCCAGGCCGCCCAGGCCTGAACGCCGTATCCGGGGCGGGCCCCCGTGCGCGGGGGCCGGTGCGGGCGGTGGGCAGGCTGCCGCCCTCGTGCGCGGTCGCCGCGGGCCGGGCGGCCTCGCCCCGGCTCGCGCCCGGCGGGCTCAGGCCATCAGCTCCGCCTCCATCGCGGCGCGCAGCCGCAGGGTGGAGACCAGGCGCTGGAAGGCCTCCGACCAGTAGCCGCCCGCCCCCGGAGACGCCCCCTCCAGCTCGTCCTGCGCTGCGGTCAGGACCTCCAGCCGGTCGGCCTCGGCCGGATCGAGGCAGCGCTCCGCGAGGCCCATCACGCCGCTGAAGCTCCACGGATAGCTCCCGCCGTCCCGCGCGATGTCGAGAGCGTCGACCACCGCACGCCCGAGCGGCCCGGCCCAGGGGACCGTGCACACGCCGAGCAGTTGGAACGCCTCCGACAGGCCGTGCGCAGCGATGAACCCGGCCACCCAGGAAGCGCGTTCGCCTTCGTCCAGGATCGCGAGGAGCTTCGAGCGCTCGGCGATCGAGGCCGTCCCGGGGCCGCTCGCCGGAGGCGCCGAGGGATGCCCGAGCAGGGCCCGGGCCCACCGCGGATTCCGCTGCCGGACCGCCGCCCGGCACCAGGCGGTGTGCAGTTCCCCGGCCCAGCCGTCGGCGACGGGCAGGACCACGACCTCCTCGGCCGGGCGTCCGCCGAACCGCTCCTCCCAGACGCCGAGCGGGGTGGCCTCCACCAACTGCCCCAGCCACCACGACCGTTCGCCCCGGCCGGTCGGCGGTACCGCTGCGACGCCGTCGCGCTGCATCCCCGCGTCGCACTCGTGCGGCGCCTCCACGGCGACGGAGACGGCGTCCCCCGTGCGGTCCGGGCTCACGCAGGACGTGGCGCGGGCCGCCATCCGTCCGGCGAGCGCCGACTCGGGCAGGGCGGAGAGCAGTTCGGCGGCGGTGGCGCGGACATTGCGGCTGCGGTCGGAGAGGGCCTGCTCCAGGAACGGCTCGTCGGCGTTCCCGAGCCCGGACCGCAGGGAATCCAGGAACATCAGCCGGTCCTCGGCCCGTTCGGCCGACCAGGTGGTGGACAGCAGGACGAGCCCGGCGGGCGGGTCCTGCGCCCGTACGGCGTCGAGCAGCGCGACCCGTTCCGCGAACAGCCCCTCCTCCCACAGCCGGGCCACCGCGTCCGGGTCCGTGATGTCGGGCCGGAGCGTGCCGCTCGCCGAGCCCCGCAGGGCGAACTTCCAGTCGGGATTCAGCCCGGCCAGCCACAGACCGCGCGGTCCGGCGAACGCGAGCGCCTGCGGGCGCAGGTCCGTACGGGCGCGGGCGGCGTCCAGCAGCGGGGGCAGCAGGGCCGCCGGGGCGCGGAAACCCCTCCGGTTGGCGGTGGCGAGCCACTGCGGGATGAGCTCGGTGAGATCGGGCGCGGTCCCGCGCCGCCCGCCGCCCGAGGGCGCGGAACGGTCGGCCAGCAGGTGGGCGAGCCGGTGCCGGGCGGCTTCGGGGAGCGCCGGGCGCGGGTCCGGGGCGGCGGGCTCGGGCCGGGCCTCCGGCACGGCGGGCCGCAGCCCGGCCCGCTGCCGCACGGTGTGCAGCGCGGCGGCGTCCAGGAGGGCCGCGGGAGCATCGGCCGGTGCGGGGCCGCCGCGTGGCGTCGGCGGGCGCCGGTCGGTGCCGAGGAGAGCCGAGGTGACCAGCTCCTCCCAGGGGAGGGAGGCGACGGAGGCGGAAGCGGGGGCGGAAGCGGAAGCGGGGGGTGCGGTGGTGGTGGTCGCGGTGGGGCCGTTCGTGTGGGGCATCTCTTTCCCCTCCCGTGGCAGGGATGCGCGGATGTCGGACAGGAGCAGCGGACAGGGCGGCGAGGACGGTCGGGCCGGCCCGCCCGGGTCAGAGCAGTTGCACGACCGGCCGGCCCGTGGTGCGGCCGCCTTCCTCCCCCTCGCCCGGGTCCCAGGCCGCGTACGGGTCGAAGCCGCGGTGGCCGATCTCGCCGAACACGGTGACCGGGCCGCCGCCGGACAGGGCGACGAGCTTCCACAGCCCCGGCCGGGACAGCGCGGCCGGGGCGATGGGCAGCGCGGAGTCCGCGTGGGCGTCGGCCACCTGCCAGCCGTCCTTGGACGGCACGGGTATGACGTCGCGCAGGGTGACCGGCCAGGCGTCCAGCCAGGGATCGTCCCGCAGGGCGTTCCCGTAGACGGCCGGGGCGGCCGCTGCGGCGATCCCCGGCGGGGGACCGGCCGGGGCGGTGGCCCCGAACTGCTCGCCCAGCTCCGCCCGGAGCCGCCCGCCGCCCGGATACGGCGTCAGCTCGGCGTCGATCATCGCGCCCACCGGCAGCGCCTGCGCCGGGGACCGGCCCGCCGCGCCGAACGAGAGCAGCAGAGCGGTCCGGCCCGTCTCCCGCCCGTACAGCCAGATCCGCCGGGTGACGATCCTGCCGTCGGGGGTGTCGTACTGCGCGAGGACCAGCCAGTGGTCACGGACCGGGGGGCCTTCGGCGGACACGGGCAGCCCCACTCTCGTCCGCACGGTCGAGGCCAGCGGGTCCGGCAGCCGATCGCGGCCGAGCCAGGCCGTGTCCAGCAGATGGAGCAGACCGCACTCCTCCAGCAACCTGACCGGCCAGCCCGGACCGGACCCGGTGATCGCGCCCAGCTCCCGCACCCGGGCGGCGAGACCGGGCGCTTGGGCGTCGACCATGCGGGCCGCGGTCTCCTCCCACGGACCGTGCCCCGAGCGGTCGGTCGCGGCGAGCCCGCCGCGCAGCAGGTCGGCCAGGCGCTGCTCCAACTCCTGGGCGCCGCCCGTGACACGCTCCGCGCGGCGCTCCGCCCGCTTCCTGGCGGCGCCGGTGTCGACGGGGCCCCGCATGCTGTCGCCGCCCGCCGCGGGCTCCCCCGTCCGCGCCGCACGTGCGCGCCGGCCCTCGATCCACGCCGCGGCCCAGTCGGCCGGCTCGCCCGGCCGGAACGCGGCGTCGTCGGACGCCCGGAGCAGCAACAGTCCCAGCGCGTGCTTGCACGGGAACTTCCGGCTCGGGCAACTGCACGAGCAGGCCGGGCCGGTGGTGTCGACCACCGTCCGGTACGGCGTGCTCCCGCTTCCCTTGCACAGGCCCCACACCGCGCCCGCCGCGTCGCAGCCCGTGCCGGACCACGGGCCGGCCGCGCCGAGTCGCGTGCCCGCCCTGCGTGATGCTTCGTCAGGAGCCAGTGCCAGCACCTGCTCCACCGACCAGCGCGCCACCGGTCCACCGGTGGGCGAGGGCTCTCCCCCGTGAGATAGCTGCATGTCCCCGACGGTAGGGGGCCCCACTGACAGTCCCCTCCGACCTGCGAAGTCGTCGGTTCGAGGGGGATTTGACTTTGCCTTCCCCTTGCGTTTCTCTGCGTTCTCCGCACACGGAACAGATCCGGGCGGACCGATCCAGGGGGGATCCCAGATGAACCGCACCACCCGTATCACCCGCGCCCTCGCGGTCTCCGTCCTCGTGCTCGGACTCGGCGCCTGCTCGGCCGAGTCGGTGGACGACGCGGTCGGCAAGGCGGTCGACGAGACCGTGGACGAGGCCTACGAGGTCACGTACGAGGTCACCGGCGAGAACGTCGACGAGATCACGTACCACGGAGGCGGCGGCGAGGCCATGGAGCCGGAGCTGGAGACCGTCGATTCGCCGACCCTGCCGTGGAAGAAGACCGTCGAGCTGCGGGGCATCATGCCGCCCGCCGTCATGCCGCTGGCCGTGGAGGCGGGCGGCTCCGACGTGACCTGCACCATCACCTACAAGGGCAAGGTCATCAAGGAGGCGAAGGGCGAGGGCATGCTCGCCGCGGGCGGCTGCGTCGCCGTGTCGCCGATCGTGGGCTGACCCGGGCCGCCGGGGCGGTCCCGTCCACGCGACAACGGGCCCTGACCTGCGGTCAGGGCCCGTTGTCAGTGCCATGGTGCACGGTGGGAACCACATCGGGTCGACCGATCTGGAGGGGGATCCATGACCGTGCCCGCAACCACCCCGACCATCCCGAGCACGCCGACCATCCCGAGCACGCCGACGACCGAAGGCGCCGAGGCGCTGCGCCCGCACGCCGAGGACGCGTTCGCCGACGAGCTGAAGGCACTCGCGGCCGCCGACGACCGCCCGAGGCCCGCCCGGTGGCGGCTGTCGCCCTGGGCCGTCGCCACCTATCTGCAGGGCGGGACCCTGCCGGACGGGACGGTGATCACGCCGAAGTACGTGGGCCCGCGCCGTCTGGTCGAGGTGGCCGTGACCACGCTCGCCACCGACCGGGCGCTGCTCCTGCTCGGCGTCCCCGGCACGGCCAAGACCTGGGTGTCCGAGCACCTCGCCGCCGCCGTCAGCGGTGACTCGACGCTGCTCGTGCAGGGCACCGCGGGCACCCCCGAGGAAGCCGTCCGCTACGGGTGGAACTACGCCCAGCTGCTCGCCCACGGCCCCAGCCGCGACGCCCTGGTGCCCAGTCCGCTGATGCGGGCCATGTCCGAGGGCATGACCGCCCGGGTCGAGGAGCTGACCCGCATCCCCGCCGATGTGCAGGACTCGCTCATCACGATCCTGTCCGAGAAGACGCTCCCCGTCCCCGAGCTGGGACAAGAGGTCCAGGCCGTCCGCGGGTTCAATCTCATCGCCACGGCCAACGACCGGGACCGCGGAGTCAACGAGCTGTCCAGCGCGCTGCGCCGCCGGTTCAACACCGTCGTGCTGCCCCTTCCCGCGACCCCGGACGCCGAGGTCGACATCGTGTCCCGGCGCGTCGACCAGATCGGCCGCTCGCTCGACCTGCCGGCCGCACCGGAGGGCCTGACCGAGATCCGGCGGGTGGTGACGGTCTTCCGCGAACTGCGCGACGGGGTGACCACCGACGGGCGCACCAAGCTCAAGTCCCCCTCCGGCACGCTCTCCACGGCGGAGGCGATCTCCGTCGTGACGAACGGCCTCGCCCTCGCCGCCCACTTCGGCGACGGCGTCCTGCGCCCCGGCGACGTCGCGGCCGGCATCCTCGGCGCGGTCGTCCGGGACCCGGCGGCGGACCGGGTGGTCTGGCAGGAGTATCTGGAGACCGTGGTCCGCGAGCGGGACGGCTGGAAGGACTTCTACCGCGCCTGCCGCGAGGTATCCGCATGACGAGCCCCGCCGGGACGGCTGGGACGAGCGGGACGGCTGGGACGGCCGGGACGGCTGGGACGAGCGGGGTGGCTGGGACGAGCGGGCCGGCTGGGACGAGCGGGGCGATCGCGACGACCGGGACGATCGCGACGAGCGGAGCGCCTGGGACGACCGGAGCGGCCACGACGAGCGGGGCGACCGGGGCTGCTGTTCCGGGGCCTCGCGCGGCCGGCGGGACCGCCGTGCCCGCCACGACGACCGGAGCGGCCGGGCCGGGCGACCGCGCGGCCGCCGGGCCCTGGCTCCTGGGGGTGCGGCATCACGGACCCGGGTCGGCGCGCGCGGTCCTCGCCGCGCTCGCGGCGGCCCGCCCGGCTGTCGTCCTCGTCGAGGGCCCGCCCGAGGGCGACGCGCTGCTGCCCATGGCCGCCGACCCGCAGATGCGTCCGCCCGTCGCGCTGCTCGCGCACGCCGTGGACGACCCGGGGCGGGCCTCCTTCTGGCCGATGGCGGCGTTCTCGCCCGAGTGGGTGGCCATCCGCTGGGCTCTCGACCACGACGTCCCGGTCCGCTTCATCGACCTGCCCGCCGCGCATTCCCTCGCGCTCAAGGCACCCGCGCCGGGCCCGTCGGGTGAGGACGCGCCGGGTAGGCGGGCCGAGGAAGCCGGTGACGAGCTCACGCCGGTCGTCGACCCGATCCGGGTGCTCGCCGAGACCGCCGGGTACGACGATCCGGAACGCTGGTGGGAGGACGTCGTCGAGCACCGTTCACCCGGCGGTGCGGAGGGCGTGGACCGTGCGGGCGCGCTCGCGCCGTTCGTCGCGCTGGCGGAGGCCATGAGCGCTCTCCGCGAGGTGTACGGCGACGGCGGGCAGCCGCGTGACGCGGTGCGCGAGGCGTACATGCGGATCCAGCTGCGTACCGCGCGCAAGGAGTTCGGGGACGACGTCGCCGTCGTCTGCGGCGCCTGGCACGTCCCCGCTCTCGCCGCGCGCACCACCCTCGCCGCCGACCGCGCCCTGCTCAAGGGCCTCCCGAAGGTCAAGACGGACCTGACCTGGGTGCCGTGGACCCACCGACGGCTCGCCCGGCACAGCGGATACGGGGCCGGGATCGACTCGCCCGGCTGGTACGAGCACCTCTTCGACACGGCCGACCGGCCGATCGAGCGGTGGATGACCAAGGTCGCCGGACTGCTGCGCGGGGAGGACCGGTTCGTCTCCACCGCCCATGTCATCGAGGCCGTCCGGCTCGCCGACACCCTCGCCGCCCTCCGGGGCCGACCCCTGGCCGGCCTGGGCGAGACGACCGACGCGGTGCGGGCCGTCATGTGCGAGGGGTCCGGCGTCCCGCTCGCCCTCGTCCGGGACCGGCTGATCGTCGGCGAGACCCTGGGCGAGGTCCCGGACGCCGCCCCGGCCGTCCCGCTGCAACGGGACCTGACCCGCAGCCAGCGCACCCTACGGCTCAAGCCGGAGGCGTCGGAACGCGAGCTGGACCTCGACCTGCGCAAGGAGACCGACGCGGCCCGCAGCCGCCTCCTGCACCGGCTGCGCCTCCTCGACGTCGGCTGGGGCGACCCCGTCGCGGGGCGCGGCAGCACCGGCACCTTCCGTGAGAGCTGGCGGCTGAGCTGGGAACCGGAACTGCACGTCCGGGTCGCGGAGGCCGGCGTGTGGGGCACCACCGTCCTCACCGCCGCCACCGCGAAGGCCGAGTCGGGGGCCGTTGCGGCGACCGCACTGGCCGACGTCACCGCACTCGCCGAACGCTGCCTCCTGGCCGGACTGCCCGACGCGCTGCCCGTCGTGATGAAGGCCCTCGCCGACCGGGCAGCACTCGACGCGGACGTCGGCCACCTCGCGGACGCCCTGCCCGCCCTGGCCCGCTCCCTGCGGTACGGAGACGTGCGCTCCACCGACACGGCGGCGCTCGCGGAGGTCGCCGCCGGACTCGCCGAGCGGATCTGCGTCGGCCTGCCGCCCGCCTGCACCGGCCTCGACGCGGACGGCGCCGAGGCGCTGCGCGGCCAAGTGGAGGCCGTGCACGGGGCGATCGGCCTGCTGACCACCGGCACGGAGCCGGGCACGGGGCTGCGGGCGCGCTGGGACGCCGTCCTGCACAAGCTGGCGGCCCGGGACACGGTCGCCGGGATCATCAGGGGCCGGGCCACGCGCCTGCTCCTGGACGAGGGGCGGCTGGCGGAGGACGAGGCGGCCCGGCTGATGGGCCTGGCGCTCTCGCCCGGCACCCCGCCCGCCGACGCCGCCGCCTGGATCGAGGGGTTCGTGGGCGGCGCGTCGGGCGGCGGCATGCTGCTGGTCCACGACGAGCGGCTGCTCGGCCTCGTCGACGCCTGGCTGACCGGTGTCCCCGCCGACCAGTTCACCGATGTGCTGCCGCTGCTGCGCCGCACGTTCTCCGCGTACGAAGCGGGCGTACGGCGCACGCTCGGCGAGCTGGTCCGGCGCGGGCCGGTCCCCGAGGGGGCCCGCCGGGCCGACGCCGGCCGCCCGCCCGGAGGCTTCGGCCCCGGCCTCGACGAGACCAGGGCCGACGCGGTGGAGCCGGTGCTGCGCCTGCTGCTCGGCCACCTGCCCGAGCCCGCGGAGGCGGCCGTATGACGACTGCCAGGACGACCAGGACGACCACGAGGACGGATCCGATGGGGGAGACGGTGGAGCCAACGGCCGCGGCCCCGCACACCCCGCCCGACGCCGAACGGCTGCGGCGCTGGCGGATGGTGCTCGGCGCGGACAGCGCCGACAGCACCGGGTGCGCCCTCACCGGCCAGGACGCGGCGATGGACGGTGTGTTGAACGCGCTGTACGGCGGGGGCGCCGGGAAGACGTCGGGCGAGCGGGGCTCCGGCGGCCGTTCGGCGGGACTCGGCGCGTCGGCGCCCTCCGTCGCCCGCTGGCTCGGCGACATCCGGACCTACTTCCCCAGCTCCGTGGTCCAGGTGATGCAGCGCGACGCGATCGACCGGCTCGGTCTGGCCGCCCTGCTCCTGGAGCCCGAGATGCTGGAGGCGGTCGAGGCGGACGTCCACCTCGTCGGCACCCTGCTCTCCCTCAACAAGGCGATGCCCGAGACGACGAAGGAGACCGCACGGGCCGTCGTCCGCAAGGTCGTCGACGACCTGGAGAAGCGGTTGGAGAGCCGTACCAGGGCCACGCTGAACGGGGCCCTGGACCGCTCGGCGCGGATCAGCCGGCCGCGCCACCGGGACATCGACTGGAACCGCACCATCCGGGCCAACCTCAAGAACTACCTGACGCTCCCGGCACCGGACGGCACGGCGACGACGGGGGCGACGACGGGCACGGTCGTGCCGGAACGCCTCATCGGCTACGGGCGCTCCTCCCGGTCCGCCAAGAAGGACGTCGTCCTGTGCATCGACCAGTCGGGCTCGATGGCCGCCTCCGTCGTCTACGCCTCGGTCTTCGGGGCGGTGCTCGCCTCCATGCGCACCCTCTCGACCCGGCTCGTCGTCTTCGACACGGCGGTCGTCGACCTCACCGACCAGCTCGACGACCCGGTCGACGTCCTCTTCGGCACCCAGCTCGGCGGCGGCACCGACATCAACCGGGCGCTCGCCTACTGCCAGTCGAGGATCACCCGCCCCGCGGACACCGTCGTCGTCCTCATCAGCGACCTCTACGAGGGCGGCATACGCGACGAGATGCTCAAGCGGGTCGCCGCGATGAAGGCCTCCGGCGTGCAGTTCGTGACGCTGCTCGCCCTCTCCGACGAGGGGGCGCCCGCCTACGACCACGAGCACGCGGCGGCCCTCGGAGCTCTGGGCGCACCCGCGTTCGCCTGTACGCCGGATCTCTTCCCGGACGTCATGGCGGCGGCGATCGAGAAAAGGCCACTGCCCATACCGGACAAGGAGGCCCAACCCTAGCCAGGGACTTGCGTGACCCCCACGGGCTCGTGCAAGCATCGACCCGTCGTTCGCGGAGGGACGCATTCCGCCGTCCCCTCCATCTCCGCCCGTCTGCGTACCAGGAGCCATCCCAGGTGACCGCTACCGCCGCTGCCCGCGCAGCAGCCGACCCGCGCCCGGCGCGGGGGACGGCCGGGCGCCGCGCGGTACAGGTGGTGCTGTTCCTCGGCGGGCTGCTGGCCCTGGGGCTCCTCGCGGGCGGACGCGCGGAAGCGCAGGAGCGTCCGGACCCGGCTCCGCTCACCGCTTCCGTGGCGGACGCCGTGCGGGACAGCGCAGCTCCCAAGGCCCCTGCCCGCAAGGAAGTTGAGTCTTCCGTTCAGCGGATGGGCGAAGAGGTCGGCGAAGAGGTCGCCGACCAGGCCGTGGAGCCGATGGCCGAACAGGTCGTCAAGCCGGTTGTCGAGCCGGTCGATCGGGCCGCGCAGCGGCAGGCCGCGCAGCAGCGGAGCGCACAGAAGGCCACCGCGGACCCTCCCGCAGAACCGGTCAACAAACCAGAGGACCCCACCGGCATAACCGACCCCTCCGGCATCACTGACCCAACTGGCACCACCCACCCCACCACGCCCGCCGACGCTCTGGCCGCCGTGCCCACGCCCGCCGTGGCCGCCGCACCCGCTCGCGTGCGCGATGCCGTGGCCGGGCGCGCGGGAGGCGCCGTCGACCGGATCGCCGGTGAGGTGGGGCCCCTGGTGCCGTCCCTGCCGGAGCTTCCTCCGCTGCTCTCCTTGCTGCCCGTGCCCGTCGTCGGTCCTGACGTTCCGGGCGCTCCGTCACCTTCCGTGCCGGACACCGGCCGTGGTGCCGGGGACGGCGCCACGGCACCGGGCGACGCCGAGGCGGACGCCCCCGCCGGGCGCGCGGGCGGCCACGACCGGACCATCGGGGCCGCGCCTGGCCTCGTCCCGGCCGTGCCGGACACGTCCGGCACGCAGGACCCCGCGCACGCACAGAGCTACGGGCCCACGCCCACGCCGGACCGCGCACCGTACGCCCCCTGCGGCGACCTCGCGCGTGCGGCGGTGGCCGATGCCCCGGGGCCGCGCGGCGGCGACCTGCACGCTACGTCGGCCCGGGGCGGTCCGTACGCCGCGCTCCTCGGGGGAGCGGGCCTTCCGGCGACCGCCGCCCCGATACCCGACCGATCCGGCGAGATCCTCGAATTCCCCGGCTAGGGCAGGCCTTTCCCCCGCCTCGACCTGCCGCGCGGGGGCGGAACAGGTCTGCCCGCGTCCGGACTTCTCCGGACTGCCGAACACCTTCGAAGGATCTGACACACCCATGCACAAGAACATGCGCCGATCCATAGCCGTAGCCGCCACCGCCACCGGCATGTGGGCGCTCGGCACCGCCGCGGCCAGCGCGGCCGAGCTGCCCGTGTCCGTACCGCTCTCCACCCCGGACCTGGCGGCCGAGACCCCCGACGCGACGGAGGTCGCCAAGGACGTCACCGACGCCAAGGTCGTCAAGGACGCCAAGGCGGTCACCGACACCAAGGCGGTCACCGGCACCAAGGCCGTCGACCGCATCGACGACATCGACCGCATCGGCGGCGTCGAGGACACGCTGACGGAGGCGGCCGGGAGCAAGGCCGACGTACGGGACGGCCTCCCGTCGCAGGTGCGCGCGCCGCAGACCCCGGAGATCCCGGACACCCCCGAGGTCCCGGAGCTCGGTGACGTACAGCAGGCGCCCGGAGCCGGTCACCTGCCCGACGCGCGGATCCCTGACGCGCAGATCCCCGACGCGCAGGTTCCGGCGGCGCCGGTCGACGAGATCGACTACCTCTTCGGGCCGATCGAGCAGATCCCCGGCTACGCCCAGAACCAGGCGCCCGCCGCCGTCCAGGGCGCGCTGGCCGAGGCCGGGCCCGTGGTCGGGCAGACGTCCGACTCCGTGCTGCCGCCGCTCGCCGCGGGTGCGGTCGACGTCGCGCTCCCGGTCGTCGGGCAGGCGGTCGGCGATGTCGGCACGCTCGCGCAGGGCGTCGTCGGCGAGGTCGCGCCGTTCGCCCAGGGTGTCGTGGGCGACGCCGCCGCGCCCTTCGTGCAGGGCGTCACGACCGAGGTCCAGCCGCTGGCGTCCGGCGTCACCGGTGCGGCCGTGCCGTTCGCCGGGGGCGTCGCGTCCGAGGTGCAGCCGCTCGCGGAAGGGCTGACCGGGGACGCGGCCCTGCCCTTCGCCCAAGGCGTCACCACCCGGGTCCAGCCGCTGGCCGAGGGCGTCGGGGCGCAGGCCCGCCCGTTCGCGGGCGGTCTGACGGACACGGTCCGCGAGAACGCCCGGCCCACCGTCGGGCACGCGGGCGCCGGCGTCCAGGGCCTCACCTCGGTCGCCCCGGCCTTCGTGACGGACGCGGCGCCCACGGCGTGACCCGGCGAGCGGCGTACGCGCCGTAAGCGCTTCACCGCACCGGATTACCCGGCCCCAGGGGACCCGGGCCGGGTGTTCCGGTGCCAGCACAGCCCTTTCCGACTCCCGGCGAGCCCCGTCCGGGAGCCGGAAAGGGCCACCCTCTGTGACCGTTATCACCGCTCAGGTGTGATCTGCGATTTAGGGCCACACGGAGTGCGGGGATAACCTGCCGGATGGACATGCCGCGTACTCGGACACCGTGTACGCCTCCCTTGTGACAGCGCAGTCACGTTGCCCTTCGCGGCACGCCCACGCAGAAGAACGAACCGCGATACCACTAAAAGGGACGGACGCGCGTGGACCTGTTCGAGTACCAGGCGAGGGACCTCTTCGCCAAGCACGGTGTACCGGTGCTGGCCGGTGAAGTCATCGACACGCCTGAGGCAGCCCGCGAGGCGACCGAGAAGCTGGGCGGCAAGTCTGTCGTCAAGGCGCAGGTGAAGGTCGGCGGCCGCGGCAAGGCCGGCGGCGTCAAGCTGGCCGCCGACGCCGACGAGGCGGTCGCCCGGGCGACCGACATTCTCGGTATGGACATCAAGGGCCACACGGTCCACAAGGTGATGATCGCCGAGCTGTCGCCGGAGATCGAGGCGGAGTACTACGTCTCGTACCTCCTGGACCGCACCAACCGCACCTTCCTGGCCATGGCCTCGGTGCAGGGCGGCATGGACATCGAGGAGGTCGCGGAGAAGACCCCCGAGGCCCTCGCGAAGGTCCCGGTCGACTCCAACTCCGGCGTCGACATCGTCAAGGCCCGCGAGATCGTGGCCCAGGCGAAGTTCCCGGCCGACGTGGCCGAGGGTGTCGCCGAGGCCCTGGTGACCCTGTGGGAGACCTTCGTCGCCGAGGACGCGCTCCTCGTCGAGGTCAACCCGCTGGTGAAGACCAAGGACGGCCGGATCCTGGCGCTGGACGGCAAGGTCTCGCTCGACGAGAACGCCGACTTCCGCCAGCCGGAGCACGAGGCTCTGGAGGACAAGGACGCAGCCAACCCGCTCGAGGCTGCCGCCAAGGCCAAGAACCTCAACTACGTCAAGCTCGACGGCGAGGTCGGCATCATCGGCAACGGCGCCGGTCTGGTCATGTCGACCCTGGACGTCGTCGCGTACGCCGGTGAGAACCACGGCAACGTGAAGCCCGCCAACTTCCTCGACATCGGTGGCGGCGCCTCCGCCGAGGTCATGGCGAACGGCCTGGAGATCATCCTCGGCGACCCGGACGTCAAGTCCGTCTTCGTCAACGTCTTCGGTGGCATCACCGCCTGTGACGAGGTCGCCAACGGCATCGTGCAGGCGCTCGCGCTCCTGGAGTCCAAGGGCGAGAAGGTCGAGAAGCCGCTGGTCGTGCGTCTCGACGGCAACAACGCGGAGCTGGGTCGCAAGATCCTCTCCGACGCCAACCACCCGCTCGTGCAGCGCGTGGACACCATGGACGGCGCGGCCGACAAGGCCGCCGAGCTCGCCGCGGCTGCGAAGTAAGGGACGAGGGACTCCAACACCATGGCTATCTTCCTCACCAAGGACAGCAAGGTCATCGTCCAGGGGATGACCGGCGCCACGGGCATGAAGCACACCAAGCTCATGCTGGGTGACGGCACCAACATCGTCGGTGGCGTCAACCCGCGCAAGGCCGGTACGACCGTCGACTTCGACGGCACCGAGGTCCCGGTCTTCGGCTCCGTCAAGGAGGCGATGGAGAAGACCGGCGCGAACGTGTCCGTCCTCTTCGTGCCGCCGGCCTTCTCCAAGGCCGCCGTCGTCGAGGCGATCGACGCCGAGATCCCGCTCGCGGTCGTCATCACCGAGGGCATCGCCGTTCACGACTCCGCCGCCTTCTGGGCGTACGCGAACGAGAAGGGCAACAAGACCCGGATCATCGGCCCGAACTGCCCCGGTCTCATCACCCCGGGCCAGTCCAACGCCGGCATCATCCCGGGCGACATCACCAAGCCCGGCCGCATCGGTCTCGTGTCCAAGTCCGGCACGCTGACCTACCAGATGATGTACGAGCTCCGTGACATCGGCTTCTCCTCCGCCGTCGGCATCGGTGGCGACCCGGTCATCGGTACGACGCACATCGACGCCCTCGAGGCGTTCGAGGCGGACCCCGACACCGACCTCATCGTGATGATCGGCGAGATCGGCGGCGACGCCGAGGAGCGTGCCGCCGACTTCATCGCGAAGAACGTCACGAAGCCGGTCGTCGGCTACGTCGCGGGCTTCACCGCCCCGGAGGGCAAGACCATGGGCCACGCCGGCGCCATCGTCTCCGGCTCCTCGGGCACCGCCCAGGCGAAGAAGGAGGCCCTGGAGGCCGCCGGTGTCAAGGTCGGCAAGACGCCGACCGAGACCGCCAAGCTGGCGCGCGAGATCCTCGGCGCCTGACGCAGGCCTCAGGGATACGCGTTCACGGCGCGGGCCCGCACCCCTTTCGACCAGGGGTGCGGGCCCGCGCCGTTCGCGTACGTACGTGCCGCGGCCCGGGAACCCGGTTCACCGCAGCTGCGGAACCAGCCGCTCCGGGCCGTGCGCCAGCCGCTCGCGCAGCGACTTCTGCAGCTTCAGGTCCTGCGCGGTGAGCTTCTGCGGACCACCGCGCGGCGGTACGCCCCCGACCCGTTCGGCGGGGGAGATCGGCTGCTCGTAGTGGGTGGGCGCGGTGTGGAGGGTCAGCCCGGTCACGCCGATGAGCAGCGCGACGCCCGCGATGGCGGCCCGGGTCCACAGCCTGGCCTTGTTCTCGCTGCCGGTGCGCACGGCGCGGGCGGGCTGCGGAACGGGTACGTGCTCCGCGCGGGCGAGGCCGCCGAGCCGGTCGTGCAGCAGGGCCGACTGCTCGGCGGGCGATGCGACGGCCGCCAGCTCGGGGAGCCGCTCGGCGACGGCGGCGCGGGCGGTCATCAGCCGGCCCGCCGCCGCCGGGGTGCTGGCCTCCGTCTCCGCCGCGGTCTCCGGAAGGTCCAGGCCGACCGCGTCGTACAGCAGCAGTGTGCGCCGGTAGGCCGGGGGCAGGTCGAGCAGCGCGTCGAACAGGGCCCGCTTGCCCGGCTCCGTGGGCGGCGCGTCGGCGTGCCGGTGCCTGCGGCGCAGCCGGTGCCAGGGGGACATCGCGTACTCGTACGCCGCCGCACGCACCCAGCCCGCCGGGTCACGGTCGACGGCCACCTCGGGCCAGCGCTGCCAGGCCAGTTGGAAGGCGCGCTCGACGGACTCGCGGGCCAGGCCGCGGCGACCGGTCAGCAGATAGGCCTGCCGGACGAGGCCGGGGGCGGTGCGGGCGTACAGCTCGTCGAATGCCTCGGCGGGTGACTGGCGCCGCGCGCCGGGCGCCTCCGCGGCGTCGGCGCTCGGCTCGGCGGTCGCCTCCGCGCCGGTATCCGCACCTGCGTCGGTGCCCGGAGGCGGGGCTGCGGGCGCGGAGGGAGGTGCGGGCAGGTCCGTTTCCGCCGGAGCTGCCCCCGTTTCCGCCCCCGCTTTCGCCGCCGGGCCCGTTTTCGCCGGCGGCGTTTCCGCGACCACCACCACGGGCTTCACGGCCGGTTCGGGGGCGATGAGCTTGGCGTACAGCGCGCGCTTGCGTCCACGCGGGCTCGTGCGCCCCGTCTCCCAGGAGCGCAGGGTGGCGCGCGTCACGCCGACCGCCGCTGCCACCTGCTCCTCGCTCAACGATTTCGCCTCGCGCAGCCTGCGGCGTTCCTTGGGGGAGGGCAGCGGCGGCGCGGCGGCCTCGTCGGTCGTGCTCCGGGTCATGGACGACCCCCGGCAGCGCCGCACTGGGTGAAAAAGTACATAAACGTATATTGAGCGACACAGCGGCTGTTCGCGCGTTACGCGAAATAAGCGCGTGTCGTTGGCAGCATGGGCCGCGTGACCCAAATGACGCAACGCAGCCCGAAGGTGACGGTGGAGCGGAACCGTACCCTCGCTCTCGTCTCCGCCCTGGTGAAGGGTGTCGTCGCCGCCGGGCTCGGCCTCGGGTCGCTGACGGTGCTCGTCATGGTGGCGTGGATCAGCTCGCCGTATCCGGACAGCGGACCGGGCGGGGCGCTGCGCGCGGCGGCCGGGGTCTGGCTGCTCGCGCACGGTGCCGGACTCGTGCGGCCCGACACCCTGAGCGGCGTCCCCGCCCCCGTCTCCCTGGTGCCGCTGCTGCTCGCGGTGGGCCCGGTCTGGCTGGCGCACCGTGCGGCGCGCGACGCGGCGGAGCCGGAGGAGGGGCGGGCCCGGCCCTCGCAGGCGGGCGCGTTCTGCGCCGTGACCGCGGGATACCTGCTGGTCGTGGCGGGGGCGGCGGCCTATGCGCGGGGCGGTCCGCTGCGCGCGGACCCGGACACGCTGGTGTTCCCGGTCGCGCTGGTGGTGGCCGGTGCGGCGGCGGCAGGGGTATGGACGGCGGCCGGGCGGCCGTTCGGGCCTCCGCCGTCCTGGTCGCCCCTGGCGCTTCAGGAGGCCGTCGCGCGCACGCTCTTCCGCCGCCGGGTCGAGGCGGCGTGCCGCTCGGCGGCGGTGGGTGTGACGGTGCTGCTCGGCGGCGGTGCGCTGCTGGTCGCGGTGGCGCTCGGCCGGAACGCGGCGGCGGCTCAGGACGCGTTCCTGGCGCTCGCGGGCGACTGGTCGGGGCGCATCGCCGTGCTCCTGCTGGCCGCCTCGCTCGTGCCGAACGCCGCGCTGTGGGGAGCGGCGTACGGGCTCGGGCCCGGTTTCTCGCTCGGCACGGGAGCCACCGCCACCCCGCTGGGCCTCGACGGAACCCCCGCGGTACCCCACTTCCCCCTGTTGGCGGCGGTGCCGGACCAGGGGCCGGGCTCCCCGCTGAACTGGGCGGCCCTCGCGGTGCCGGTGACGGCCGCGCTGGCGGTCGCCTGGTTCGTCGTCCGCCGGGCCGGGCCCGCCGACGCGCCCCGCGCCCGGGCCTGGAGTCCGCGCGAGACGGTGCTGGTGACCCTGCTCGCCGCGCTCGGGTGCGGCGTCGCGACGGCGCTGCTCACGGCCGTGGCCGGCGGGCCGCTCGGCACCGGGGCGCTGAGCGTGTTCGGCCCGGTGTGGTGGCTGACCGGCCCGGCGGCGCTGGTGTGGACGGCCGTCATCGGCGTACCGGCGGCCCTGCTGCTGCGCCTGTGGCGCCTGCGTACCCCGGGCTGGGCCTGGCGCAGGGAGGTCAGCGAAGCGGACGAGCCTCCGGCGAAGGCGAAGGCGGCGGCGACGGCGGCGGCGGCCGAGGCCGATTCCGAGGCCGAGGAGGACGGGGGCGAAGAGCGCGAGGGCCATGGTGCCGGGCGTCCGCGCCGGTGGTGGGCCCCGTGGCGTGGGCGGGGCAGGGCGGCGGGCGAGTCCGGCGACGCGGGGCCGGGTGGGTCCGCATCGCCGGGCGCTTCCTCGGTTCCGGCCCCCGGCCCGGCCCCCGAAGCGGCCTCCGGCGCGTTGCACGGCCCGGCGGCGGGGCGGGGCGAGGAGGGGTTCGAGCCGTACGACTTCCTGCCGACCGACCCGTGGCACGGGAAAGACACCAGGGAGGCCCGTTGGGCCTCCCTGAAGCGCGGCTCCGGCGGCCTGATGGCCGACTTCCCCGCCGGTCCCGCTGATCGTGCCGGCCCCGCAGACGGCACCGGCCCCGCAGACCGCGTCGGCAGCGCAGACCGCACCGGCCCCGCAGATCGCGCCGATGCCGCTGATCGCGCCGATGCCGCCGCGGACCGCGCGGCGGCGGAGCCGGACGGACCGGGGCCTACTCCTTGACGCCGAAGAACGGCTCCAGAGGCTTCGGCAGCTTGTCGTTGCAGGCCACCGAGCCGGACTTGGTCAGGGCGTCGTTCACGCACGTGTAGTAGTCGCTGTAGACGAGCTGCACGGTGAACGTCGTCGCCACGATGAGCAGCGCCAGCAGCGCGGTCACCAGGCCGCCGACCGCCGCCGTGGTCTGCTGCCTGCTGCTGATGTTCTGCGGCGAGGCGGACGAGGCGGGCGAGGCGGGGGAGGCCGACGAGGCGGGGGAGGCCGACGAGGCGGGGGAAGCGGGGGTCGCGGGCGCGTCCGCCGAGCCGCCGCCCACCGCCGTGCGGTCCGTGGCGGAGGTGTTCTTCAGCGGGGTGCGGAGCGCGCTGAGCGCCCAGTACGTCGAGAGCGCGCCCAGCAGCAGCGCGATCTCCGGGAAGTCGAAGAGGGCGAAGAAGAAGGCCCACATGCCGCCGAGCACCGCGTAGCGGGCGCGCCGCTGTGCGGGGTCGGTGGGGTCCCAGCGCAGTCCGCCCGGACGGCCGCCGTCGGGTCCGCCCTTGCCCCCCGGGCCGCCGGAGCCGTTCCCGCCGGAGCGGCCGCCGAAGCCGCCGTTGCCCCGGCCGGGCTGCTTGCTGCTCCACTGGCTGCCCCAGGCCGGGCGGTCCCCGGAGGAGCCGGAGCCGTTCCCGTCGGAGCCGCCGTTCTCGTCCGACCCGTCGGAGCCGGCGGGCCGGCGCGGCTGCCACGGCTGGTCCGGACGGTCCGCGGGCGGCGCGGCGAACGGGTTGTCCTCCCGCGGCTTCCCGGCGGAACCCGGCGCGGAGGCGGAGCCCGGCGCGGATCCCGAGGAGGAGGAATCCGGGGGCGGAGAAGAGGAGTCCGGGGAGGAGGAGTCCGGCGAAGAGGACTGGCGTTCCCGCATCAGCGGAGCGGACCGCTCGGGCCGGGGGAAGCGGAAGGCGGTGCGACGGCGTCGGTCCGGCATGTGGTGAACGTCTTCCCCATCTCGTCATGTCCGCCCGTAGGACGGTTCGTCCGCCCGGTGGGCGGCTCGCTGTCCCCTGACGCTACCTCCCGGTCACGCCCCCGTCCCGTGGGGGCCGTCGGGTGTGCCGGTATCGTTGCTGACGGTCGGCCCGTTCGTAGGGTTCCCCGTATCGGGCGAGGCGATACCTTCGTACGACCCTACAAAGAGCCTGCCGCACCCGTGTCACCCCGCGGTCATCACGTGAGAAAGGGCCCCGACGTGGCCTCCCCGCCCACCTCCGCCTCTCCTGCCCGGCTGGTCGTGCTGGTCTCCGGATCCGGTACGAATCTCCAGGCGCTCCTCGACGCCATCGGCGACGATCCCGAGGGGTACGGAGCGCAGATCGTCGCGGTCGGCGCGGACCGCTTCGGGACCGGTGGCCTGGAGCGCGCGGAGCGGGCCCGCATCCCCACGTTCGTGTGCAAGGTCAAGGACCACGACAGCCGCGCCGCATGGGACGAGGCGCTCACCGCGCAGGTCGCCGCGCACCGCCCGGACCTCGTCGTCTCCGCCGGTTTCATGAAGATCGTCGGCCCGGCGTTCCTCGCCGCCTTCGGCGGCCGGACCGTCAACACCCATCCCGCCCTGCTGCCCAGCTTCCCCGGCGCCCACGGAGTGCGTGACGCGCTCGCGTACGGCGTCAAGGTCACGGGCTGCACCGTCCACTTCGTCGACGACGGCGTCGACACCGGTCCGATCATCGCGCAGGGCGTGGTCGAGGTGACCGAGGAGGACACCCCGGAGGGCGAAGCCGCCCTCCACGAACGCATCAAGGAAGTCGAGCGCTCGCTGCTCGTCGAGGCCGTGGGGCGGATCGCCCGTGACGGCCATCGCATTGAGGGACGAAAGGTTCATCTCGGTCATGTCGGTGAATAAGCCCATCCGCCGCGCCCTGGTCAGCGTCTACGACAAGACGGGGCTCGAAGACCTCGCCCGTGGTCTGCACGAGGCGGGCGTCGAACTCGTCTCCACCGGCTCCACCGCCGGGCGCATCGCCGCCGCCGGAGTGCCGGTCACCAAGGTCGAGGAGCTCACCGGCTTCCCCGAGTGCCTGGACGGCCGCGTCAAGACGCTGCACCCGCGCGTTCACGCCGGCATCCTCGCCGACCTCCGCCTGGACGCCCACCGCGAGCAGCTCGCCGAGCTGGGCGTGGAGCCCTTCGACCTGGTCGTGGTGAACCTCTACCCGTTCAAGGAGACCGTCGCCTCGGGCGCGTCCGACGACGAGTGCGTCGAGCAGATCGACATCGGCGGCCCCTCGATGGTCCGCGCCGCCGCCAAGAACCACCCCTCCGTCGCCGTCGTCACCAGCCCCGGGCGGTACGCCGACGTCCTCGCCGCCGTCGCCGCCGGCGGCTTCGACCTGACCGCCCGCAAGCGGCTGGCCGCCGAGGCCTTCCAGCACACCGCCGCCTACGACGTGGCCGTCGCCTCCTGGTTCGCGGACGACTACGCGGCCGCCGACGACTCCGGCCTCCCCGAGTTCCTCGGCTCCACCTTCACCCGCAAGAACGTCCTGCGCTACGGCGAGAACCCGCACCAGCCCGCCGCGCTCTACACCTCCGGCGACGGCGGTCTCGCCGAGGCCGAGCAGCTGCACGGCAAGGAGATGTCCTACAACAACTACACGGACACCGACGCCGCCCGCCGCGCCGCCTACGACCACGCCGAGCCGTGCGTCGCGATCATCAAGCACGCCAACCCGTGCGGCATCGCGATCGGTGACGACGTCGCCGAGGCACACCGCAAGGCGCACGCCTGCGACCCGCTCTCCGCGTTCGGCGGCGTCATCGCCGTCAACCGCCCGGTGACCGTCGCGCTGGCCGAGCAGGTCGCGGAGATCTTCACCGAGGTCATCGTCGCCCCGGCCTACGAGGACGGCGCGGTCGAGGTGCTGGCCCGCAAGAAGAACATCCGCGTGCTGCGCGCCCCCGAGGCCCCCACCGCCGCGTTCGAGACCAAGCCGATCGACGGCGGCGCGCTCCTCCAGGTCACCGACCGCCTCCAGGCCGAGGGCGACGACCCGGCGGGCTGGACGCTCGCCACCGGCGAGGCGCTCTCCGAGGCGGAGCTGAAGGAGCTCGCCTTCGCCTGGAAGGCGTCCCGGGCGGTCAAGTCCAACGCGATCCTGCTCGCCAAGGACGGCGCGTCGGTCGGCGTCGGCATGGGCCAGGTCAACCGCGTCGACTCCGCGAAGCTCGCCGTCGAGCGGGCGGGCGAGGAGCGGGCCGCCGGTGCGTACGCCGCGTCCGACGCGTTCTTCCCGTTCCCCGACGGCCTGGAGATCCTCACGGCCGCCGGAATCAAGGCCGTCGTCCAGCCCGGCGGATCCGTCCGCGACGAGCTGGTGATCGAGGCCGCGAAGAAGGCCGGCGTGACCATGTACTTCACGGGCACGCGCCACTTCTTCCACTGAACCGGTCCCGTTCTTCCACGGACCGGGTCCCGTTCCCCGACCGACCCGGTCCGGCCGGAGCCGCATCCCGCCACGGGGTGCGGCTCCGGGCCGCTCACCGTCTTCCGGCGTGCGGGAATCGGCTCGCCGCTCTGTTCTAATGACACGGCCGTAGCAATCCCCAGCAGGGACAGTCACCGTGCTTGAGCTGAACAAGAGTGGAACGGACCGGTCGGAGCCGGGACGCCTGCCCGCCCAGGGACAGGGTCCGGACACCCGCCCGGCGGACGACTCCCCGAGCGCGGGAGCGGCCTCCTCCGACCACGTACCCCTGCGCCCGTACCTCATCGCCGGCGTGATCCTGTGCGCGCTCTACTTCCTCTACTCCTCCTTCCAGTACGCCCGCTTCGGCTCGCCCTCCTGGGACCTCGGGATCTTCGAGCAGGAGGTCCGGGCGTACGCCGGGTTCGACGCCCCGATCGTCGACATCAAGGGCCCCGGCTATCTGATCCTCGGTGACCACTTCTCCCCGATCGTGGCGCTGCTGGCCCCGCTGTACTGGATCTGGCCGTCCGCCGAGTCCCTGCTGTTCGCCCAGGCCGCGCTGTTCGCGCTGGGCGCGGTCATCGTCGGCCGCACCACCCAGCAGCTCCTCGGCGGACGCTCCGGGCTCTGCGTCACCGTCGCGTACGGACTCTCCTGGGGCATCCAGGAAGCGGTGAAGGCCGACTTCCACGAGATCGCGTTCGCCGTGCCCCTGCTGGCCCTCGTCTGCCGGGCCCTGCTCCTGAAGCGGTACACGGCCGCCCTGCTCTGGTCGCTGCCGCTGGTCCTGGTCAAGGAGGACCTCGGCGCGACCGTCGCCGTCGTCGGCTTCCTGCTGTTCGTGTACGGCCGCCGGCTCCAGGGCGCGCTGCTCGCCGCGTACGGGGTCGCCGCCTTCGTCCTCACGCTCATGGTGCTCATCCCGGCGGCCAGCAGCGCCGGCACCTACGACTACTGGCAGAAGATCGACAAGAACGGCGAGCAGGACGTCTCGATGCTGGACTCCGTCCTCGGCGTCCTCGACTCCTCCGTCAAGATCGAGATGCTGGTCTTCCTGATCGGCATCACCGCGTTCATGGCGCTGCGTTCACCGCTGACGCTGCTGATCGTCCCCACGCTCGGCTGGCGGCTGCTCTCCCAGGACAGCAACCACTGGGGCATGGTCTGGCACTACAGCGCGATCCTCATGCCGGTGCTCTTCCTCGCCCTGGCCGACGGCGTCCGCCGCAGCCGCGACTCGCACCGTCCCTGGCTCGCCTCGTACGCGAAGGTCGCCGTGCCCGTCGCCGCCGCGATCGCGGTCGCGATGACCCAGCACCTGCCGCTGCGCGATCTGCTGCGCCCCGACACCTACCGCACCGATGACGCCCGCAGCCGGGCGGCCCGGGCGGCGCTGGACGCCATCCCGGCCGGGGCGCGGGTCGAGACGGACATCACGCTGATGGCCCACCTCACCTCCGACCGCACCGTCTACTGGGTCGGCGGCGCCCCGGGCACCGCACCCGACATCGTCGCCATCAACCTGGACTTCGGCTGGTCCCGCCCGATCGAGGACCCGGTGGCGTACGCCCAGCAACTGCACCCCGAGGCGCGCTACCGGCTCAAGCACCGGGGCGGCAGCTTCGTGGTGATGGAGCGCACGACACCGGAGCCGGCGGAGATCCCGGGCGTACGGGGCGACTGACCGCAGCCCCGGGGCCGTACGCGCGAGGGCCGCACCCGGTGAACGGGTGCGGCCCTCGCGGCAGGTCAGGACAGGAACGTCAGTTGGCCTTGACGACCACCGACGAGCAGACCTTGTCCGCGAACGTCTGCTTCTTCTCGTCCCACAGCGGCCACAGCCAGCCGATGTAGCAGGCGACGCTGTCCAGGAAGTGGGCCAGCCGGCGCACGAAGGCCATGCCGAAGCCCAGCGGACGGCCGTCGGCCTCGCGCAGCAGACGGATGCCCACGGCCTTCTTGCCGAGCGTCTGGCCGGTCGTGCCCTCCTGGTACAGCTGCCAGATGGCGAGACCGATCAGCGCCACGAAGCCGATCAGGGCGAAGACCGCACCCGCGGAGTCGCCCATGGCGCCGCCGATGCCGCCGAGGACGAGGTAGGGGACACCGACGACGAGGCCGTCGATGATCAGCCCGCCCGCGCGCAGACCCCAGTGGGCCAGCTCGGGCATGCCGCCGTGGCCGGGCTGCTGCGGGTAGCCGCCGCCGTAGGGCTGGCCGGGCTGCTGCGGGTAACCGGGCTGCTGCTGGGGGTACCCCGGCTGCTGCTGCGGGTAGCCGTAGCCCTGCGGCGGGACACCCTGCGGAGCCTGCTGCGGGTATCCGTAACCGGGCTGTCCCTGCGGCGGGCCCTGGGGAGGCTGGCCGGGCTGCTGCCCGTACGGGTTGTTCGGGTCGCCGAAGCTCATAAGGGGTGTTCCTTCAACAGACGTGTGGGGACGAAACGGCCACACGGAGGAAGGACATCGTTCAGCGGCCCGCCCCCCGTACAACCGCGGCCTTCATCGTTATGAGCGGGACCCTGGTTTGTCCAGTCCGGGACCCCGGACGTTGTGCAAGTGCAATGTCCTGTACGGGGGTGGCGCCGGCAATTGGTATGCGGGCGGGGTCATCCGCGAGGATGGGCCCATGACTGCCCAGATTCTCGATGGCAAGGCCACCGCTGCCGCGATCAAAACCGATCTGACCGTCCGTGTGGCGGCCCTCAAGGCCCAGGGGATCACTCCCGGCCTCGGAACCCTGCTCGTCGGGGACGACCCGGGCAGCCGGTGGTACGTCAACGGCAAGCACCGTGACTGCGCCCAGGTCGGCATCGGCTCCCTCCAGCGCGAACTCCCCGACACCGCCACGCAGGAGGAGATCGAGGACGTCGTCCGGGAGCTGAACGCCAACCCCGAGTGCACCGGTTACATCGTCCAGTTGCCGCTGCCCAAGGGCATCGACACCAACCGGATCCTGGAGCTGATGGACCCGGAGAAGGACGCCGACGGGCTGCACCCGATGAGCCTCGGCCGCCTCGTCCTCAACGAGACGGGCCCGCTGCCCTGCACCCCGCAGGGCGTCGTCCAGCTGCTGCGCGCGCACGGCGTGGAGATCAACGGGGCGCATGTCGTGGTCGTCGGACGCGGCGTCACCATCGGCCGGTCGATCCCGCTGCTGCTGACCCGTAAGTCGGAGAACGCCACGGTGACCCAGTGCCACACCGGCACCCGGGACCTCTCCTCCCACCTGCGCCAGGCCGACATCATCGTCGCCGCCGCCGGGGTGCAGCACCTGATCAAGCCGGAGGACGTGAAGCCGGGCGCCGCCGTGCTCGACGTCGGCGTCAGCCGGGACGCGGACGGCAAGATCGTCGGCGATGTGCACCCGGGGGTCCGCGAGGTGGCCGCCTGGGTCGCCCCGAACCCCGGGGGCGTCGGCCCGATGACCCGTGCGCAGCTCCTGGTCAACGTGGTCGAGGCGGCCGAGCGGGCCGCCGCCGAGGCCGCCGACGCCGCCGCCGCGGGCTGACGGCCGGATGCCGGAGGGAACCCCCATGGGTGCTGGTACGAGTCCGGCCGACCCCGCCCCGGCGGGCCGCGCTGCGGACGGGCCGGGCGGGCCGGGCGAGGCCGGGGCCGCCGACGGGCGGAGCGGCTCCGGCGAATCCGGCGGCTCCGCCGGGCGGGGCGACGCCACGACCGACGCCGCGACCGACGCCGCGACCGACGGGCGGACCGACTCCGCCACCGCCGCGCGGCCCCGCCGGTCGCGGCGCTTTCCCCGGTTCACCCGGGACACCGCCCGGCCCGAGGGCGGCGGCCGGGCGGCGTCCGGCGACGCGCCCGCGCCGGCCCGGCAGTGGCCGCTGCTCACCGTGCTCGGCGCGGCGGGCCTCGGGCTGCTGATCGTGGTCCTGGACCCATTCGAACAGGCGTTCCGCATCGGCACCATCCTGATGGGCGGCGCGCTGATCACCGGTGCCGTGCTGCGCTGGGTGGTGCCCTCGGTCGGGATGCTGGCCGTACGGTCCCGCTTCACCGACCTGGTCACGTACGGGCTGATGGGCACACTGATCGTGCTGCTCGCGCTGGTCGCCCAGCCCGAACCGTGGCTCGACGTCCCGATCCTGGAGGACGCGGTCCGCTTCACGATCCGCTAGCGGGCGGGCCGTTCGGATCAGGCCCGTTCGGATCAGGGCCGCTCGGATCAGGCCCGTGATGCCCCGCCCGTGGTGCCCGTCCCCACCCCCGAGGAGGGACGGACACCACGGCGGAACGGAGCCACCGGGCAAGAAGCCCCGGTATGCGGCGAGATGGGCTGCCTTGCCCCGTCCCGACTCCAGCGTCATGGACATGAAAGGCCGGGACAAGCGCTCACTGTGGCCTGTGGCACGGAAGTGACCATTCCGGCACGGTGTGATCGCCGCGCAACGATGGCAGACTGTCACGGCACACCGAGCGGCACGGAGCAGGCAGAGAGCAGTGGCCGGAACAGCGATCGGGGCGCGTGATGACGCGCACCCGGTCCCGAATGCTCCCGTGCGCCCCCTCGTCAGGAACTGACACCCTGGCTCCGCGCATCCTCGTGGGTAGTCCAGCTGACGTCCGTATCGGACCGACGGCGGACGGACCGGGGGAGGTGCGGGCCGGGGCCCGACCGCAGCGGGGTACAGCAAGCACGTCCGGGGGACATGAGGGGGGAAGGGAAACGCCATGCCTCGTTGGAAGGCACTGCCCGAAGAGCTCGACCCGCAGATCAGGGAGTTCGCCAGCCAGCTGCGCCGGCTCGTCGACCGCAGCGGGCTGAACATCAACGCGGTGGCCGACCGCACGGGTTACAGCAAGACGTCCTGGGAGCGGTATCTCAACGGACGGCTGCTCGCCCCGCGCGGGGCCGTCGTGGCGCTCGCCGAGGTGACGGGCACCCCGCAGCACCACCTCACGACCATGTGGGAGCTGGCGGAGCGGGCCTGGAGCCGGGCCGAGATGCGCCACGACATGACGATGGAGGCCATCCGCATCACGCAGGCGCGTGCCGCGCTCGGCGAGCCGGGGACGACGGCCCCCGGCGCTCCGTCGGGCGGCGGGTCGGGCCGCTTCGCCGCCGGCGGCAGGAGCGGCGCGGCCGGTTCCGGAGCCCGGGTCCCCACCCCGGCGGGCCCGGCCGGTACGGACGCCCCGCCGCGCGACCCCAACGGCAAGGACCCCTTCGGCGGCGACGGCCAGGGCAACGGACCCCGCGGCGGCGGGGCTTACGGGCCCGGCGACGACGACACGCGCCAACTCGTCGTCCCCACCCAGCGCGGCACCGTACCCCACCCCGCCCGCCACCAGGACCGACCGCACGACGGCGGCCCGGACCAGGGCGGGCGGCGACCGGAGTGGAACCCGGCGCCGAGCACCGGCAGCGGCTCCTCGGCTCCCGGCTCCTCGGCTCCCGGCTTCGCCGGCCCCGGCTCCTCCGACTCCGGCCGGAATGCGGGCCGCACCGGACCGGGCCAGGGGCCCGGAGGCCGCCGCAAGGGCCCCATGCTCGCGGTCGGCGCCGTCGGCGCCCTGATCGTCGTGGTCGGCGCGGTGCTGCTCGCGCCGGGCGACGACGCCGCCAAGGCCACCCCGCCCCCGTCGGCGGCCCCCACCACGGCCGCCCCGGAGCTGCCCGTGGGCGTCGAGTGCAGCGGTGCGGACTGCGCCGGGCAGGACCCCGAGGCGATGGGCTGCGGCGGCGAGTTCGCCCGTACGGTGGCCACCGGCGTGGTCGGCGGCGGCAGGATCGAGGTGCGTTACAGCAAGGTCTGCTCCGCCGCCTGGGCCCGCCTGACCGGGGCGGCGATCGGCGACACCGTGCAGATCACCGCGGGCAAGGGCGCGCAGAACGGCGAGGTCATGGGGGACACCGACGCGTACACCCCGATGGTCGCGGTGAAGAAGGCGGGCGACGCGAAGGCCTGCGCCACGCTCACCTCCGGCACGAAGGGCTGCACCGACCCGGTCGAATGACAGCGGCGGACCCCGCGCCCGGCACCGCCCGCGCGTGCGGTGCGTGACCGGTTGTGTGCGGTGCCACAGGGGGGTGGGCGGTCCGGCCCGGCCGGGTCCGATAGCCTGACCGCTGGATATCTCTTCACGTCAAGATTGGTCGTCAGGACGGGTCGGGGCGGGAGAGGCGTCCAGCACCAGGGTCCGGCACCAGGGGCCGGGACCCCCACCGCCAGCTGTCTAAACGGAGACCGCCATGACCCGCACTCCCGTGAATGTCACCGTGACCGGCGCAGCCGGCCAGATCGGCTACGCGCTGCTCTTCCGCATCGCCTCCGGCCACCTGCTCGGCCCGGACGTGCCGGTCAACCTCCGCCTCCTGGAGATCCCGCAGGGCCTCAAGGCCGCCGAGGGCACCGCCATGGAGCTCGACGACTGCGCCTTCCCGCTGCTGCGCGGCATCGAGATCACCGACGACCCGAACGTCGGCTTCGCCGGTGCGAACGTCGCCCTGCTCGTCGGCGCCCGCCCGCGTACCAAGGGCATGGAGCGCGGCGACCTGCTCGCCGCCAACGGCGGCATCTTCAAGCCGCAGGGCAAGGCCATCAACGACCACGCCGCGGACGACATCAAGGTCCTCGTCGTCGGCAACCCGGCCAACACCAACGCGCTCATCGCGCAGGCCGCCGCCCCGGACGTACCGGCCGAGCGCTTCACCGCGATGACCCGCCTGGACCACAACCGCGCGATCTCGCAGCTGGCCGCCAGGACCGGCGCCGCCGTCTCCGACATCAAGAAGCTGACGATCTGGGGCAACCACTCGGCCACCCAGTACCCGGACATCTTCCACGCGGAGATCGCCGGCAAGAACGCCGCCGAGGTCGTCAACGACGAGGTGTGGCTCGCCGACACCTTCATCCCGACCGTCGCCAAGCGCGGCGCCGCGATCATCGAGGCCCGTGGCGCGTCCTCGGCCGCCTCGGCCGCCAACGCCGCCATCGACCACGTGCACACCTGGGTCAACGGCACCGCCGACGGCGACTGGACCTCGATGGGCATCCCGTCGGACGGCTCCTACGGCGTCCCCGAGGGCATCATCTCCTCCTTCCCGGTCACCACGAAGGACGGAAAGTACGAGATCGTCCAGGGCCTGGACATCAACGAGTTCTCCCGTGCGCGCATCGACGCGTCGGTCAAGGAGCTCACCGAGGAGCGCGACGCGGTCCGCGAGCTCGGCCTCATCTGACCCGCAGCCGCACCCGCACCCGCGGTACGTCGAGCGCCCCCGGCAGCACTTGCTGCCGGGGGCGCTCCCGCGTGCGCGCGCTCAGTGGGCGCCGGGGGTGTAGTGGCCGGGGGTCAGCCGGCCGGTGACGCCGAAGCGGTTCCAGGCGTTGATCACGGTGATGGCCGCGATCAGCTGGGCCAGCTCGGTCTCCTCGAAGTGCTCGGCGGCCTTCGCGTACACCTCGTCCGGGACGAAGCCGTCGGTCAGGACGGTGACCGCCTCGGTCAGGGCGAGCGCCGCCAGCTCCTTCTCGGTGTAGAAGTGCCGCGACTCCGCCCAGGCGCTGAGCTGGACGATCCGCTCGACGGACTCGCCCGCCGCGAGCGCGTCCTTGCTGTGCATGTCCAGGCAGAACGCGCACCGGTTGAGCTGCGAGGCCCGGATCTTCACCAGCTCGACCAGGACCGGGTCCAGCCCCTTACGGGCGGCGATGTCGAGCCGGACCATCGCCTTGTACACGTCGGGCAGGAGCTGGGAGACGGAGATCCGGGCCGGGTGCTCGGGGGCGAGGTCGGCCAGGGCGTGGTGGTGTTCATGTGTCGAGGTCATACGGACGACGCTACGGCCCCGATGGCGCCCCGGTATGGTCCATTGGCATGACGGATTCCTGGGCCACTTTCGGCGCTGACCTGCATCTGGAGCCGGTCGGCCAGGGGCTGCGGAGCGGGCTGATGGAGGCGCTCCGGGAGGCGGTGCGCACCGGCCGCCTGGCGCCCGGCACCCGGCTGCCGTCCTCCCGGGTGCTCGCCGCCGACCTGGGCGTCGCCCGCAACACGGTCGCCGACGCCTACGCCGAACTGGTCGCCGAGGGCTGGCTCACCGCCCGTCAGGGTTCGGGGACCCGGGTCGCCCGGCGTTCCGCGCCGCGCCGCACGGACCCCGCGGCGGCCCCCGCCCGGCCGGTGCGGTCCGGGGCCGGGTACGACCTGAAGCCCGGCACGCCGGACCTGTCCGGCTTCCCCCGCACCGCCTGGCTCAAGGCGGCCCGCAAGGCGCTCACCGCCGCGCCCGACGAGGCCTTCGGCTACGGCGACCCGCACGGCCGCGTCGAACTGCGCACCGTGCTGGCCGAGTACCTGGCGCGGGCGCGCGGGGTGTACGCCGACCCGGAGCGCATCGTGATCTGCGCCGGCTTCGCACACGGTCTCGCGCTGCTGGGCCGGGTGCTGCGCCGCCGCCGGGTCCGGGAGGTCGCCGTCGAGTCGTACGGCCTCGACCTCCATACGAACCTGCTCACCGAGGCCGGGCTGCGCACCCCGTGCCTGCCGCTGGACGAGCACGGCTCCCGGACCGGCGAACTGGCCGCGCTGCGCGGCGCGGGGGCCGTCCTGCTCACCCCGGCGCACCAGTTCCCCACCGGCGTACCGCTGCACCCGGACCGGCGGGCCGCCGCCGTCGACTGGGCCCGGTCCACCGGCGGGCTGATCCTGGAGGACGACTACGACGGGGAGTTCCGGTACGACCGGCAGCCGGTGGGCGCGCTCCAGGGCCTCGATCCGGAGCGGGTGGTGTATCTCGGCACCGCCAGCAAGTCGCTGGCCCCGGGGCTGCGCCTGGGCTGGATGGTGCTGCCCCGGCACCTGGTGGGGGAGGTGGTGGCGGCGAAGGGCGTGGCCGACTGGATGTCCGGCTCGCCCGACCAGCTGACGCTCGCGGAGTTCATCGCCTCGGGGGCGTACGACCGCCATGTGCGCTCCATGCGGCTGCGCTACCGCCGCCGCCGCGACCAGCTCGTCGCGGCGCTCGCCGAGCGCGCGCCGGGCATCGAGGTCGGCGGGATCGCGGCCGGGCTGCACGCGGTCCTCGAACTCCCCGCGGGCGCCGAGCGTTCGGTGATCCAGGCGGCGGCCTTCCAGGGCCTGGCTCTGGAGGGCCTGGCGCGCTACCGCCACCCGGACGCCCCGGCCGCCCGCGACGCCCTGGTGATCGGTTACGGCTCGCCGTCGGAGAGCGCCTGGACGGGCGCGCTGGACGCCCTGTGCCGGGTGCTGCCGTAAGAACCCCGGCAGAGCACAGGTTTCGAACCGGCCCCGCGTCGAACTATTCTGACAAGAGGTCCGGTTGCGCACGCGCGAACGAGAAGCCGGATCCGATCGCGTACCACGGGGGAGAACCGAACATGGCCACACGAAGGCTGAGGTCGAGCACGGTCGTGCTCGGCGGCATGGGGCTGCTCGCCCTGACGATCACGTCCTGCGGCTCGGAGCCGGACAAGCGGTGCGCCGACCGCACGACGCAGAAGACCCTGCCCAGCTCCGAGTGCCGCAGCGGCGGCAACGGCTCGTACTACTACGGCGGCTCCAAGGGCAGCGACGGCAAGGTGGACGGCGGCAGCTTCGACAAGTCCGCGGTCGACCGCGGCGGCTTCGGCTGCTCCGGCTCCGGCGGCGGCTGACCGCCGTGGAACGCCGCACGATCGAGCCGCGCCCCGGCTGGCAGGAGACCGTCGAGGCGCAGGGTGTCGTCTACCCGCTCACCCGCTACCCCGACGACACGCTGCGCCCCTACTGGGACGAGAGCGCCTACTACGTGTTCTCGCTGCCCGAGGTCGAGGCGCTGGAGGAGGTCGTCGAGGAACTGCACACGATGAGCCTGGCCGCCGCCGCGCACATCGTCGAGCAGGAACGCTTCGCCGACCTCGGCATCACCGACCCGCGCCTGGCCGCACTGGTCGCCGAGTCCTGGCGCCGACGGGCCGAACAGCCCTCCGTGTACGGGCGGTTCGACCTGCGCTACGACGGGAGCGGCCCGGCGAAGATGCTGGAGTACAACGCCGACACCCCGACCTCGCTGGTGGAGGCCGCGAGCGCGCAGTGGTTCTGGATGGAGGACCGCTTCCCCGGGGCCGACCAGTGGAACTCCCTGCACGAGCGTCTTGTGGACGCCTGGAAGCGGCAGGCGTCCCTGCTGCCGCCCGGACCGCTGCACTTCGTCCACTCCGACGGCGACGAGCTCGGCGAGGACCTGATGACGGTCGCCTATCTGCGCGAGACCGCCGACCAGGCCGGTCTGGAGACGCACGCGCTGTCCGTCGAGGAGATCGGCTGGGACCGGCTCTCGGGCCGGTTCGTCGACGACCGACTGCGCTTCGTCCGCAGCTGCTTCAAGCTCTACCCCTGGGAGTGGCTGGCCACGGACCGCTTCGGCCCGAGGGTCCTGGACACCCTCGACAACGGCGGCGGCACCGGCACCACCTGCTGGATCGAGCCCGCCTGGAAGATGCTGCTCTCCAACAAGGCGCTGCTGGCGATCCTCTGGGAGCTGTACCCGGGCCACCCGAACCTGCTGCCCGCCTATCTCGACGGCCCGCGCGAGCTGGCCGGACCCGGCGGGGCGGGGTACGTCTCCAAGCCGCTGCTCGGCCGCGAGGGCGCCGGGGTCGACCTGCACGGCCCCGGCTCACCGCCCGTGGAGCGCGACGAGCCGTGCTGCTACCAGGAGTCGGCCCCGCTGCCCGACTTCGACGGCAACCGGGTGGTGCTCGGCGCGTGGACCGTCGAGGACGAGGCGGCGGGGCTCGGCATCCGGGAGTCCGCGGGGCCGGTCACGGACGAGTACGCCCGCTTCCTGCCCCACGTCATCCTCTGAACCTTTTGTGTCCTACCGGGCGCTCAGCACCGCCCGCAGCCGGTCCAGCCCCCAGTCCAGGTCCTCCTTGGAGATCACCAGCGGCGGCGCGATCCGGATCGTCGAGCCGTGCGTGTCCTTCACCAGCACCCCCTGCTCCATCAGCCGCTCGGAGATCTCCCGGCCGGTGCCCAGCGCCGGAGCGATGTCCACACCCGCCCACAGCCCCCGGCCGCGCACCGCCTCCACCGCGCCGCCGCCCGTCAACAGGCCCAGCTCCCGGTGCAGATGGTCGCCCAGCTCGGCCGCCCGCTGCTGGTACTCGCCGGTCCGCAGCATCGCGATCACCTCCAGCGCCACCGCGCAGGCCAGCGGGTTCCCGCCGAAGGTGGAGCCGTGCTCGCCGGGCCGGAACACCCCGAGCACGTCCGCCGACGAGACCACCGCGGAGACCGGCACCACCCCGCCGCCCAGCGCCTTGCCGAGCACGTACATGTCCGGCACCACACCCTCGTGGTCCAGCGCGAACGTCTTCCCGGTCCGGCCCAGGCCCGACTGGATCTCGTCCGCGATGAACAGCACGTTCCGCTCGCGGGTCAGCTCCCGTACGCCGGGGAGATAGCCGGCCGGCGGCACCAGCACCCCCGCCTCGCCCTGGATCGGCTCGATCAGCACCGCCACGGTGTTCTCCGTCATCGCCTCCCGCATCGCGGTGAGGTCCCCGTACGGCACGATCTCGAAGCCGGGGGTGTACGGGCCGAAGTCGGCCCGCGCCTCCGGGTCGGTGGAGAAGCTGACGATCGTCGTCGTGCGGCCGTGGAAGTTGTCCGAGGCCACGATGATCTTCGCCATGCCGTCCGGCACGCCCTTGACCCGGTAGCCCCACTTGCGGGCGGTCTTCACCGCGGTCTCCACGGCCTCCGCCCCGGTGTTCATCGGCAGCACCGTCTCCATGCCGCACAGCGCCGCCAGCTCCGTACAGAACTCGGCGAACCGGTCGTGGTAGAAGGCCCGGGACGTCAGCGTGACGCGTTCCAGCTGGGCCTTGGCCGCGTCGATGAGCCGGCGGTGGCCGTGGCCGAAATTGAGCGCCGAGTATCCCGCGAGCATGTCGAGATACCTGCGGCCCTCGACGTCGGTCATCCAGGCCCCCTCGGCCGAGGCCACGACGACCGGCAACGGGTGGTAGTTGTGCGCGCTGTGCGCCTCGGCGGAGGCGATGGCGGTTTCCGTGGTCGACACGGGATCTCCGTTCGTCGTGCGGCTGGGCGGAGGGTGGTGCCCACTTTGTATCGTCGGTCGGAACCCGCGCCGGGAAACCTCCGGCGACCGGCGCGCCCGCCGTCGCACGCCCGGCGGGTGGAATGTGCCGTTCGTCTCAGCCGTGCGCTCCCGTGCCCCGGCACCGTGCGGTGACGCGCCCTTCCCGCCCCGCACCGGCTGCCGGAGATGCCGCGCGCACCTGAGACAATGGGGCCATGGCCTCTGATCGCCCTTCGCTCCCCACCGACCAGCCGCAGACGGGCCGCACCGGTGCGGCCGCCCGTCCGCGCGTGCTCTCCGGGATCCAGCCCACCGCGGGCTCCTTCCACCTCGGCAACTACCTGGGCGCGGTGCGCCAGTGGGTGGCCCTGCAGGAGAGCCACGACGCCTTCTACATGGTCGTGGACCTGCACGCGATCACGATCCCGCAGGACCCCGCCGAGCTGCGGGCCAACACCCGGCTCGCCGTGGCGCAGCTGCTCGCGGCCGGCCTGGACCCCGAGCGGTGCACGCTCTTCGTCCAGAGCCATGTGCCCGAGCACGCCCAGCTCGGCTGGGTGATGAACTGCCTCACCGGCTTCGGCGAGGCCTCCCGGATGACGCAGTTCAAGGACAAGTCCGCCAAGCAGGGCGCCGACCGGGCCACCGTCGGCCTCTTCACCTACCCGGTGCTCCAGGTCGCGGACATCCTGCTCTACCAGGCGAACCAGGTCCCGGTGGGCGAGGACCAGCGCCAGCACATCGAGCTGACCCGCGACCTCGCCGAGCGGTTCAACGGCCGGTACGGCCAGACGTTCACCGTCCCCGCGCCGTACATCCTCAAGGAGACGGCGAAGATCTTCGACCTCCAGGACCCGGCGGTGAAGATGAGCAAGTCGGCCTCCACGCCGAAGGGCCTCATCAACCTCCTCGACGACCCGAAGGTCACCGCGAAGAAGGTGAAGAGCGCGGTCACCGACACCGACACGGTGATCCGCTTCGACGAGGAGAAGAAGCCGGGCGTCAGCAACCTGCTCACGATCCTCTCCACCCTCTCCGGCAGCCCCGTCGAGGATCTGGAACGGAGTTACGAGGGCAAGGGCTACGGCGCGCTGAAGACCGACCTGGCCGAGGCCATGGTGGAATTCGTCACTCCCTTCCGGGCCCGCACCCAGGAATATCTGGACGACCCGGAGACGCTGGACTCCATCCTGGCCAAGGGAGCGGAGAAGGCCAGGGCCGTCGCCGCGGAGACGCTGGCACAGACGTACGACCGGATGGGCTTCCTGCCCGCGAAGCACTGAGTCCAAGGACCCTGGCGAGATCATGGCCGCAGGGGTCACACTTGCGGCGGAACGCGCGGGCCGGACACCCGGCCCGCGCGGCATGACCGAAAATCGACCATCGACGATGGAGGAGAACGACGTGGGGACCGTAACGCTCGGCGTTTCGATCGCGGTCCCGGAGCCCTACGGCAGCCTGCTCCAGGATCGCCGCGCAAGCTTCGGGGACCCTGCCGCCTTCGGCATTCCCACCCACGTCACCCTCATGCCGCCGACCGAGGCGCAGTCGGCCGACCTCCCGGCGATCGAGGCGCACCTCGACCGGATCGCCACGGCCGGCCGGCCGTTCCCGATGCGGCTCTCCGGCACCGGCACCTTCCGCCCGCTCTCGCCGGTCGTCTTCGTCCAGGTCGTCGCGGGCGCCTCGGCCTGCTCCTGGCTCCAGAAGCGGGTGCGGGACGCCTCCGGGCCCCTGGTGCGCGAGCTCCAGTTCCCGTACCACCCGCACGTCACCGTGGCCCACGGCATCTCCGAGGAGGCCATGGACCGGGCCTACGAGGAGCTCGCCGACTACGAGGCCGCCTGGACCTGCGGCTCCTTCGCGCTGTACGAGCAGGGCCCGGACGCCGTCTGGCGCAAGCTCCGCGACTTCCCGTTCGGCGGAGGCGGCGGCGCGCCCGCCGTCCCCGCCCAGGGCGGCTGCACGATCGACGCGTCGTCGGCCCCTTCGCTGCGGCCCTGAACCCCCTGCCGTCATCCCGGAGCCGGAGCCCGGACCGGGAGCCGGCGGACTCAGACCGGGAGCCG
Organism: Streptomyces sp. NPDC058576; assembly: GCF_042718715.1. NCBI lineage: Bacteria > Bacillati > Actinomycetota > Actinomycetes > Kitasatosporales > Streptomycetaceae > Streptomyces > Streptomyces sp. NPDC058576. The sequence goes on along the minus strand of NZ_JBHXPF010000004.1, from coordinate 69,308 downwards.
GCGGAACAGCGGGCGCGGCACGTGCCGCAGCGCCGCCATCACCACCCGGAGCGAACCGGGCACCCACACCGTCTCCGAGCGCCGCCGCAGCCCCGTGACGATCGCCTCCGCGACCTCATCGGGACCCGTCGCGAGCGGCTGCTCCGGCCGCCCGGCCGTGGCCCGGGTCCGGACGAACCCCGGCCGGACCACCATCACCTGCACCCCGGTCCCCTGGAGCGCGTCGCCGAGCCCCTGCGCGAACGCGTCGAGGCCCGCCTTGCTGGAGCCGTAGATGAAGTCCGCGCGCCGGGCGCGCTCCCCGGCCACCGACGACAGCACCACCAGCGAACCGTGCCCCTGCGCCTGCAATGCGCCGGCGCACACCAGCCCGGCGGAGACCGCCCCCGTGTAGTTGGTCTGGGCGACCCGGACCGCGGCCATCGGCTCCTCCTCGTCCCGCGCCTGATCGCCGAGGACCCCGAACGCCATCAGCACCACGTCGACGTCGCCCTCCGCGAAGACCTTGCCGAGGGCCACCTCGTGGGAGGCGGAGTCCAGCGCGTCGAACTCGACGGTCCGTACGTCGGCCCCGCGCCCGCGCAGTTCGGCGGCGGCCGCGTCCAGGGCGGGAGAGGGGCGCCCGGCCAGCCAGACCCGGCGGGTGCGCAGAGCGATCAGCCGGCGCGCGGTGGCCAGGGCGATCTCGGAGGTGCCGCCGAGGACGAGCAGGGACTGCGGGGCGCCGAAGGCATCCTTCACGGAAAGCTCCTGGTCAGGTGGGGTGAGAGGGAAAGCAGACACGGCAGGGTGGATCACAGCCCGAGCCGGCGCGACAGGTCGGAGCGGAACGCCCCCGTCGGGTCCAGCCGGGCCCGCAGCTCCCGGAACTCCGCCAGCCGCGGGTACATCGCGGCCGCCGTCTCCGGCCGCATCCGGGAGTCCTTCGCCAGGCAGACCCGGCCCCCGGCGGCGGCCACCTCCTCGTCGACCCCGTCCAGGAAGCGGGCCAGGCCGGGCAGGGCCGCGGGCAGATCCAGGGCCAGGGACCAGCCGGGCGCGGCGAACGACAGCAGGCCGGGGTCCGCCGGCCCGAACCGCTGGAGGACGGCCCGCACGGCGGGGCTCCGGCGCGCCGCGATCCGGCGCACCACCCGGTGCAGGGTCTCCTCCTGGCCGTAGCCGACGGCGAACCGGTAGCGGACCAGGCCGCCCCGGCCGTAGAGCGGGCGCACGTCCGGGAGGGCGTCCGACGCGTGGAAGAAGGCGGGGACCGGGCGCGGCTCAGCGGCCCGCGCGCGGGGCGCGCTGCGGTAGCGGACCTCGTTGTACAGAGCGGCCGCCACCGGGCTGAGCAGCCAGCCCGGGAGCGGTGGGAGGCCGGGGCCGGAGAGCCGTCCCCGGGCCCCTCCGGAGCGCGAGGGCCGCAGAGTGCGCCCCGCGTGCGCCGGGCGCATATCCGGGGGTGCGTGCTCCCCCCGGGTGAGGACCCCGCGTCCGATCGCCCGGCCCCGGGCCATCAGGTCCACCCAGGCGGAGGCGTACGGCAGCCGGTCGCCGCCCGCGGTGCAGCGGGCCAGCAGATCGTCCAGGTCCCCGGCGCGCTCGGTGGAGACCGACATCAGCCCCGAGGCGACACGCCGGAGGCGGAGCGTGGCGCCCAGGATCACCCCGGTCAGCCCGAGGCCCCCGGCGGTCGCGTCGAAGAGGGCGGTGCCCGGCAGCACCGTACGCACCTCGCCGTCGGCGGTGAGCAGCTCCAGGGCGCTCACGTGCCGGGCGAACGAACCCGCCCGGCGGTGGTCGAGGCCGGGCAGATCCGAGCCGATCGCCCCGCCCACCGTCACCCTGCCGGTCCCCGGCAGGACCGGCGGGAGCCAGCCCAGCGGCAGCAGGACCCGCAGCAGCCGCTCCAGGCTGACCCCCGCGTCGCAGCGCACCACACCGGCGGAGGCGTCGACACCGCCGATCCGGGCCAGGCCCGTCAGATCGAGCACCGAGCCGCCCGCGTTCTGCGCCGCGTCCCCGGGCGACCGCCCCAGCCCGCGCGCGATGACACCGCGGGGCCCGCGCCCCCGGACGACGGCGGCCGCCTCCTCGTGACTCCGGGGGCGGAACCGCACGGCGGTCGTGGGGGCGGTGCGGCCCCAGCCGGTCAAGGACACCGTGTCGACGGTCATGGGGGTGACCGTATCGTCCGTTAAACCCCATTCGAGGCATTGGTGAATTCGCTCACCGGAACGGGTGATGGAGGGAGTGTCAGCGAAGCGTGGCGGAGATCCGCCGGGCCCGTCCGGGAGAGTCCGGGGCGGGCCGCTGGTGTTCCGGGCTCAGGAGGGTACGCGAGACGTCATGGACTGGCTCAAGAAACTCCCGGTGATCGGGCCCCTGGTCGCCCGGCTGATGGAGACGCACGCGTGGCGTTCCTACGAGCGGCTGGACCGGGTCCACTGGGCCAGGCTCGCGGCGGCGATCACCTTCATCAGCTTCCTGGCGCTCTTCCCGCTGATCGCGGTCGGCGCGGCGGTCGCCGCCGCCCTGCTGAGCGACGATCAGCTGGACACCATCAAGGACAAGCTCGCCGACCAGGTGCCCGGCATCTCCGACCAGCTGGGCATCGACGGGCTGGTCGCCAACGCGGGCACGGTCGGCCTGGTGGCCGGTGCGCTGCTGCTGTTCACCGGTGTCGGCTGGGTCGGCTCGATGCGCGAATGCCTGCGCGCGGTCTGGGACCTGGACGACGTCCAGGAGGCCAACCCCGTCGTCGCCAAGGTGAAGGACGCCGTGCTGCTCGTCGGCCTCGGCGGTGCGGCGCTCGCCACCCTGGCCGTGTCCACCATCGGCTCGACGGCGGTCGGCTGGACCGCCGACCTGATCGGCATCCCCGAGGGCGGGGCGGGCGGCATCCTGCTGCGGGTGGCCGCACTGGCGGTCGCGGTCGTCGCCGACTTCCTGCTGCTGCTCTATCTGCTGACGCTGCTGCCCGGCGTGGAGCCGCCCCGGCGGCGGCTGGTGGTGGCTGCGCTGCTCGGGGCGGTCGGCTTCGAACTGCTCAAACTGCTGCTCGGCAGCTATATGAGGGACGTGGCGGGCAAGAGCATGTACGGCGCGTTCGGCGTGCCGATCGCGCTGCTCCTGTGGATCAACTTCACCGCGAAGCTGCTGCTGTTCTGCGCCGCCTGGACGGCGACCGGGAGCAAGGAGGAGGAGATCCCGGAGAGGTCGGAGGACCGGGATGACCCGGAGGCGGACAGGAAGGGGGAGGCCGCCGGGAGCGAGACGCCCGGCGGCTCCACCCGCGCCTAGGCCTTCTCGGTCGAGGAAGTCGGCTCGGTTGCCTCGGCGGGTTCCGTCGCCTTCGTCAGCTCGGTTGCCTCGCCGGGTTCCGTCGCCTTCGTCGGCCCGGCCGCCTCGACGGGTTCCGCCGGTCCGGCCGCCTCGGCCACGGGCGCGGTGCGGCCGCCCAGGCCCGCCAGCGGCCAGCGACGGTTGACCAGGAACACCGCGCCGGCCACGACCGCCAGCAGACCGCCGATGATCGCCAGGGCGACCCCGACCCCGCTGGAATCCTTCGAGGCGGAGGCGTGCGTGGCCTCGGCCTGACCCCCCGTGCCCGCGTCCGCGCCGGCGGCGGGCGTCGATCCCTTGCCCCCGATGGTGGTCCCGGTGTCGATGGACTTCGGCGGCACCAGCTCCCCGACCGGGGTCACCTTGCCGCTCGCGGCGAAGCCCCAGTCGAGGAGGTGGGCGGCCTCCTTGTAGACGGCGTGGCTCTCCTCCGCCGACGGGTTCATGACCGTGACCAGCAGCACCTTGCCGTTGCGTTCGGCGACGCCGGTGAAGGTGTTGCCCGCGTGGGTGGTGTAGCCGTTCTTGACGCCCGCGATGCCCTGGTACGGGTCCACGCCGATGTCCCCGGTGATCAGCCGGTTGGTGTTCGAGATCTCGAACGACTCGCGCTTCTTCCCCTTCTTCTTCTCGCCGGGGAAGTCGGCCGAGGCGGTCGCCGCGTACTCGCGGAAGTCCTTCTTCTGCATCCCGCTGCGGGCGATCAGCGTCAGGTCGTAGGCGCTGGAGACCTGGCGCGGCGCGTCGTACCCGTCCGGCGAGACCACCACGGTGTCCAGGGCCTGGAGCTCCTCGGCGTGCTTCTGCATCGCGGACACCGTCTCCGGGACACCGCCGTACATCTCGGAGAGGACGTGCACCGCGTCGTTGCCCGACCGCAGGAACACCCCGAGCCACAGGTCGTGGACCGTGTAGGTGTGGTCCTCCTTGATCCCGACCAGGCTGCTGCCCTCGCCGACCCCGGCCAGCTCGCTCTCCGACACCTTGTGGCTCTCGGTGGGCTGGAGCGCGGGCAGCACCGTGTCCGCGAAGAGCATCTTCAAGGTGGAGGCGGGCGGCAGCCGCCAGTGCGCGTTGTGCGCCGCCAGGACGTCCCCGTTCTCCGCGTCCGCGACGATCCACGACCGGCCCGACAGCTTCTTCGGCAGCACCGGCGCCCCCCGGCCCAGGTTGACCTGGGTGCCGGCCTTGCCGAGCTGCTCCCCGCCGAGACTGGACATCGTGCTCGGCGGCTTGGGCTGTTTGCCGTCGCTCTTGTCCTTGTCGGCCGCCGCTGCGGGACTGAGGACGAAACCGGACAACAAGGCGGCGGCGGTGACCGTGAGGGCGATCTTTTTCAGAGCAGGCACGGTCGGAAACGTACAGGGCGAAGATGTGGATGAGGACCCGGACCGGCTGACCCGCCGCAGGGAACGCCGGGACGGCCCCGTTCGGACGTCACCCCGGCGGAGGGCCCCGGAGAGCGGCGGCGATACTGGACCCATGAAGCTCAGCCGCCGCGTGTCCTGGTTCCTGCTCGCGTTCGGGGTGTGGAGCTGGTTCATCTGGATCACTTTCGTCAAGAACCTGTGGCAGGACGGCAGCGGGCTCGCCTTCGACGACGCGGGCGAACCGACCGGGTACTTCTGGGTGCACCTGTTGCTCGCCATCACGTCCTTTCTTCTGGGGACGGCGGTCGGCGCGATCGGGTTGCGCGGAGTCCGGGCTTTGCGCGACACGCGCGCATGACGACGGGAACATGGGGAAGCTCGGATGGCAGCAGTGGTCTTCGCTCTGGTGGGGCTCGTGGTGCTGGCGCTGCTCGGCGCCGTGCACCGGTACCTGTGGCGGCGCTTCGTCGGTGACACCACCGCGCCCGGCAGCGCGCTGCGCCGGGTGGGCACCGTCGCCGCCTTCGTCCTGCCGCTGCTGAGCGTCGGCGCCATGACGTCCGGCCGGGTGGGCGCGCCCTTCTGGCTCCAGCAGGTGCTGGCCTGGCCCGGCTTCCTGTGGCTGGCCTGCCTGCTCTACCTGACGCTGGCGCTGCTCGTCGGCGAGGTCGTCCGGCCGGTTCTCCTGCGGGTCCTCGCCCGGCGCGACGAGAGGACGGGCGCGACCGCAAGCGGAACAGCTTCCGGAACCCCCGCAGGGGCCTCGGACGAGACCCGTCCCCGTACCGAAGCGCTGGTGCCGTCCCGTTCCGCCGGGACCGGCGCCCCTTCGGAAGCGGTGGCGCGTACGGCGACCGATCCCACGACGGAACCGGAAACGGAACCAGCGGCGGAACGAGCGACGGCACCGGCTGCCGAGGCCCCGGCCACCTCCACCACCGCCCCTGCGCCCACCCTCGCCCCCGGCCCCTCCCGCCGCCTCTTCGTCTCCCGGGTCGTCGGCGCCGCGGCCGCCGCCGCCGGACTCGCCACCGTCGGGTACGGCGCGTACGGGGTGCTGCGCGGGCCGAGCGTCCGGCGGATCACCGTCCCGCTGGCCAAACTGCCCCGCTCCGCCCACGGCTTCCGGATCGCCGTGGTCAGCGACATCCACATCGGCCCGATCCTCGGCCGCGCCCACACGCGCCGGATCGTCGACACGATCAACGCGACCTCGCCCGACCTGGTCGCCGTCGTCGGCGACCTCGTCGACGGGTCCGTCGCGGACCTCGGCTCCGCCGCCGAACCGCTGGCCGCCCTGCGGGCCCGGCACGGCAGCTACTTCGTCACCGGCAACCACGAGTACTTCTCCGGCGCCGAGCAGTGGGTCGATCACGTCCGCGAACTCGGGCTGATCCCGCTGGAGAACGCCCGGGTCGAGGTCGAGGGCTTCGACCTCGCCGGCGTCAACGACATCGCGGGGGAGACCGAGGGCCAGGGGCCCGACTTCGGCCGCGCGCTGGGCGACCGGGACCGGGGCCGCGCCGCCGTCCTGATGGCGCACCAGCCCGTCGTCATCCACGACGCAGTCGAGCACGGCGTCGACCTCCAGCTCTCCGGCCACACCCACGGCGGACAGCTCTGGCCCGGCAACTTCCTCGCCGAGCTGGCCAACCCCACCGTCGCCGGTCTCGAACGCTACGGCGACACCCAGCTGTTCGTCTCGCGCGGCGCGGGCGCCTGGGGTCCGCCCGTCCGGGTGGGCGCCCCGTCCGACATCACCGTCGTGGAGCTGGCCTCGCGTCAGGCGTAACGCTCCGACGCGGGTGCGACGGTCCTGGGAGCCTCCGGTCCACCGTCATGAAATCCACACCGAAGGGTCACCGTCAGCTACGGAAACCCGCAGGTAGGAGGCAGGAAACAGCCTTTTCGGACAGAGCCTCCAGCGCGTGTCCAATAAAAGCCTGTGAGTGCCCTATTTACTCTTCCAGATGTGAAAATCGTGTGATTGGGTAAGCGCGAACATGCGGCGACGTGCGCGTCACAAACGCGACCGCCGAGGTGGGGCTGGTAAGGGAGAGCACGGCAATGCGGTCGGTCCGGGTACGGATTCTCGCGATTCTCGCGGTATTGGTCATAGCGGGCGTCGGTGCCTGGCAACTGCTCCCGACGGGGGAGGCGAAGACCGACGCGATCACGGTCGGGACGTCGGACGTCGTCACCTCCCTCGACCCGGCCGGCGCCTACGACGCGGGTTCCTGGGCGATCTACAGCAACATCTACCAGTCGCTGATGACGTTCAAGCCCGGCGCCGTCACGCCGGAGCCGGACGCCGCCGAGAGCTGCGGATTCGTCGGGCAGAAGCTCCAGACGTACCAGTGCAAGCTCCGTGACGACCTGACCTTCTCCAACGGTCGCGAGATCACCGCCAAGGACGTCAAGCACTCCTTCGACCGGATCTTCACGATCAAGTCGGACGTCGGCCCCGCGGGTCTCTTCCCGACGCTCAAGTCGGTGACGACCGAGGGCCGCACGATCACGTTCAACCTGTCCAGCAGGGACGCGACCTTCCCGCAGAAGATCGCCACCGGCGCCGCGGCGATCGTCGACCCCACCAAGTACCCCGAGGACAAGCTCCGTCCGGGCAACCAGGTCGACGGCTCCGGCCCGTACGTCCTCAAGTCGTACGAGCCGGGGGGCAGCGCTGAACTGGTGCCGAACCTGAAGTACCGGGGCGCGCTGAAGAAGACCGGCGAAGCGGTCAACATCCGCTACTTCAAGACCTCCGAGGACCTGCAGACGTCCTGGGACAACGACGAGGTGGACATCGCCCACCGGCAGCTGCCGTCCGAGACGCTCGCCGAGCTGGACGCCAACGACCCGGACGTGCGGGTGACCGAGGCGGCCAGCGCCGAGATCCGCAACATCATCTTCAACTCCCGCGCGAACTCGCCGTTCGGGGACAAGAAGGTCCGCCAGGCCGTCGCCGCGCTCCTCGACCGTGGTCCCCTGGTCAGGAAGGTCTACCAGGGTACGGTCGACCCCCTGTACTCGCTGATCCCCACCGGCTACATCGGGCACAGCACCCCGTTCTTCGACGCCTACCCCTCCACCGACCCCGAGCGGGCCGCGCGACTGCTGGAGCAGGCCGGAGTGCAGACGCCGGTTTCGGTGAACTTCGCCTACCGCGAGGGCGACATGTACACCAAGGAGACCGCCGAGCTGCGCCGTCAGCTGGAGAAGGACGGGCTGTTCAAGGTCTCGGTCCAGGCCGTGGAGTGGACGAAGTACCAGAAGGAGTACGCGGCCGGGAAGTACGACATGTACACCGTCGGCTGGTTCCCCGACTTCCCCGACCCCGACACCTTCAGCCAGCCGCTCGTCGGCACCGGGAACGTCCTGCACAGCGGCTACTCCAGCAAGCGGATGGACCAGCTGATCGCGGCCACGCAGCAGTTCAGCGACCGCAGCCGGACCTCGAACGACTTCAAGGAGATGCAGTCGCTGGTCGGCGAGGACGTCCCCCTGCTGCCGCTGTGGCAGAAGAAGGACTACGTCGTCGCCAAGTCCGAGGTCGCCGGCTCCCAGTACCTCTCCGACGGCACCGGCACCTGGCGCCTGTGGGAGCTGAGCTGGATCTGACGGTCCGCCCCGGCCGACGGCCGGGGCGCGGAGTCAGTCCGACTGCCGGGGCACCGCCCCGGCCGTCGCCGCGTTCGGCAGGAACTCCACCAGCAGCGCGTGGATCTGCCGCACCAGCGGGCGCAGCACCCGGAACCGGGAGAGCGCGATGGCCCGTGCCGCGATCGGCGCGGTGCGCTCGACCAGCCGTCGGCTGCGCTCGGCGCCCTCGCTGCGGTCGTACACCCAGAAGAGCACCAGCCCCATCTGCATCAGCCACATCAACTGCGGCAGCAGCGGGGCCAGTTCCGGGTCGCTCTTGACGTCCGCCCCGGCGATGCAGCGTTCGTGGATGGAGATCGCCGCGTCGCGGGCGGCCACCGAGTCCTCCGAGAACGGGGAGAGCGGGCTGTCGGGATCCGCCGCGTTCTTGAAGAACTGGGCGGCGAAGCGGTGGTACGGCTCCGCCACGTCCAGCCAGCCCAGCAGCACGCCCCTGATCCGTACGGTCAGATCCGGGTCGCCCTCCAGCACCGGCCGGACCGCCGTCGCGTGTTCGTCGGCGATCCGGTCGTAGAAGCCCTGGACCAGGTGCTCCTTCGAGGAGAAGTAGTAGTAGGCGTTTCCGACCGAGACGCCCGCCTCCTGGGCGATGGCCCGCATGGTCGTCCGGTCGTAGCCCCGCTCCGCGAAGAGCCGGAGCGCCGTTTCGAGAATCAGCGTGCGGGTCTGCTCGCTCTTCGCGGCCTTGGCCGGCTTGGTCTCCTGCACGTTCTTCTCTTCCTTCACCACGGGCCCAAGGTTAACGGGGACCCCACGGACCGCCGGGCGGGGCGGCGCACTCGCGGGCCCCGGGGGCACAGGGCGGGACGGCCATCGAGCGGTAGCGGGCGGCGGCCAGGACGGTGCCCCGGGCGAAGGGCCGCCCGGCGGGGGTGGTCAGCCAGTGGGCCCTGGAGCGGTACTTCGCCAGCGCCCACAGGCAGACGATCCAGGCGGCCGTCTCCCGGTAGACCTGCCCCAGGTCGCCGACCACGGTGATCTCCTGGAGCGTCGCCGTGTGGTCCAGCTCCGGGAACCGCCGCCGCGCCTCGGCCGATCCGGCCGGTACGAGGTCCAGCGGCACGAGCTGCCGCTGCCGCTGGAGCCAGCCCCGCAGAGGGACGCAGAGCGGGCACTGCGCGTCGTAGAGGACGGTGAGCCGGTGCACGGGGGCGGGCCCGGCGTACGGAGCGGGGCCCGGCGACGCCGTGGGCGCGGCTTCGGCCACCGGACTCACCGCCCGGCGGCGGGAGCGGTCCACGGGCCCTGGGCGCCCGGGGGCGTCCAGCCCTGCGGCGGCACCGGCGGGGTCTGCTCGCGCTCCAGGGCGCTCCGGCGGCGGATGCGGCTGAGGACCCACACATTGCCCAGGTGCATCACGCCGAGCACCAGCAGGACGACGCCGACCTTCACCGAGAGGGCCTCGAACAGCTCGCGGGCGTCGGTCACCCCGTCGGCGTTCTTCAGATACAGCGTGACGAACCCGAGGTTGACCAGATAGAAGCCGACCACCAGCAGGTGGTTGACGGCGTCGGCGAGCTTCTCGTTCCCGTGCAGCACATCGGCGAGGAAGACCCGCCCGTTGCGGCTGAGCGTGCGGGCGACCCAGATGGTGAGCGCCACGCTGATCAGCAGGTAGATGACGTACGCGACAACAGTGAGGTCCATGCCCCACCCTCCCTTGAACGCGTTCAAAATTGCTCGTGGGCATGACTGTAGACCCCTTCTTGAACATGTTCAAGAAGGGGTCTACCGGGTGGAGGTCGAACGGATCGCAGCCGTCTCCTCGTCCGGCCCTCCGGGGGCGCGGACGGCTCCGGAGGCGTCAGGCGCTCATGGAGCGTGCCTGGTTGAGCTGGCCCATCACCGCGGGGAAGGTGTACGGGCCCATGGCCGGGATCATCGTGGAGTGGTGCCGGCCGCCGCTGGTGACCGTGACCTGGATGAAGCCGGTGGTCCGCTTCTCCTTCATCAGCAGGAACAGCAGGCCGATCAGGCAGAACAGGGCGAAGATGATCGCCAGCACGACCGCGTGCGTCGGGATCTTCTCCTCCGTGCGCGACATGTCCGTGGCCGTCCAGACCGCGCCCTTGAGCGGCATCGACCCGGACGGGGTGACGATCGCGTCGCTCATCACGGTGATGTCGCCGATCGCCAGCACCGGCACACCGCCCTGGCCGGGCGCACCCTGCGGCACCGGGAGGTACTGGCCGGGCATCGTCGGCTGCGCGTGCTGGGGGTAGCCGTAACCGGGCCCTGGCTGGGCCGCGGAATCCGGCAGCGGCTGCGGATAGCCGTACGCGGGAGGGGCGCCCGGCGCCGGGTACCCGTACGCCTGGCCGTCGGCGACGGTCGGCTGGTGGCCCGGCTGGGGCGGGCCCCACTTGTACGCGTCGTCCGCGTACGGATTCGGCTCGCTCACGACGATCCCCGTTCTTCTCTTTCGGTCTTCAGCTCCGCTGAACCGTACCGCCCGCGAGGCCCCGGTGCAGCAACAGACCCCGCCCCCGGCGGCGGTGAGGCTGCGGGGGCGGGGCCTGTCGACGTAACAGTTGTTACGGGAGGGTCAGAAGCGACGCGTGATGAGCGCGCGCTTCACCTCCTGGATCGCCTTGGTGACCTCGATGCCACGCGGGCAGGCGTCCGTGCAGTTGAACGTGGTGCGGCAACGCCACACGCCGTCACGGTCGTTGAGGATCTCCAGACGCTGCTCGCCGGCCTCGTCGCGCGAGTCGAAGATGAAGCGGTGCGCGGCGACGATCGCCGCCGGGCCGAAGTACTGGCCGTCGTTCCAGAACACCGGGCACGAGGACGTGCACGCGGCGCACAGGATGCACTTGGTGGTGTCGTCGAACCGCTCGCGGTCCTCGGCGGACTGCAGACGCTCGCGGGTCGGCTCGTTCCCCTTGGTGACGAGGAAGGGCATCACGTCGCGGAACGCCTGGAAGAACGGGTCCATGTCGACCACGAGGTCCTTGAGGACCGTGAGGCCCTTGATGGCCTCGACCGTGATCGGCTTGTCCGGGTTGATGTCCTTGATCAGGGTCTTGCAGGCGAGCCGGTTCTTGCCGTTGATCCGCATCGCGTCGGAGCCGCAGATGCCGTGGGCGCAGGAACGGCGGAACGTCAGGGTGCCGTCGAGCTCCCACTTGATCTTGTGAAGGGCGTCGAGGACACGCTCCTTCGGGTCGATCTCGATCTGGAAGTCCTGCCACTGGACCTCGTCGGAGACCTCGGGGTTGAAGCGGCGGATCCGGAACGTGGCGGTGATGAACGGGGAGTCGGCGAAGCCCGCCTCGGGCTTCGCGGTCCCGTCGGTCTTGTCCAGGGTCGGGGTAGCCATCAGTACTTACGCTCCATCGGCTGGTAGCGGGTCGTCACGACCGGCTTGTAGTCGAGCCGGATCGACTCGGCGCCGTCGGCGGCCACCTCGCGGTACGCCATGGTGTGGCGCATGAAGTTGACGTCGTCGCGGTTGGGGTAGTCCTCGCGGTAGTGACCGCCGCGGGACTCCTTGCGGGCGAGCGCGGAGACCGCCATGACCTCGGCCAGGTCGAGCAGGTTGCCCAGCTCGATGGCCTCCAGCAGGTCGGTGTTGAACCGCTTGCCCTTGTCCTGGATGGACACGTTGAGGTACCGCTCGCGCAGCTCGGCGATCTTGTCGACCGCCGTCTTGATCGTCTGCTCGGTACGGAACACCATCACGTTGGCGTCCATGCACTCCTGGAGCTCCAGGCGCAGCGCCGCGACGCGCTCGGTGCCGGTGGAGGTGCGCAGCCGCTCCACCTGGTCGGCGACGAGCTGGGCCGGGTTCTCGGGAAGCTCGACGAAGTCGCTCTTCACCGCGTACTCGGCGGCCGCGATGCCCGAGCGCTTGCCGAAGACGTTGATGTCCAGCAGCGAGTTGGTGCCCAGCCGGTTGGCGCCGTGCACGGAGACACAGGCGACCTCGCCGGCGGCGTACAGGCCCGGGACGACGGTGGTGTTGTCGGCCAGCACCTCGCCCTCGACGTTGGTCGGGATGCCGCCCATGGCGTAGTGCGCGGTCGGCTGGATCGGGATCGGGTCCGTGTAGGGCTCGATGCCGAGGTACGTCCGCGCGAACTCGGTGATGTCCGGGAGCTTGGCGTCCAGCTGCTCCGGCGGCAGGTGCGTCAGGTCCAGGTACACGTGGTCACCGGCCGGACCGCAGCCGCGGCCCTCACGGATCTCCGTGTAGATGGAGCGCGAGACGACGTCACGCGAGGCGAGGTCCTTCATGACGGGCGCGTACTTCTCCATGAAGCGCTCGCCGTCCTTGTTGCGGAGGATGCCGCCCTCACCGCGGGCGCCCTCCGTCAGCAGGATGCCCATGCGCCAGATGCCCGTCGGGTGGAACTGGAAGAACTCCATGTCCTCCAGCGGCAGACCGCGCCGGTAGCAGGCGGCCTGGCCGTCACCGGTCAGGGTGTGCGCGTTCGACGTCACCTTGAAGAACTTGCCGGTGCCGCCGGAGGCGTAGATGACCGACTTCGCCTGGAAGACGTGGATCTCGCCGGTGGCCAGCTCGTACGCGACGACGCCGGAGGACTTCTTGACCCCGTCGACCTCGGTGATCAGCTGGTCCAGGACGTAGAACTCGTTGAAGAACTCCACGCCCTCCTTGACGCAGTTCTGGTACAGCGTCTGGAGGATCATGTGGCCGGTGCGGTCCGCGGCGTAGCAGGACCGGCGGACGGGGGCCTCACCGTGGCTGCGGGTGTGACCGCCGAAGCGGCGCTGGTCGATGCGGCCCTCGGGCGTCCGGTTGAACGGCAGGCCCATCTTCTCCAGGTCGAGGACGGCGTCGATGGCCTCCTTCGCCAGGATCTCGGCGGCGTCCTGGTCGACCAGGTAGTCGCCGCCCTTGACCGTGTCGAAGGTGTGCCACTCCCAGTTGTCCTCCTCCACGTTGGCGAGCGCGGCGGCCATGCCGCCCTGCGCCGCGCCGGTGTGGGAGCGGGTGGGGTAGAGCTTCGTCAGCACGGCGGTGCGGCTGCGCTTCGTCGACTCGATGGCCGCGCGCATGCCGGCGCCGCCGGCGCCGACGATGACGGTGTCGTACTTGTGGATCTGCATGGTTTTCCTCTGGTCCCTCTGTCCCGGCGCCTAGCGGATGTTCGGGTCGAAGGTGAAGATCACCAGCGTGCCCAGCAGGACGGTGAACACCGTGGCGGTGTACAGGAGCATCTTCAGCCAGAAGCGGGTTTTGTCCCGTTCGGCGTAGTCGTTGATGACCGTACGGAGCCCGTTGCCGCCGTGGAGCATGGCGAGCCAGAGCATCGTCAGGTCCCAGACCTGCCAGAACGGCGAGGCCCAGCGGCCCGCCACGAAGGCGAAGCCGATCTTGGAGACGCCGCCGTCGAGCACCAGCTGGATCAGCAGGTGGGTGATGACAAGGACGACCAGGACGATGCCCGACAGGCGCATGAAGAGCCAGGCGTACATCTCGAAATTGCCGCGCGAAGCCTTGGGGGTCTTGCCCGTGCGCTTGCGCGGGGGCTCGATCACCGGGGCCGGGTGGTCGATGTCGTAGAGGCTCACGGCCTCGACGTCGCCGATCGCGGCTGCGGAAGAAGTCTCGCTGGACATGGGCCTCAGCTCCCGAAGACGTCGCGTACGGCGTGACCGAGGACGGGGTACAGGGCCCCGACCATCAGCACGATCCAGATGCCCATCACGGTCCAGAGCATCTGCTTCTGGAGTCGCGGGCCCTTGGCCCAGAAGTCCACGGCGATGATCCGGAGACCGTTCAGCGCGTGGAAGAGAATCGCGGCCACGAGGCCGTATTCGAGGAGCGCGACGATCGGCGTCTTGTACGTGGCCACGACTTCGTCGTAGGCCTCGGGGGAGACGCGGACAAGAGCGGTGTCCAGGACATGTACGAACAGGAAGAAGAAAATGAGGACACCGGTGACTCGATGAGCCACCCACGACCACATGCCTTCCCGGCCGCGGTACAGCGTTCCAGCCGGCACGGAAGAACCCTCCGGGAGCGGGGATTGGGGTCGGCCGGCTTGACTGTCGGTCTGACCCGGCCGGGTACGGTCCACCGGCCCCGGCCATCGTAGCGACGCTTTGTCGGTTCGTATCCGCCGGGGCCTCTGGTGTGATCAAAGTGGCAATCAAACAGGCACGTACGGGCTAGAGCGCCCCTGTCGCGCGGGGCCCGCGGGGCTCGGCGCCCGGGGGCCGCGAGCGGGCCGCCCGGCGGGGCGCGGGCCCCCTGGCCCGGGAGCCGCCCCTGGCGTCACAGGTCCGCGGCGACCAGTTCGACGATCCGGCTCCGGGCGAGTCGGCGCAGTTCCTCGGCGGTGACCGCCCGCTCCTCGTCCACCTCGTGCGCCAGCCGGACCCGGATCCCGGCCAGCACCTGGTCCACGTGCTGGGAGGGCCCGAAGGCGTCCAGGCAGATCACGAAGGCGTGGCCGAACCTGCTCTCGTACGCCGCGTGCGCGGCCCGCAGCGCCAGATGGGCGGCGCGGGGAGCGTCGTGGTGCAGGCAGGGGGCCGGTTCCGCGGCCAGGGCTTCCGCGATGTCGCGGGGGGCGAGGTCGTAGCCCGCCTCGTCGGACGCGGCCAGTAGAGCGCCGAGATCGGGGTAGGGGCGGTGGGCGGCCATCCGGTGCGCCCAGCGGAGACTGCCGCAGCACTCCAGGAAGGCCGCCTCGGCGGCGGCGAAGGGGAGGCTGTTGAAATGGGCCAGACCGACGGCGTGATCAAGCGGCGCCCCGTCGGCGGGCGGCGTCTCCGGGGCGCCGGCCGGAGCCGGGTGGCGCGGCTGCACGGGCACGGCCGACCGGCCGGCCGGGGGCGTGGATCGCTTCGGCAGGCCGGCGGGTGACTCGCTGGACCTGGACAGCGTGGACTCCTCGTATCAACGACAGCTGTGACCCGGTGGGCCCCGGGATCCCGCACGGGGTCCTCAGGGGGTGAGCAAGGTCTTCCGTCCCTGAAAGACAGGCGGGAGCGCAAGGAGGTTGCGCGGGGTGGGAGTGAAGAGGGAGACGAATGTGCCGCAACGCTAACGAGATCGGTCGGCGGCCGTCCGGCGGACCGCAGAAGAATCACCCGAACGGGAGGGTTTCGGAACGCGTGATGGACGTCTGACCTGCGTCGGCCGGGGTTCTGTCCGCTCGCCCGATGTCCTCGATGGGCGAGGCCGCGACAAAAATGCCAGCCTTGCACCCAGTTCACTCGTCTCACCCGCCCTTGCCCCCTCAACGGAGGAATCTGCCCGATGTCGCCCTCGCGTGGTGCCCTTGTCACCGGCGCGGCTGTCACGGCCGCGGCCGCCGTCGTCCTCACCGTTGTCGTCTGGCCGGAGGGATCCGGCAGCGGACCGTCCGGCGACACGGCGTCGCCCTCCGGCACCTCCGCCGAGGCCGCCGCCCCGTCGCCCTCCCGCAGCTACCCGATGTCGAGCACGCCGAGCACGATCCCCGCGGTGCGCGAGCACACCGCGGCCCGGGGGCCCGGCTGGCAGCCGGGCAAGGACAGCACCGTCGTCATCGCCAAGGGCAGCCAGGTGCTCGCCGACGAGGCGGAGCTGCTCGCCAAGGAACTGAACATCCGCTACCGGGGCGCCGAGCCGGCCCGGACGGGAGACGTCGAACTGGCGCTCGGCGCCAAGGACACGGGCCCCTCAGAGTCGTACACGCTCACCGTGCGCGACCGGAAGGTGAAGATCAACGGCCCCGACGAGTCGGGCGTCTTCTACGGCACCCGCACGCTCAAGCAGTCGCTCAAGGCGGACCGCACGGTCCCCGAGGGCGTCGTCAACGACCGGCCGGACCGGCCGCAGCGCGGGCTCAACCTCGACATCGCGCGCAAGCACTACAGCGCGGAGTGGATAGAGGACCGCATACGCGAGATGGGCGACCTCAAGCTCAACCAGCTCGGCCTGCACTTCTCCGACGACCAGGCCTTCCGGATCGAGTCGAAGTCCCACCCCGAGGTCGTGTCCGAAGAGGCCCTCACCCAGGACGAGGTCCGCCGCATCGTCGGCCTCGCCAACAGCCGGCACATCGAGGTCGTCCCCGAGATCGACTCGCCCGGACACCTCGGCGCGGTACTGGCCGCCCACCCCGACCTCCAGCTGCGCAACACCGCGGGGGTCGAGTCGAAGGGGTCCATCGACATCTCCGAGCCGGGCGCGGCGAAGCTCATCGACGAGCTCCTGGAGGAGTACACCGACCTGTTCCCGGGGCGGTTCTGGCACCTCGGCGCGGACGAGTACCAGGCGCTGACCGTCCAGAACCCGGCCGTCTCCTACCCCCAGCTCCAGCGGGCCGCCGAGGAGAAGCACGGCGCCGACGCCACCATCGAGGACCTGGCCACCAGCTGGCTGAACGACCGCGCGGACGTCGTCGTCCCGAAGGGCCGGACCGCGAAGGCCTGGAACGACGGGCTCTTCCGCGGCACGAAGGTCAAGGCCGACGAGAACATC
Source organism: Streptomyces sp. NPDC058576 (assembly GCF_042718715.1). NCBI lineage: Bacteria > Bacillati > Actinomycetota > Actinomycetes > Kitasatosporales > Streptomycetaceae > Streptomyces > Streptomyces sp. NPDC058576. Next base: position 52,502 of record NZ_JBHXPF010000004.1, on the reverse strand, counting down.
GAGATCGAGTACTGGACCGGCAAGGAGATCGGCGCCCGCCCGCCGCAGGAATACCTCGCCGAGGGCTACAAGATGCTGAACCTCAACGACGAGTTCCTGTACTACGTGCTCGGCGAGCCCAACGAGTTCGTCTACCCGACCGGCGAGCGGATCTACGAGCAGTGGACCCCGCTGGTCCTGCGCGGCACCGAACCCGTGGCCGAGCGCTACTCGAAGCAGATCCTCGGCGGCCGGTTCGCCGTCTGGGGCGACCTGCCGAACGCCCAGACCGCCGAGCAGGTGGCGAACGGCATCAGGATGCCGCTCGTGGCGACCTCGCAGAAGCTGTGGGACCCGCGGGAGCCCGAGCTGAGCTGGGCACAGTTCCAGGAGCTGGCGAAGCGGACCGGCAGCGCGGGCTGATCCCGGCGGCGGCTCCCGGCGGCCCCGGTGCGCGCTGCCCCTCAGTGGCGATGTGACGATTTTCAGCCATTCGGCGCAGTATCCGGTAGACCGAGGGAGACGTCGATGAGTCTGCTGGAACTGATCGAACGAGCCGACGAGCGCGCACTGGCCGCCAGTGCGCTGGCCTGTCTGGACCGATGCCTGCCGCTGCTCGCGGGGCCGGACGGAGAGCCCCTGCGGCCGCTCTGGGCGAGCTGCGAGGACGGGCAAAAATGGGCCACACGGCTCACCGCCGCCCGAACGGCGATGGAACAGACCTCCGTCCCCGACGGCCCGGCCGCGCTCGTACGGGCGATGCTCGGCGCGGCCCCCTCCGACTTCGCCGCCGTACCGCTGCGGGAGTGGGCCGAGGCCTGTTCGCTGGTCGCCCTCAGGGTCCACGGCCGGTTCGACGCCCCGGACGGGGACGCCCCCTCGGACGAGGAGGACCTGCTCCGGGCGGCCCGCAGCGGTGAACCCGCCGCCGTGGGCCCGCTGGTCGCGGGTGAGCTGGAACGGCAGGTCCGCATCCTGGAGATCCTCGCGGAGACCACCGGCACAGCGGGCAGCGGCGCCGGCCTCCGCAAGGCGCTGGACCTGTCGACGGAGGGCCGCCGGGTCCTGCGCGCGGTGATGTCGCGACGGGCGCGGGTACGGGGCTGAGGGCGACGGCCCGACGGGGGCGGCGACCTGCGCGCATCGACGATCCGACGTCAGAGGGCCGCCCGGCGGGTCGGTGGCGCGGTGCCACGGAAGGAGCCCCGCGGGGCACCGCGGATCGGCCGGGCGTCACTTCGCCGCGTCCATCGCCGCCAGGGCCTGCGCCCGGCCGACGTACTTCAGGCGGGCGAGATCGGCCAACCTCCGCACGCCGAATGCCCGGGTCGCGCCGTCACGCCGCCCGCCTGGGAGCTCCGGTGCGCGCATCTCCGCGCGTCTGGTCAATGATCCAGTCCAGGGCGTAGGGGCCCGTGCTGTAGGCGGGAGCCGTACGCCATATCCGGGCGAAGACGCCGACCAGGGCATCCTTTGCCTGGTCCACGGTGGAATGCTGGGGTCGCAGGAGGGCGAGGAGGAGCGGCGCGACGAGGTCGTACAGCTCGGCCAGGGCTTTCGTGCTCCCGTGGGCGATCAGCACCAGCAGGTCATCGGCCCGCGCCGTGGCGCGGCCAGGGACCACGCACGCCGTGTGCGGCGAGCGACCGGCATTCCGCTGCCGCTGCTGTGTCCCCGACTCCGCTTCCTTCACACGTCTCACCCTATCGGTGCTCCCGGCTGTCGCCCGGGCCGGAGGCCGACTTCGCTGCCAGGGCGGGCCGGCCGTCCGCGGGCAGCCGACCTCTGCGGGAGCGCGCCGAGGTCGGGCCGGTCACCGCTCCCGGACGGCGTAGGTCACATGCGTCACCCTCGGGGAGGGCTCCGCCCGGACCTGCTCCAGGGCCACGCGGCCCGCGTCCACGCCCTCGAACAGACGGATTCCGGAGCCGAACAGCACGGGTGACAGCGCGATGGAGAACTCGTCGACCAGGCCGGCGTTCACGTACTCCAGGATCGTCGCGCCGCCGCCCGCGATGCGGACGTCGCGATCACCGGCGGCCTCGCGGGCCTGGTCGAGCGCGGTCTCGATGCCGTCGTCGACGAAGTGGAACGTGGTCCCGCCGGGACGTTCCCAGGGGTCACGCTTCTCGTGCGTCACGACGAAGACCGGCGTGTGGAACGGCGCCTCCTCCGGCCACATCTGCTCGCCGGCGTCGAACATGCGCTTGCCCATCACGCTCGCGCCGGTGCGCTCGAACGTCTCCCGCACGATGTCGTTGTCGCGCCCTTCCTCACCGCCCTCGCCGAGTTTCAGGTTCTCGCGGAAGAACCGCAGCGGGAAGACCCACCGCTGGAGCTCCATCCACTGCTGCCCCATCAACTCCTCGGCGGACTCGGGCGCGATGAACCCGTCCAGCGACATCGACACGCTGAAGAACACCTTCCCGGCCATCAGCCCTCCGCCCCCTTGCGAAGGGTCTCGGTGACGTAGGCCGCCAGGTTGCTGAGGGTCTGACGTCCGGCCTCGATCGCGTGGTACTTCTCGACCGCCTCGTCGCGCTGCTCCTTGGTGGGGAACAGCGTGTGCATCTCGATCCGGGTCGCCGTGCCCTCGGGCTCGAACGTCAGGACCGACGCGAAGGCGTTCGGGTCGTCGCGGGTCTCCCCGTGGAGCATCGCGATCCGCTCCGGCGGGGCGAGCTCGGTCCAGGTGATCCACTCCTGGTAGTCCGTCCCGTCCGGTCCGTGCATCACGAAGTCCCACTCCCCGCCGACGCGGAACTCGAACGCCCGTGTGGTGGTGGTGAAGCCCTCCGGCCCCCACCAGTGCGACAGGTGCCGCACCTCGGTGAAAGCCTCGAACACCAGCTCCCGTGGAGCGTCGATAAGCCGGGAGATGACCGTCTCGCGGTCGGCTGTCGCCGACTCGGCCGACGTTCCTTGTCCTGTCGCGCTCATCAGTTACTCCGCTTCCCTTGTCTGCTTCAGGTCCCGCACGTAGGCGTCCAGTCGGCCGAAGCTCTCGTTCCAGAACTGCTCGAAACCGCCGGTCCACTCGTGGACGGACCGCAGCCCGCCGGCGTCCAGGCCGTACAGGCGCTGCTTGCCCGCCTTGCGGTCGCGCACCAGTCCGACCTCCCGGAGCACCCGCAGGTGTTTGGACGCCCCCGGCTGGGTCATCCCCAACTCCTGGGCCAACTCGGTCACCGACCGCTCGCCCGCCCGCAGCAGCACCAGGATCTCCCGGCGCTGCGGCTCGGCGATCGCGTTGAAGACGTCCGACGTCGTCGCTGCTCGTGCCATGAGGCGATCGTATGCCGATATCGGCATACGTCAAGCGGGAGTGATCGCCGGGGTCGGCGCGGCCGACCTGATCCAGGCGGAGAGCGTCACGCTCCGTGTTCGTGGGATCAGTACTGCCGGCCGGCGGGGGACTGCCTCCGCAGTCGGTCCGGCAAAGGCCCTCGCGTTCGCGCGCCATGACGCAAGAAGCGACACGCAATCGAAAGTGTGAACCGGCGTCAGTGGGTCACCCAGACGACCCAATGAGCAGTCAACTTCCTTTCGAATGAACGTCTTTCAGTCCGCACATTCCCCGATGAGGGGCCTCGCCCCTTCGCGGGAAGGCGACTGAACGGCCCATTCTTCACACTTTCCTCTGATCCCATGCATCACTTAAGTCGCTTTTAGGTATGTTCGTTCTCGGCGCGGCCACCCGGTCGCCCAGACCTCGAATCAGGAAGATGTGAGATGAAGAATCGCTCACTCGCAGTGACTGCTGCCATCGTCGGCGCGGCGGCCCTCACCGCCACGGGCATCAACTACGCGGTCGCTTCCGACCAGGCGCCCCAGGCCCCCAAGCGCCCCGCCCCCGCGTCCGCCCCGGCCGCCGCGTCCGCCCCCGCCCCCCAGGGCGGAAGCGGCAAGCAGGACTACGACCACGAGGGCCGGATCCACGTCAACGAGCGGTCCTACTCCGCGGCATCGGACGGCTGCACGATCGCGGTCAGCGGCCTCGGAGCCCGGAGCTTCAACATCCGCAACGACACCAACAAGACCGTCGAGGTGTTCCGGGGTGCTACCTGTGACAACGGGGCGCCCATCGCCACCGTGGGCCCGCACAGCACCAGCAACGGCGTGAAGCCGCACTGGGTCGACGGCGGCCTGTACGTCGAGGACGGTGTCGTCGGCAGCTTCCGCGTCGTCGAGAGCAACCACGGCAAGTGGTAGTCGCGCCATCAGCGCCATACCGAGACCCCGGCCCGTCGGAATCGGGCCGGGGCCTCCGGTACAGGCGTGCGCCTGGCCGCCGGCCAGTCAGCAGTGGCGGTAGGAACGAACGAGCCACCTCTGACCGGTGCGGTACTTTCAGCACGATACTAGGTGCTTGCTACATATTACGCCCGTCGGCGTAGGCGTCTGGTGTCGTCCGTTGAACGCGACCGCTTCTGAGCGGCACATTCCCTGAAGGCAAGCCCGAAAAGGCGGTAGCAGTCGGCGGTGGGGGAGCCGCCGCCGACTGCCGGCCACGGCCGGCAGGCCATATCCGGGAATCCGGCGATACGGGTCCGATCTCATTCCGGGCACACGGCCGGCTGAGCCACCTTCCTGATGGACCCTACTCAATGGTGAGACTCATGAAGCTCTACAGCGGTTCTTTGAGAAAAGCCAGAGACCCCCATGCGACAGCCCTGGCACGACGGCTTGACGCGTGTATCGACGACGCGGCGTACTGGTCGAAAAGGATGCCGAGAGAGGTCGCTTCCCTGGTGAACAGGGCCAGGCGCTTCAGCATCGCCTCGGGAGCACTCAGTTTCTCCACCGGTCTGCTGGCCTGGCCTCTGGTCGCCGAATCGTCATCGCTCACGGCGCAGACGGTGATCTCCGGTCTTTCGGGGCTGGCCGCGCTGGCGATCACCGCCCCCTATGCCGGCGGCCTGAGTGACCGCGGAGATGAAAGCATCGATCTGTGCCGCGCCTATGGCGTGGCGCATCGCGATCTCCTTGAGGCAAAGGCCCGCATGGCCGGCGGAAGCAGGCGGGCCAGTGCACAAGCGGCCGAGGCGATCGACAGGTTCGAGTGCATTCAGGAGCGCAGGGAGGCCCTCCGCCTGCCTGGTCTTCCTGTGCGCGAAGAAATTCCCTCCGTCGGCGCGGAACACGAGCAGCTGGGTCAGGGGCTGCCCCCGTCGCACGAAGCGGAACCGCCTCCGCTGCCGTCGAGACACATCTACGCGGCCCTGGACGAGGAAATGCGCGCAACACTCGCTCATATGCTGACGAGCAGGTCGGAGCCGATGGGCCTGGCGCTGGGCCCGGAAACCTGGACCTCCGTTGCCGCACTGCACCCGGTTCCGTCACCGGCGAGAACCCCGGACGCGGAATCGGCCGACCGCTCACCGGCGGAACCTCGACCCGCTCTGCCCGGCCAGACGTCGCGCAGCCATGACCGGGGCAGCTACTGGGAAGAATTCCTCGGGAGCGTGGTGGAGACCGGCCACCGGGCCACTCGCGCGGGAAAGGACTCCACGAACGCGGTCGCGGCGTACTTGGGATTGGCCGAACGTACCGCCTGCCAAAAGGACCTGTGACACCGCGCCGGGCCTACGCGCGGTGGAAGGACGGCGCCTCGACCCGCTGACCGCCCCGGACCGGCGCACGACAACAGCCCTCAGGGTCACCCGGCTCACCGGTCAGCTTTCAACCAAGGCTCCAGAAGGGTGCATTACCGCTCCGGCGAGGCGGGGCACTTCGGCGTGCGGCGGGAAAGCGGTAAGAGTTCGTTCTGCCCGATAGCCATTACGTCTTTCGAGAGGAACACTCATGCTTCGCCGTATCGCGTTCACCCTGGCCACTGTCGCCGCCGCCGGTTTCGTCGCCGCCGCCCCCGCCGCCGCCAACGACTGGGAGGGCGGCAAGGCCGAAGGCGGCTACCAGCACGTCGAAGGGCACAAGGCGTACGCGGAATACCAGAACCTCGGCGGCCCGTACGGCATCACCTACGCCAAGGAGAAGAAGGCCCACTTCGAGGCCGAGCGCGGTTACTTCTCCACCCAGTACCTGCACGGCCGCTAGAGAACACACCGTGTGCAGGGCCTGCTCCTCGGGGGGCGGGCCCTTCGCGCACAGGCCCCTTCGCCACCGGACGGGCGGTGGATCGGCCCGCGAGGCGATTCCTCGCAGAGTGGCCCAGCCCTCCCGCCCGCGGGCGATGCCCGGCGATCCACCAGCTCGGGGACTCCCTCGTCGATGAAGTTCGGAGGGCGCGCGAAGCCGGGATGGGTCGGTCACGCGCCGGCCGTGCAGCGGCCGCGACACCCGCGTCTTCGGGTGGTCACGGAGAAGGCGGGCGCCCCACACAGCGCCTGGTCAGGCGACCACGTGTTGGAGCGACGACCGGGGCCGCCACCCCCCACAGGAGAGGCCCCGGCCGTCTTCCACGGGGTCGCAGCACGACCCCGTACTCATCTCAGCGCCATGACTGCGTTTTCTGTCACACCGGAGCAGCGGCCGACGAATTGTTGCGAGTTGTACAAGTCATGGACGCGACCCCCGCCGAGCACGTAGCGTGCTGGTTCGCGCAGGGTTGCGCAGCAGTTGACCAGCTGCGATTGAGGACGGCAGAGCGGGTTGAGGGAGTGCTGGGGGACGACGCGGAGCTGACTGCCGCGGTGCTCGCGGCGCAGGACGGGGACGAGGACGCCTTCCGTGCTGTGTACCGCGCGGTGCAGCCACGGTTGTTGGGCTACATACGGACGCTGGTCGGGGAGCCGGACGCCGAGGACGTGGCGTCCGAGGCGTGGCTGCAGATAGCGCGTGACCTCGACCGCTTCAGCGGTGACGCCGACCGGTTCCGGGGCTGGGCCGCGCGGATCGCGCGCAACCGCTCTCTGGACCACCTGCGGATGCGCAGCCGCCGCCCCGCGATCGGCGGCGACGAGACCGAGCTGACCGCGCGCGCCGCCGAGTCCGACACCGCGGGTGACGCCATCGAGGCGCTGGACACCGACCGCACCATGTCCCTCATCGCCCAGCTGCCCCAGGACCAGGCCGAGGCCGTCGTACTGCGGGTGGTCGTCGGGCTCGACGCCAAGAGCGCGGCGCAGACCCTGGGCAAGCGGCCCGGCGCCGTACGCACCGCCGCCCACCGCGGCCTCAAACGACTGGCCGAACTCCTCGGCGCCGACGGTCAGCTTCCGGCGCCCCGGGCCGACGGCGACGGCGCGTTCGGCCCGGACGGCACCCCGGAACCGGCACAGGCCGCCGCGGGCGACGCGAATCAGGACGCGGGTGGCGGCGCCGGGCTCGGCGCCGTGCCCTCCCAGCGGCCCGGCCGGGGCGGTCCGGCTGCGCCCGCCGTGGTCACTCCCGGTGTGACGCATTCGCGACCGTGGACGCAGAAGGACATGTGATGGCCGACGAGCACTACGAGTGGCTTGACAAGGACGCGGCGGAGAGACTTCTCCGCGGCGAACCGGTCGTCCCCGTCGGCGACGAGGCCCGCACCGACGCCTTCCGCCTCGCCGAAGCGCTCGGCGCGGCCCGCGAGGGGCTGTGGGTCCCGGCAGGTGAACTCCCCGGCGAGGCCGCGGTTCTCGCCGCGTTCCGGAAGGCCGGCCACGGCAGCGGTGTGGACCGGCTCGCCGGCCGCGCCGCCGGTGCCGCCGTCCCCGGCCGGCCCGGCCTGCTGCACGCCGTCCAGCTCGGCCCCGCCCCCGAAGCCCCGGACCGCCGCCCGCGCTGGAGCCGGCCGGTCCGCTTCGGTCTGGTCGCCTCGCTCGCGGGCTGTGCGCTCGGCGGGGTGGCGGTCGCCGCCGGTACGGGCGTGTTCACCGGGACCTTCGGCGGACAGGGTTCGCCCGCGCCCGCCACCTCCGTATCGGCTGCCGTGACCCCCGGGCCGCTGACGTCCAGCGAGCCCGCCGACGACCCGTCGTCCCCGGCGGACCCGTCCTCGCCCGCCGAGCCGGAGGCGTCCTCCTCGCCCGAGACCCGGGAATCCGGCGGGCCCGAGACGCCCGACGGCGCGCGGACCGGCGAGACCGGCCGGGAGTCCGACCAGGACCGTCCGGGCACCCCGGACAGCCCGGGCGGCGACGGCCGGGAGGAGACCTCCGGGAGCGGCGACGGCCAGGACGACCGGCCCGGCGGCCCCGCAGGCTCCGGCGACGACACGGACTCCGGGAACTGGTACGAGAAGTCCGTCAAGGCCTGCAAGGCCTTCCGCGCGGGCACGCTGGACGACCGGAGCCGACGCCAGCTGATCCAGTTCGCGAAGGGCGAGAAGAACCTGGAGCGCTTCTGCGACCGCCTCCTCGGCGGCAGCGGCGGTGGGGACGGCGGCTCCGGCGGTTCCGGCGGCGGGGACGACGATGACGACGGCCCGGGCGACGACGGCTCGCGCCCGCCCGTCTCCTTCCACCCCGTACCGCGCGCCGCCGCGGCCCCGGAAGCGGGGAAGGGAGCGGACGCCGGTGCGGACAGCGCGGCCGGGCCGCTTCCCCGGAGCTCCGAAGCGGCCTCCGTACTCACCCGCTGACCGGCGGTTCCAGCCCTCGGCGAGCGGCCCGGACAGCCAGGTGTGACGTTTTTCGGAAGCCGGGCGCAGTACAGAGTGAGCCGACTGGTCATCGGCCGCGCAACGAGCCGGGGTTCCCCCCGTACCTTCGGCTCAGCGCATCGGCGCGGGCGGGACACGTTCCCCCGGTCCCGCCCGCGCCCTCTCTCCTCACCCCGGTCGGCCGTGCGCCGGGCTCACCAGTAGACGACGACCTTGTCGCCGTTCTTCACCTGGTCGAAGAGGGCCGCGACCTTCTTCTTGTCCCGTACGTTGACGCAGCCGTGCGACGCGCCGCCGTAGCCGTCGGCCGCGAAGTCGGCGGAGTAGTGCACCGCCTGGCCGCCGCTGAAGAACAGGGCGTACGGCATCGGGGTGTCGTAGAGCGTCGACACGTGGTCCCGGGACTTCCAGAACACCTCGAACACGCCCTCGCGGGTGGGCGTGTACTCCGAGCCGAAGCGCACGTCCATCGCGGAGACGACCTTGCCGTCGATCATCCACGCCAGGGTCCGGCTCTCCTTGCTGATGCACAGGACCCGGCCCGTCAGGCACCGTTCGTCCGGCGCGGCCACCGGGCGCTCGGTCGGCGGGGCCAGCTCGGCGGCCGTCGGCGTCCGGGTCATGGCCAGCAGCCGCTTCCAGGTGACCTCGTCGGTGCTGCCGGTGACCGGCAGGCTCCGTTTGGCCTGGAAGGACCGTACGGCGTCGGCGGTGACGGAGCCGTAGTAGCCGGTGGGGTTGCGCCCGAAGTGGCCGATCTGGCGGAGCCGGGCCTGGAGTTCGCGTACCCGGTCGCTCTCCGACCCGGTCCGCATCAGGACCCGCGGCGGGGGCGCCGTGCTCGGCTCCGGGGCCGGCCGGGCGGTCGTCGGGTCCGGGGCGGGCGGGGTGGTGGACGCCCGCGGGGCGGGCGTCGGCGCGGTACGCGGCTTCGCGTCCGCGGGGGCGGTGCGCGTAGGGGAGGGGGCGGCGGTCGGGGCGGCGGCCTGCGTGGCCCGCACCGGCGGCGGCACGTCCTGCGCCCCCTCGGCGGCCCCGGCCTCGCACCCCGTCGCGAGGGCGGCCAGCGCGACGAGGGAAACGGCGGCGGCGCGACGCGCCGGTGCGGGCCGTGATGTCGCTGCCGGTACGGGGTCCGGTATCGCCCCCGGTAGGGGCCCCGACCCGGCTCCCGGTACGGGCCCCGACCTGGCCCCCCGTACAGGCCCCGGTATCGCCTCCGGCGTCCGCGTCCCGTGCGGGTCCCTCGGTCCCCGCACGTCCCACCGGCTGTTCGTGTCCGCCATGCTCAGTCCCCCTGGCTCACCCGCCGCCCCGCCGTCCCGGCGCCTTCTGTACGGATTCCCGTCCGGCCCGGTCACCGAATCCTCTGTCGGACGTCCGCCGCGCGTCCAGCCCCCCGAGCGGTCGCCCGGTCGATCATGGCCGGGGCCGACACGGCGCCGGCCGGCCGATATCACCTGATGAAACCCCCTGGACGGCGCCCCGCACGCACGTGCGAGACTCCGTTCATGCTGGGTGTCACCGATCTTCCGACGTATCTCGCCGGCCTTGCGCTGATCGTTCTTCTGCCGGGGCCGAACTCGCTGTACGTGCTGTCCGTCGCCGCCCGACGCGGCGTACGTACCGGCTACAAGGCCGCCGCGGGCGTCTGGACCGGGGACACCGTCCTGATGACGCTCGCCGCGCTGGGCGCCGCGTCCCTGCTCACGACCACGCCCCTGCTCTTCGCGATCGTCAAGTACGCGGGCGCGGCCTATCTGACCTGGATGGCCATCGGGATGCTCCGGGCCGCCGTGAGCCTGTGGCGCGAGCGGCACCGGCGCACCGCCGAACTGGCCGAGACGGTCGAGACGGCTGACGCGGCCGAGGCTGCCGGGGCGGCGGGCCCCGTGGAGCGGCCCTACCGCCGGGCGCTGGTGGTCAGTCTGATCAACCCGAAGGCGATCCTGTTCCTGATCTCCTTCTTCGTCCAGTTCGTCGACCCGGGCTATGCCTATCCGGCGCTGTCGTTCCTGGTGCTGGGCACCCTGCTCCAGCTCGCCAGCTTCGCGTATCTCTCCGTGCTGATCTTCGGCGGCACCCGGCTGGCCGCCGTCTTCCGTCGGCGTAAGCGGCTGTCGGCGGGGGCGACTTCGGCGGCCGGCGTCCTGTTCCTCGGGTTCGCGGCCAAGCTCTCGCTCAGCAGCGTGTAGTCCGAGGGGGCGGCGGGCCTCAGTGGTGCCAGGCCTTCCCCCCGACGTTGTGGATCATCCGCTGGAGCACCTTGAGCGCGGCGACGAACTCCGCCTCGGGGATGCCCTCGTGGATCTCCGCGCTCGCCCGGGCGACCCGGGCGAGCGCCTTCTCGCGCAGCGCCCGCCCCTCGGGGGTCAGCCGCAGCCGGGCCCCGGGGTCCTCGGTGGCCAGCCCCCGTTCCAGGACGGCGGCAACGGCCTCCTCCATGCCGTCGGCCCCGGTGTCGAGGTAGCCGCTGAGCATGGCGACCAGCTCGGCCCGGTCCCGTCCCTCCTCGTCCGCCCCGTCCAGTTGGTTGAGCACCCACCAAGGGGGCTGGGTGAGGCCGTGCTCGGCCAGGGCGGACCTGATGTGGGTGACCGTCGCCTCGTGCGCGGCCCAGCTCCAGTAACCGATCGGCTGGCGGGCGAGTCCCGCGTCGTCGTGTGAGTAGTTCATGCCTGGAACGTAGGACCTCAAGCGGGCTTGAGGTCAAGCGCGGGTGCGAAGTCCCCCGGCGCGCGCCCGGTCATCCGGCGGACGTGCAGAGTTCACCCGCTGTCGTGGCGGGCGTCACCCGATCCTTCCGCCGTCTCACTACGTTGTCGGGACCATGATCGAAGGCGAGGGCACGCGTGCCGAAACTGTCCGTTGTCGTACCGCTCCACAATGTCGCTGCCTACGCTCCGACCACGCTCGGCAGTCTGGCCCGCAACGCGGACCCGGACATCGAGTTCCTGCTGGTCGATGACGCGTCCACCGACGGCACGCAGGACATCGTCGACCACTGGGCCGAGCGGCTGCCGCGCGCCCGGGTGATCAGACACGGTACGAACGTCGGCATCGCGGCCGCCCGCAACAGCGGAATCGACGCCGCCGAGGGCGACTGGCTCACCTTCCTCGACGGCGACGACTGGTACGCCCCCGGCCATCTGGGCCGGCTGGTGCGCGCCGCCCAGGATCTCGACTGCGACTTCGCCCGCACCGACCACGTCCAGTCCACCGGCACCACCCGCGTCGTGCGGCGCGCCCCCGCCCCGCTCCGGGACACGGTGCTGGACCCCCGCGAGGGGATCGGGGCGCCCGAGCGCGAGACCATGGTCGACTACCCGTTCGTCTGGGCCGGGATCTACCACCGGCGGCTCTTCGCGGACGGCGCCCAGCGCTTCGCCACCGAACTGCGCACCGCCGAGGACCGGCTGTGGGTCTGGCAGCTCCATCTGCGCGCCCGCACCTACGCGTCGCTCGGGCTGTACGGCATCTTCTACCGGCGCGGGGTCACCACCTCCCTCACGCAGATCAAGGACGCCCGTCAGCTCGACTTCTTCGCCTCCTACGACACGCTGCTCGACACACTGCGCGCCGATCGGGACGCGGAGACCCTGCTGCCCAAGGCCGTCCGCACCTACTGCGCGATGATCGCCTTCCACAACGAGAAGGCCGACGACTACGAGCCCGCCACCGCCCGGCGGCTGCGCGCCGAGTCCACCGCCGCGCTGGGCCGGATGCCGCAGGACGTGCTCGACCGCACCCTGACGATGATCGACGACCGGCGCGGCACGCTGCTCAGCCGTCTGCGCACCAAGCCGGCCAAGCAGACCAAGCAGAAGGCCGCCTGACCGATGACCGTGCCCGATCCCGTACCCACGCCCGTACCGACCTCCGTACGCACGCCCCTGCGCACCCAGATCTTCCAGGTCTCCACCCTGTACGGGGCGGCCACCCTCGCCGCCGCGCTCGACGCCGGACAGTTCGGCCGGGCCGTCGACAGCCACCGCATCCTGCTGGTCTCCAACAACGCGGCCGTCCCCGAGACCGCCCTGCGCCTTGAGGAGATGCGCGGTTACGGATCCCTCGCCGCCCGCTTCGACTCCGTCGTCGACTGGAACGAGGCGATCAGCCCGCACCACCCGGGCGGCTGGGGCCCCCGCTCCGAGGAGACCGTCCTGTGGCAGCGGGCCTTCCGCCTCGCCTGGGACATCGCCCCCGAGGCCCCCGTCGACCTCGCCGTGGAGTCCATCCAGGTCAACCCGGCCCGCGCGCTGGCCGCGATCTTCTCCGCGAGCGCCGTCCACGTCTACGCCGACGGCCTGATGACCTACGGCCCCACCCGCAACCGGATGCCCCAGTCCATCGCCTGCCGCATCCGCCGCGTCCTCCACCTCGACCTGGTCACCGGACTGCGCCCGCTCCTCCTCGCCGAGGCCGGCGTCGAACCCGAACTCGTCCCCGACGACGCCTTCCGCGCCGTCCTCTCCGAGATCGCCGCCGCGGCCGAGGGCGACAAGGGGCTCGCCGCCGCCGAGGCCGCCGCGCCCACCGCGATGCTGCTCGGCCAGTACCTCGCCGCCCTCACCATCCTCACCCCGGAGGAGGAGGAGGACCTGCACATCCGGATGCTGCGCGGAGCCGCCCGCGCCGGGCACACCTCCATCCTCTTCAAGCCGCACCCCACCGCCCCGGCCCGCTACTCCCGCGCCCTGGACGAGGCCGCTGCCGAACTCGGCGTACGACTCACCACGCTGGACAGCCCGCTGCTCGCCGAGACGCTGTACGAGCGGTGCGCGCCCACCCTCGTCGTCGGCTGCTTCTCCACCGCGATGTTCACCGCCGCCGCCTACTACGGCATCCCCGTCGCCCGCGTCGGCACCCGGCTCGTCCTCGACCGGATCACCCCGTACGAGAACAGCAACCGCATCCCGCTGACGATCACCGACCACCTCGTGCCCGACCTGGACGCGCAGGACGGCGGGGCCGTCCCCCACCTGCCGCGCACCCCGCCCGACACCCTCGCCCCGCTGGTGCGGACCGTCGGGTACTGCATGCAGGCCAAGCTCCACCCCGGGCTGCGCCCCGGGGCCGAGGCCTGGCTGCGGGAGCACCTCGACCCCACCACCCAGCACTACTTCAAGCGCCGCCGGCTGCAGAGCCTCACCCTGCCCGGCGGCGGCCCCCGGGGAGCGGCGGTCCGGCTGCGCCGCACCGTACGGCGCACCCGCAGCACCCTGGGCCTCTGACCCGGGTCCGGGGCCGGGACCCGAACCCCGGCGCCGGCGTCCGACTCACAGAACGGCGGAACGAGCATGGGCCAGACCCTCACCGGGCTGCTCACGTCAGTACGTGCGATAGCGGGACGGCCGGGGACGCCGACCCGGGAACGCCCCGGCGGCGGACCGGACCCGGCGCTCCTGGCCGCCCTGCGGCTCTGCGGCGACCACCTCGCCGCCCTCGCCGCCTCCGGGCCCCTCACCGACGCCCGCCGCACCCGGCTCATCGCGTCGATCGGCGCCCTGACCACCGCGTGCTCCACCCCGGGCGCCGACGCGTTCGACGCGCTGCTGCGGACCGGACAGCAAGCACTGGACAGCGGGGGCGACGCCGAGGCCCGCCTCGCCCTGGCCCTCGCCGACGAGGCGACCGCCCTGCGCGCCCGCTCCAAGGGCGCCTGGCGGCTGCGCGGCAACGCCCTGGACGCGCTCGGCCGGGGCGAGGAGGCGATCACCGCGTACGAACGCCACCTCGCGCTCCAGCAGAACACCGCCGCCTCACGCGACGTCGAACGCCGGATCGCCACCCTCCGCGCCGCGGGCGACCGCATCGACGAGGCGCTGGCACTCTTCGCCGACGGGGCGGCGGGCCTCCGCCTCTCCCGCCACCTGCCCGCCGCCGAGGCCCGCGCCGCCTTCACCGAACTCGTCCGGCTCCGCACCGCCGAACTCGGGGCCGCCGACCCGGCCGTGTGCCGGCTCGCCGCGCTCTACGCCGAGCACCGCCGGCTCGCGGACCGCGACCCGATGGCCGACCCGCTGCTCGGCGGGGCCGAGCCCATCGGCGTACCCGGTCTGCGCCGACTCGTCGCGGGCCGGACGGTCTGCCTGGTCGCGGACACGCCGCGCACCGCCGAGCAGGAACAGCGGCCCGGCGGTTCGCTCGCCGCCCTGATCGAGGGCTACGACCTCGTCGTGCGCTGCGACGCCGTACGCCATGCCGCCCCCACCGCCCGAACCGATCTGCACGTTGTCACCCTGCGCGGCGACGCCCCGTGGCAGGGCCCCGGGTGGGACCGGCGGGCAGCCGCCCGTCTGGTCTTCGGCGACCCGCTCCCGCACTGGCGGCTCGCCCTGCGCACCCGGCTCGTCCCCGGCGCGCAGGACCGCGTCGGCGACGCGACGCTGCGCCGCCCGCTGCACGATCCGGCGCTGCTCGGCGGGACGCCCGACGGCGACGGGCCCGCGAGCACCGCGTACACCGTGCTGCGGCTCCTCGACTTCCTGGGCACGCCCGCCCGGGTGGACCTCATCGGGTTCGAAGGACCGGCGGCCCTGTCCCCGCGCGAGCGCGAGTGGATCGGGGCGCGGACCGGGAACGCGGACGACACCGCAGTGAGGATCAGCCTGAGATGACCACGCCCGCCCCCTCCACGGTGACCGCCACCGACCCCGCCGACGACCGCCGTGCCGTCACCGGGAAGCGGCGGATCGCCTTCGCCGTGCACGTCGCCGACGCGGACGAACTGCCCGGGCTCCACGCCCTCCTGCGCAGCCTCGCGCTCAGCAACCCGGGTCTCTGCGAGGACGTCGTCGTCCTGCACCCCGGCCTGCCGGACGCCGCCTTCGACGCCGCCCGCCGGCTGCACCCCCGGCTGATCCCGCGCACGGCCGGCGGACCGCACGACGTGTTCCGCCTCGACGGCTACGACACCGTCCTCGCCCTCACCCCCGCCATGGTCGTCCTCGGCCGGCTCGACGCCCTGCTGAGACTCCGTACGGGCGTGGCCGCCGTGCCGCGCCCCGGCCCGGACGGCGCCCCGGACCCGCACGGCGGCATCCCCGACGACGGGCTGCTGGTCGTCCAGCGCCAGGATCTCGACCCCGTACCGCCCGCCGCGCAGGACGTCCCGGAGGGCCTCCTCGTACCCCTGGACTCCCGGTACGACTTCCGGGCGCTGCGGCTCCACGACGACCTGCCGGTGCCCGAGGGCGTCGTCGTCCTGAACTTCGCCGGCGTGCCCACGGGAGGTACCGGCCCCGCCCACGCCGCCAGGCAACGGTTCGAGCTGGACGACGACGCCTTCCGGGCCGCCTGCCTCGCCCGCCCCGGCGCCCTCCACCCCGACCTGCTGCTGCACCTCGCGCTCCCGCTCCCCGACCGGCCCCGGCCCCCGATCGACCTGGTCCGGCAGCTCGCCGAGATCCACCGGGGGCGCGGCCACCACGACCAGGCCGTCGCCCTGCTGGGCGAGGCCGTCGCGGGCCGCCCCGACCTGCCGCGCTGCCACGAGACGCTGGGCGTCTGCCTGATGGCGCTGTCGCGGTACGAGGAGGCCGAGACGCACCTCCTCCTGGCCACCGCCTCACCGGACTTCGCACCCCGCGCCTTCGGCCAGCTCGCCCGGCTGGCCTGGCTGCTGGGCCGTACCGAGGATGCCCGGGGATATGCGCTCGCCGGTCTGGAGTCCGACCCGACCGACGCCAACTGCCGTGCCTGGTACGCCCGTACGTCCCAGAGGGGCAGCACGGCCGGCGACGCGGCCTCGCCGGGCACCCCGCCCGGCGAACAGGTCGCCCACGTCGCGCTGTTCGCGGACGGCGAGGAGAACGCGGGCGACAAGGTGCTGCCCGAGGCGGTCCGCAGCTGCTTCACCGCCGACACCGGCCCCGACCGCTGGCACCAGCAGCACGCGCACCTGCTGGTCGACGAGGCCGGCCTCGAACGCCTCAACGCCCGGCGGGCGGTGATCGTGGGCGGCGGCGGGCTCTTCCTCCCCGACACCGCGCCCAACGGCAACAGCGGCTGGCAGTGGAACATCCCCGACGACGTGCTCGCCCGGATCACCGCCCCCCTGGCGGTCTTCGCCGTCGGCTACAACGTCTTCGACGGCCAGCGCTACCGCCGCGAGCGGTTCGCGGACTCCCTGCGGGCCCTGGTCGAGCGGTCCGCCTTCTTCGGGCTGCGCAACCACGGCTCCGTCGCCCGGGTGAGGGAACTGCTGCCCGCGTCCCTCCGCGAGAAGGTCCGCTACCAGCCCTGCCCCACCACGGTCGCCCGCCACCTCGACCCCCGCCTCGCCGAACCGGCGGCACGCGAGGACACCGTGCTCATCAACTGCGCCTACGACCGGGCCGGGCTCCGCTTCGGCCACGACTACGGGCACTTCCTCGCGGAGATGGCCGCGGCGATCCGGGCCCTGTCCGCGTCGGCGCAGGTCCGTTACGCCGCGCACATGCCCGCCGACGAACGCTTCGTCGACGATCTGCGCCGCGAGCACGGCCTCACCCTCCCCGTGGAGCCCCTGTACCTGCTCTCCAACGACGCCATCCGCGACCTCTACCGGCGCACCCGGCTGGTGATCGGGATGCGCGGGCACGCCGGGATGATCCCCTTCGGCTGCGGCACCCCCGTCATCAGCCTGGTCTCGCACCCGAAACTGGCCTACTTCCTGGCCGACATCGACCGGCCCGACTGGGGCGTCTCCGTCCACGAGCGCGCTCTCGGCGCCCGGCTCGCGGAGCGGGCCCGCGCGGTGCTGGCCGACCATCCGGCGGCGGTCGCCGACGTCCACGACCGGCAGCGGATGCTCTGGTCGGTGACCCGGGACAACCTCGCGCTGCTGCGTGGACTGACCGGCCTGCCCGACCCGTTCGGCGATCCGGACGCGAGCCTCGCGGTACCCGCGCCCCGGCCCGCCGCCGACCGGGACCACACCGCCCGCCCCCGCAACCACGCGTGACCCGCGCCGCCCCGGCCCGTGGTCACTACGCGTGACCCGCCCCGCCCACCCCCCGAGGACCATGTCCACCACACCCCCCGCCTCCGCCCCGGCCTCCGCCTCCGCCCCGGCGGCGACGGCCCCCGAGGCGACGCGCCCCGTCCGTGAGCACCGCTACGACATCGACCTGATCCGGCTGCTCTGCTCGGTCGGCGTGATCGGCCTCCACGCCGGCTCGGCGTTCGTGAACACCGTCGGGCGTACGGCGTCGCAGGGGCCCGGCACCTACTGGGCCGGGCTGACCGCCGACTCCGTCGGGCGGTTCGCCGTGCCGCTCTTCTTCGCCATCGCCGGCTGGGTGGTCCTGGCCGGGGCCCCGCCGAAGGACGGTGCACGGCTGCGGCGGCGCATCGTGCGGATCGTCGTGCCGCTCGCCGTCTGGACCGCGCTCTACCTCGCCTGGGGCAAGCTGCGCGGCACCAACGACGACCCGGTCCGTCAACTCGCCCTGGACTCCGTGTTCGCCTCGGTCCGCCCCGCGTACCACCTCTGGTACCTGTACGCCTATCTCCCCGTGATCATGGTCCTGGGCCTGGTCGTCCTGGTCCGGGCGGGCAAGCGGCCGTGGGGTCTCGGCGCGGTCCTGCTGGTCCTGGCGGCCGCCCCGTCGCTGTTCGGTGATCTGGCCGAGGCCATCGGCCGCGAACTGCCGCGCTTCGGCTGGGGCTTCGCGCCGTACCAGCTGATCTACGCGGTGCTCGGGGCGCTGCTGCTCGCCGCCCCCGCCGGCACGTTCGGCAGGCGGCGGTGGCCCTGGATGCTGCTCGCGGCGGCAGGCCTGGCCGGGGTGATCGCGTACCAGCACGAGGTGCACTACGCGATCCCGTACGCGCACATCCTGGTGGCCCTGTTCGGCTGCGGCGTCCTGATCTCGCTGCACGGCCTGCGCGTCCCGGAGCGGATGCGCCCCACGCTGACCCGGCTGGCCGACGCGTCGTTCGGGGCCTACCTGGTGCACGTCCTCGTGCTCGGCGTCCTGACCGACGCCTTCGTCCGGGCGGACCTGGGCGGCCCGGCCGCCGTGGCGCTCGTCGTCGGGGTGACGGCGGCCACGACGGCCCTGTCGTTCGGCGCGGCTCTGCTCTGGGGCCGGGCGGGGGCCGGCAAGGTGCTGGGCTGATCGCCCGGGCCGGCCCCGTGCGGCCCGGCCCACCTAGTACGGCCGCCCGGCCGACCCCGTGCGGGCCCCTGCTCAGCCCCCGCCGCTCCGCAGCGCCCTGGCCCGCCGGGCCAGCCGGCGGAGGGCCGGGTTGGAGCGCAGGAACGCCAGCCGGGCCGGGACCACCCCCGGCAGCGCGAGCGAGGCCAGGCGGCGGCGCTTGAAGTAGCGCCAGGTGTGGCTGTCCAGGTGTGCGGCGAGGTAGCGCTCGGCGGCCGGGCGCAGATCGGGGCGCACCTTCGGCCGCATCGCGAACGCGACGGCGGCGGGCAGGCCGTCCGACTCCACGTCGCCGCGCGGGCGCTGCCCGGCCACCCCGTCGGCATCGGTCACCTCGGGCAGCAGCGCGTCGGCGAGCGTCGCCGGTATCCGCTCGGCGTTCTCGTACGGGGTCAGGCGCTCCAGGAGCAGCCCCGTGCCGACCGTCGCCACCGGCAGGCCGTGGAACCGGGCCGCCCCGAACAGCGCGGTCGAGGTGCAGCCCACGACCAGCGCGGGCCGCAGCCGGTGCAGCAGCACATCCGCCGCGACCGGCGACGGGCCTTCCAGCACGGTCAGTTCGACGCCCAGCCGGTCCGCCTCGGCGAGCAGCGCCGCCGGACTCTCCCAGGCCGCGTACGGGTCCGGCGCGAACACCAGCCGGGTGTGACCGAGCGCCGCCGCCCCGCGCACCATCTCCCGCCGCAGCTTCGCCTCCTCGGCCGCCGGGATCAGCCCGGCCCCGGCGAGCTCCTGCCCGAGCAGCAGCGCGGGCGCCTCGACGGCGGGCAACTCCAGCTCGCCATCGGCGAGTTCGGCGATGACCTTCGTGATCGCCTCGGTGGGCACGGTCTGCGGCTCCACCCCGTACTCGCCCAGCAGCAGCGGACGCACCCCGAAAACCAGGTCCGGATGGAGCAGCCGCCGCACCCGGGCCCCGGTCAGCGGGGAAATCTTGCCCCCGGTCGGTCCGTAGCCGCCGGGCCCCTCGGCGTACACATCGACCGGCACACCGGCGAACACCTGGGTGAGGGCCCGGGCGGGGCCGGCGTGCGGGGAGTCCACCACCAGCTCCAGCTGCTCCTCGCGAAGGCCCCAGGCGCGCCGGAAGTGGCGCTCCCACAGCGGGGCGTCGTCCGCCCGGGGATTCCAGTCGTCCGGATGGAAGGGGGCGATCGCGTCGTTCCACGAGAGCACCTCGTCGAACCGGGCGCGCAGCCGTGCGAAGCCGACGGTCTCCGAGACGTCGGCGACGGCCTCCGGGGCCGGCCCGGTCCGGGACAGCAGCAGGATCCGGCGGTCGGGCTCGGTGAAGCAGCCCGCGTCGATCGCCGCGGCGAGCAGCACCGTCGCCTCGGGCGACGACGCGTGGAAGATCCGGATGGTCATGCGGCCGAGGCCCCCTTCTCGGCGGCCGGACGGCGGCGCAGCCTGCGCACCCGGGTCGCCCGTGTCACGTCCATGGAGTCGAGAGCCTCGTCCAGCAGCCGCTGCGGAAGGCGTCCCAGGGCCGCGGCCCCGCGCGCCTTCAGTTCGCGGGCCACCGGCGGCTCGAATTTGTCGAGGGCGCCCAGATGGTGGGCGATCACCGCGCAATACGTGCGTACGGCCTTCGGCAGCAAGGCGTCCGCGTCACGGTCGGTGGCCGTATCGGCGACCACCTGGTCGAAAGCGCGCAGGAAATCGAGCTGACGCACATCGCCGATCTGCGTCAGGGAAGTCGTCACCCCGCGCCGGTAGAAATGGCTGAGCAGGCCCAGGGTGGCGAAGGATTCCGCCTCCCGGTGCAGCCGCCAGATCCACGGCCGGTCCTCGGCGGTGCGCAGCCCGTCGGTGAAGTGCAGCAGACCCCGGTCCAGCAGCCGCCGGTGGTAGAGGCCCGCCCAGGCGAAGGCGTAGTCCACCGACGTGGTGCGGTGGGCCGGCAGGATCGCGGCCCGGGGGTCGCTCACCACACCGTGCGGCCCGTGCGGAACCCGGCGTACGGTCCGCGTCTTGCCGTTCACCTGGACATGGTCGGTGCGCACGAAGTCGCAGCCCAGCGCCTCGGTCCGGGCCACCAGCCGCTCGTAGTGCCCGGGCGCCAGCCAGTCGTCGCCGTCCAGGAAGGCGATGTACTGCCCGCGGGCGGCCTCCAGACCGGTGTTGCGCGCGGTCGCCAGACCGCCGTTCACCTCATGCCGGAGCAGCACGGCCCCGGGGATCTCGTCCGCGGCCCGGCGCAGCAGCCGGGGTGTCCCGTCGGTCGAACAGTCGTCGACCAGAAGGAACTCGAAGTCCTCGCGGGCGTTGGCCCGCAGACTTCTGAGGGTGTCGGGCGCGTAGGTCTGCACGTTGAAGAACGGCACGATGACGGAGAGCTTAACCACGCGCATCACGTTAGGTGCGCCCCTGGCCCTTTCCTTTTCCGCAATGCGCCCAACAGGTGAACAACGCCCGACGCCCAGGTGAATCACCCTTTCCAGGGTGGGAATTGAGGGCGTATTCGGGGCGGTCCCCCAATCGTCGGCTCGCTGTTAACCATCTGTTGCCATCACGTTGGGCCGCGCATCGAAATGCCTTCCTAACTTCTAGGACGTGCCCCCACGTACCAGCCAAGACGCCGAACCGGCCGAGACCCCCGCCGCGCCCCGACCGGCGCTCCGGGTCGCCGTCCTCGCCGACTCCGACACCCGGTGGAAATGGGGCGCGCTCACCGCGCGCCGCCTGACCGCCGAGGCCGCCGGGGACGGGCAGGACGCGCGTCCCGTCGAGGTCAGCGGGCTGCTGCTGCGCGGCCGGGCCACCCCGACACCCCGCCAGCTCGCGGAGGTCGGCGAGGTCGGGATCGACGCCGGACGGGTCCGCGAGGTCACCGCCGTCGAGTTCCTGCACACCGTGCGCGACGAGGGATTCGACCTCGTCGTCCTCGCCCTCGTCGGCGGCGGCGTCCAGGCCATGCTGCACGGGCTCGCCGCCCTCGACCTGCCGCGCCGGCCCGTCGTCGTCACCGGATACGTCGGCGTCGTCTACGAGAAGCTCGCCGACGGGCTCCTGCTGCGCCACGGGGCGGACGTCGTCCTCGCCAACTCGGCCCACGACGCGGGACGTTTCCGCGCGGTGTACGAGGGGGTGGGCGCCGACGCCTCGGCCGTCACCGAGGCCGCACTGCCCTTCCTGGGCGGAGCCCCGTACCGCCCCGAAGAGGGCCGCGACACCGTGGTGTTCGCCGCCCAGCCCTCCGTACCGGCCTCGCGAGCCGACCGCACCTACCTGCTGCGCCGGCTCGTCGAGCACGCCCGGCTGCACCCGCGCCGCGAGGTGCTGCTGAAGCTGCGCTCCAAGCCCGGCGAACACACCACGCACATCGAGGAACTGCCCTACCAGAAGCTCGCGCAGAGGCTGCCCGGCGGACTGCCGCCCAACTTCCGGCTGGTCTACGGGCACATGGGCGAGGTCCTGGACCGTACCGACCTCCTGGTCACCGTCTCCTCGACCGCCGCGCTGGAGTCCCTGCACCGCCGCATCCCGACCGCGATCCTCACCGACCTCGGCGTCCGCGAACCGCTCGGCAACCACCACTTCGTCGGCTCCGGGCTCCTCACCTCCTGGGACCGGCTCGACGGCGGGATCCGGCCCCGGCCCGACACGGAGTGGGTGGCCGGCCAGGGCGTCGCCGCCGACGGCTCGTACGGCACCGCCTACGACACCGCCCGCGCCAAGGTCACCGCCCTCCTGGACGCCGGCCGACTCCCGCCGCTGGCTCCCTACTACACGCCCGCCTCCGCCCCCGGCTATCTCCCCGGCATCCTCGGCCGCCACCACCTGGCCGCCGACGGCACGCCCCTGCCCGGCGCGGCCGCACCGCAGGAGCCCGGCCGGGTCCGGGGCGCGGTGCGCGAAACCGTCCGCAACGCGGCCCGCGGCGCCTACCGCCACGGCGTCCAGCGCGTCGCGCCGGTGATCCGCCGGATGGGGGAGCTGTGACCACCACTTCCGGAACCGCCATCACACCAGGAGCAGCGATGCAGCCGCCCCCGACCGTCCTCGCCGTCATCCCCGCCCGCGGCGGATCCAAGGGCGTCCCCGCCAAGAACCTCGCCGAGGTCGGCGGCATCCCCCTGGTCGCCCGCGCCGTCCGCGCCGCGCTCGGCGCCCCCGAGGTCACCGACGTCGTCGTCACCACCGACGACGGGGCGATCGCCGAGGCCGCCCGCACCGCCGCCGCCGACCTCCGGGCCGCGCACCGGCTGCACTGTGTGGAGCGCCCCGCCGCCATCGCGGGCGACACCGCGACCAGCGAAGCGGCCGTGCTGCACGCCATGGACGTCTACGAGGCCGAGCGCGCCCGCACCGTCGACGTGGTCCTCCTCGTCCAGTGCACCAGCCCGTTCGTCTCCCGTGAGGACATCGACGGCGTCGCCAGGGCGGTGGCCCACGAGGGCGCGGACACGGCCGTCACGGTCGCCCCGTTCCACGGCTTCGTCTGGCGCGACGGGCACGCGGTCGAGGAGGGCACGTACGGCGTCAACCACGACAAGTCCGTACGCCCCCGCCGCCAGGACCGCCCCCAGGACCACCTGGAGACCGGCGCGGCCTACGCGATGGACGCGGCGGGCTTCCGTACCCACCGGCACCGCTTCTTCGGTCACACCGCCCTCGTGCCCACCGACCCGGCGCGGGTGCTGGAGATCGACGACCCGCACGACCTGGCCCGGGCCCGGGCGCTCGCCCCGCTCCTGGACCCCGCCCCGCTGCCCTCCCTCGCGGACGTGGACGCGGTCGTCCTGGACTTCGACGGCACCCAGACCGACGACCGGGTCATGATCGACTCCGACGGTCGCGAGACGGTCGCCGTGCACCGGGGCGACGGGCTCGGCATCGCCGCCCTGCGCAAGGCCGGCGTGCCCCTGCTGATCCTCTCCACCGAGCAGAACCCGGTCGTCGCGGCCCGGGCCCGCAAGCTCCAGATCCCCGTCCTGCACGGCATCGACCGCAAGGACGAGGCGCTGAAGCGCTGGTGCGACGAGCAGTCCGTCGCACCCGACCGGGTCCTCTACGTCGGCAACGACGTCAACGACCTGCCCTGCTTCTCCCTCGCCGGCTGGCCCGTCGCGGTCGCCGACGCCCATGACTCGGTACGCGCCGCCGCGCGCGCCGTCACGACCACCCCCGGGGGCTACGGCGCCATCCGCGAGATCGCGGCCTGGCTGCTGGGCCCCACCCTCACCACCACCAACACCCCTTCTGTCCCCACCAAGTAAGGAAGCACCACCATGAGCACCTCCCGCCTGCGCACCTTCGGCACCCGCACCGCCGGCCCCGGCAACCCCGTCTACATCACGGGTGAGATCGGCATCAACCACAACGGTGACCTCGACAACGCCATCGCGCTGATCGACGCGGCCGCCGAAGCCGGCTGCGACGCCGTCAAGTTCCAGAAGCGCACCCCGGAGATCTGCACCCCGCGCGACCAGTGGGACATCGAGCGCGACACCCCCTGGGGCCGGATGACGTACATCGACTACCGCCACCGCGTCGAGTTCGGCGAGGACGAGTACACCGCCATCGCCGAGCACTGCGCCAAGCGCGGCATCGACTGGTTCGCCTCCCCGTGGGACACCGAGGCCGTCGCCTTCCTGGAGAAGTTCGACGTCCCCGCCCACAAGGTGGCCTCCGCCTCGCTCACCGACGACGAGCTGCTGCGCGCCCTGCGCGCCACCGGCCGCACGGTGATCCTCTCCACCGGCATGTCGACCCCGAAGCAGATCCGCCACGCCGTCGAGGTCCTGGGCAGCGACAACATCCTGCTCTGCCACGCCACCTCGACGTACCCGGCGAAGGCCGAGGAGCTGAACCTCCGGGTCATCAACACCCTCCAGCAGGAGTACCCGAACGTCCCGATCGGCTACTCCGGCCACGAGACCGGCCTGCAGACCACCCTCGCGGCGGTCGCCCTCGGCGCCACGTTCGTCGAGCGCCACATCACCCTGGACCGCGCCATGTGGGGCTCCGACCAGGCCGCCTCCGTCGAGCCGCAGGGCCTGACCCGCCTGGTCCGCGACATCCGCACCATCGAGCAGTCGCTCGGCGACGGCGTCAAGAAGGTGTACGAGTCCGAGCTCGGCCCGATGAAGAAGCTCCGCCGCGTCGCGGGCGTCGTCGCCGAGACCGAGAACGCGCCGGCCCCCGAGCCGGTCGCGGTCTGAGCGCCGACCGGTGAACCTCGCCTTCGTCGAGAGCCCGGTCCAGCTCCTGAACGTCCTGGAGTGGGTTCACACCCAGGGGGGAGACGACCCGACCGCCACCACGGTCGTCGTCCTCCCCCCGGTCGACCCGATGTCGCGCGGTCAGCTGCGCCGGATGGCGGAGCTGGCCCGCGACGAGGGCATCGCGGTCCGCTGGCAGGAGGCGCGCGGCGAGTCCGGCGCGCCCCTGAAGGCCCTGCGCGCGCTGGCCGGCCTGGTCAGGCGCGCGGACCACATAGTGATCGGCGACCCGTTCTCGCGCTATGTGCAGCTCCTGCTGACCCTGGTCCGCGCCGACCACCTCACGGTGGTCGACGACGGCACGGCCACCATGGAGTTCGTCGCCCAGCTGGCCGGGGGCGAGCGCCTGACCCGCTGGCACCGCCGGGGCCGTACGGGACCGCGCGAGCTGGTCCTGGCCACGGTCACCGCCACGGCCCGCCGCCGCTTCACCCCGACGGCGCGCCACACGGTCGAGGTGTTCACCGCGATGCCGGTCGAGGCTCCGTCCGGCATCGCGATCACCCCGAACACCTTCGCCTGGACCCGGGCCCGCTTCGGCCCGCCCAGCATCGGCAAGGGCGCGGACCTGGTCGGCACCTCCCTGGTCGAGACGGGCGTCGTCGACCCCGTCCCGTACCAGGAGGCGGTGGCCTCTCTGGCCCGCACCCACGGCGCGACCCGCTACTTCGCCCACCGCCGCGAGTCCGCCGAGAAGCTCCACGCCCTGGAAGCCGCCACCGGCCTGGAGATCGTCCGTCCGGACCTCCCGCTGGAACTGATCGCCCGCCGCGGCCCCATCGGCCGCACGATCGTCAGCTTCCCCTCCACGGTCGTCCACACCCTCCCGCTGGCCCTCGCCGGCACCGGCGTGAACGTCGCGGTCTGCGACATCGCCCCGGAATGGCTCCGTGCCACGGCCTCGCCGCGCGCCCACGGCTTCCTGAGCGGGGTCACGGAGACGGCGCGGGGGGTGCAGCGACTGCCGTCGGTGGTGACGTGAGGTCCGCGCCCGCACGGGCGCGGACCCGGGTCCGGAAGGCGAACGGGTATACCCGAAACCACGCTGCGTCACACGTCCTCACCCGAACTTTGTTCGCCTGAGCGGCTGAAGTTTTGTTGATCTGTGGCCAGTTGAGGGGGCAAGGGGCCTACGCTTCCTAGGGTGAACCAGTTGAAGTCCCGTGCCTCCCGCCCCCACCACCCGGCCGGCCAGCCCGGGGGAGGTGCGCTGCCCGGCAGACTCTCCGACGAGCTCCGCGCCGAGCTGATCGCCTTCCGCCGCGATCTGCACATGCACCCCGAGCTCGGCAACCAGGAGTTCCGTACCACCGCCGCCATCAAGGACCGGCTGGAGAAGGCCGGGCTGAAGCCCGAGGTCCTCGCGGTGGGGACCGGGCTCATGTGCGACGTGGGGGAGTGGGACGGGGTGACGCCCATGCTGGCGTTGCGGGCGGACATCGACGCGCTGCCGATCCCGGACACCAAGGCCGGCGTGCCCTACCGGTCCACCGTGCCCGACCGGGCGCACGCCTGCGGGCACGACGTGCACACCACCACCGTCCTCGGCGCGGGCCTCGTGCTGGCCGATCTCGACCGTCAGGGGCTGCTGCCCAACGCTGTCCGGCTGATCTTCCAGCCCGCCGAGGAGGTCCTGCCCGGCGGCGCGGTCGACGCGATCGAGTCCGGGGTGCTGGAGGGCGTCGGCCGGATCATCGGCGTGCACTGCGACCCGAAGGTGGACGTCGGGCGGATCGGGCTGCGGATCGGGGCCATCACCTCGGCCTGCGACCGGCTGGAGATCACGCTCGACGGGCCCGGCGGGCACACCGCCCGCCCCCACCTGACCACCGACCTCGTCACCGCCGCCGCCCGGATCGCCGTCGACGTGCCCGCGCTGCTCTCCCGCCGGGTCGACGCCCGCTCCGGGCTCGCGCTGACCTGGGGGCGGCTGGAGACCGGCCACGCCCCCAACGTCATCCCGCAGCACGCCGAGCTGTCCGGCACCGTCCGCTGCCTGAACCTGGACGCCTGGCGCGACGCCCCCGACCTGGTGCACGCCGCCGTGGACGAGGTGGCCGGAATGCACCGGGCCAAGACCGTCATCAACTACGTACGGGGCGTGCCGCCCGTGGTGAACGACGCCGAGTCCATCGGCCTGCTGGACGCCGCGATGGCCGAGCGCCGCGGATCGTATGCGATCGAGGACACCGAGCAGAGCCTGGGCGGCGAGGACTTCTCCTGGTACCTGGAGCAGGTGCCCGGCGCGATGGCCCGCCTCGGCGTCCGGACCCCCGGCGACACGCGCGGGCTCGACCTGCACCGCGGCAACTTCGACGTGGACGAAGAGGCCATCACCGTGGGGGTCGAGCTGTTCACCGCCTCGGCGCTGCTCGACGGGAACCGTTAGCGGAGCGTTGACACACTCTTCGTGAGCCGTTCGTGGACCCGCGGGGCCGCTTCTGTTCACGACGATCCGATAACGGCTTCCGTACGTGCTCTTATCTGACATCTACGCGCGTTACGATCGCCGCGAAACCAGCGCCGGAAGAGGCGCTTCGGTCAGGTTTGAAGGAGCCTTCCCTTGCGCCGGATCACCAGGATCACCACCGTGGGCATTGCGTCCGCGGCGCTTGCGCTCAGTGTCACCGCCTGTGGCGGAAAATCGTCGTCGGACGCCGGTTCCGACTCGGGCGGCGACAAGGCCGCCATCGCGTACGACATCGGCGGCCGCGGCGACCAGTCGTTCAACGACGCCGCCTACGCCGGACTCGAGAAGGCGGAGAAGGACCTCGACGTCCAGGGCAGCGAGGCCGAGCCCTCCGACGGTGAGGGCGACGCGGACAAGGTCCAGCGCCTCACCGAGCTGGCCCGCTCCGGCAACAACCCGGTGATCGGCGTCGGCTTCGCCTACGCGCCCGCCATCAAGAAGGTCGCGCCGAAGTTCCCGAAGACCACCTTCGGCATCATCGACGACGCCTCGGTGACCGGCGACAACATCGCCAACATCGTCTTCAACGAGGAGCAGGGCTCCTACCTCGCCGGCGTCGCCGCCGCGAAGGTCACCAAGTCGAAGACGATCGGCTTCATCGGCGGTGTCGAGACCCCGCTGATCAAGAAGTTCGAGGCGGGCTTCATCCAGGGCGCCAAGGACACCGACGCCTCGGTGAACGTGCTTCCGCAGTACCTGACGCAGCCGCCGGACTTCGGCGGCTTCTCCAAGCCCGACCTCGGCAAGGCCGCCGCCCAGGGCCAGCTCGACAAGAAGGCCGATGTGATCTACTCGGCCGCCGGTCTGGCCGGCTCGGGTGCCATCGAGGCCGTCTCCAAGGCGGGCAAGGGCAAGTGGAACATCGGCGTCGACTCCGACCAGTACCAGCAGAAGGGTCTCGCGCCCTACAAGGCGTCCATCCTGACCTCGGTCACGAAGGACATCGAGGACGCGGTCTTCAACCTGATCAAGTCGGTCCAGGACGGCAAGCCGCAGACAGGTGAGATCCGCTACGGCCTGGACAAGAACGGCGTCGCCCTGTCGATGTCCAACCCGGCCTTCGCCGACATGAAGGACGTCATCGCCGCCGTCGACAAGGCCAAGCAGGACATCATCGACGGCAAGATCAAGGTCAAGACCGCCCCGTAAGCTCGGCGCCTCCTGCCGAACGGCTGGTTTCCTTCTGGCCCTGTCCGTCCCCGCGCCGCACTCCGGCCCGCGGACGGACAGGGCCACGGGCCCATCCCGCCCGACGGCCAGGCCTCCCGCAGCACCCCTCGAAGAAGATCCGCCTCCCGCAGTGCTCTCCCACCCGGTCCGGACCAACGAATCCGGACTGTGACGTGCACCCCGTGTTTCACGATTCGGCAGCGCTACGCGTGTAGACAGCCCTCCGGCGCGATAACTTCACCCCGCCCACCAGAGCCCCCCAGCCCCTCCGCCCCCGCTCCTGTCCGGCCAAGGAGAGTGCGTCATCAACGCGTCCAGCAGTCCCCCTGCCGTAGAACTGCACGGCATCACCAAGCGCTTCCCCGGCGTCGTCGCCAACCACGACATCGACATCACCATCGGCAAGGGCACGGTCCACGCGCTCGTCGGTGAGAACGGCGCCGGCAAGTCCACCCTGATGAAGATCCTCTACGGCATGCAGAAGCCGGACGAGGGCACCATCGCGATCAACGGCGAGCAGGTCTCGTTCTCCAACCCGGGCGACGCCATCGAGCGCGGCATCGGCATGGTGCACCAGCACTTCATGCTCGCCGACAACTTCACCGTCCTGGAGAACGTCGTCCTCGGCGGCGAGAAGCTGTACGGCATCGGCTCCGGCGCCCGGAAGAAGATCAAGGAGATCTCCGACGCGTACGGGCTCGGCATCCGGCCCGACGCGCTCGTGGAGGACCTCGGGGTCGCCGACCGGCAGCGCGTGGAGATCCTCAAGGTCCTCTACCGGGGCGCCCGCATCCTCATCCTGGACGAGCCGACCGCGGTCCTCGTGCCCCAGGAGGTCGACGCCCTCTTCGCCAACCTGCGCGAGCTCAAGGCCGAGGGACTGACCGTCATCTTCATCTCGCACAAGCTGGGCGAGGTGCTCTCGGTCGCCGACGACATCACGGTGATCCGCCGCGGCACGACGGTGGGCACCGCCGACCCGGCCACCACCACGACCAAGCAGCTCGCCGAGCTGATGGTCGGCAGCGAGCTGCCCTCGCCGGAGACCCGCGAGTCCACCGTCACCGACGTGCCGACGCTGCGGGTCCAGGACCTGAAGCTCACCGTCACCGACCCCGACGGCACCGTCCGCGACGTGCTCGCCGGCATCGACTTCACCATCCACCGGGGCGAGGTCCTCGGGATCGCCGGCGTCGAGGGCAACGGTCAGACCGAGCTCATCGAGGCCCTCATGGGCATGCGCGACCCGGACGCCGGAGTGATCACGCTCGGCACCGACGACATCTCGCACGCCCCGACCCGCAAGCGGCGCGAGTCCGGCATCGGCTACATCCCCGAGGACCGCCACCGCCACGGCGTCCTGCTGAACGCCCCGCTGTGGGAGAACCGCATCCTCGGCCATGTCACCGAGAAGCCCAACAGCCGCGGCTGGCTGCTGGACAACAAGGCGGCCCGCGCCGACACCGAGCGCATCGTGCGCGAGTACGACGTGCGCACCCCCGGCATCGAGGTCACCGCGGCGTCCCTCTCCGGCGGCAACCAGCAGAAGCTGATCGTCGGCCGCGAGATGAGCCACGCGCCCACGTTTCTGATCGCCGCCCACCCCACCCGCGGTGTGGACGTCGGCGCGCAGGCCCAGATCTGGGACCAGATCCGCGAGGCCCGCCGCGAGGGGCTCGCCGTGCTCCTGATCTCGGCCGACCTGGACGAGCTGATCGGGCTCTCCGACACCCTGCGCGTCATGTACCGCGGACGGCTGGTCGCCGACGCCGACCCGGCCACCATCACCCCGGAGGAACTGGGCTCGGCCATGACCGGCGCCGCCACCGGTCACCTCGAAAGCCCGGAGGACGAGGCCCGATGAAGAAATTCGACAAGGACCGGCTGATCCTGGGCTTCGCCGGCCCGGTGCTCGCCCTGGTCGTGGCCCTCGCGCTGACGACCGTGGTGCTGCTCGCCTCCGGGCAGAACCCCTTCGAGCCGTACCGGATCATGTTCGAGTCGGCCAGCTACGTCGACGTACAGGTCCTGATCGTCAACCAGGCCGGTACGTACTACCTCGCCGCACTCGCGGTCGCGGTCGGCTTCCGGATGAACCTCTTCAACATCGGCGTCGACGGGCAGTACCGCCTCGCCGCCATGATGGCCGCGCTGGTCGGCGCGAGCGTCGACCTGCCGGGCCCGCTGCACATCGCGCTGATCGTGATCGTCGCCATGCTGGTCGGCGCGTTCTGGTCGGGCATCGCGGGGTTCCTCAAGACCACCCGCGGGGTGAGCGAGGTCGTCTCGACGATCATGCTCAACTCGATCGCCACCGCGCTGGTCGCCTGGATGATCCTGCCGAAGAACTTCGGCGAGCAGCCGGTCGGCTCCAACAACCTGACCACCGGTGAGATCCCGGAGTCCGGCTGGTTCCCGGGGCTGCCGATGGGCGACCAGGCCGGGGAGATCTACGGCTTCACCTTCGTCGCCGCGGGCTGCGGCCTCCTGTACTGGTTCGTGCTGAACCGCACCCGGTTCGGCTTCGACCTGCGCGCCACCGGCGCCAGCGAGAGCGCCGCCCAGGCCTCCGGCGTGGACGCCAAGAAGATGATCCTCACCTCGATGCTGATCTCCGGCGCGGTCGCGGGTCTGGCCGGCATGCCGACCCTGCTCGGCGACACGCACACCTACAGCCTCGACTTCCCCACGGGCATCGGCTTCACCGGCATCACCATCGCGCTGCTGGGCCGCAACAACCCGCTCGGCATCGCCCTCAGCGCCCTGCTGATCGCGTTCCTGGACAAGTCCTCGGCCTCGCTCGACCAGTACGGGTACGAGAAGGAGATCGCCACGATCATGCAGGGCCTGATCGTGATCTCGGTCGTCGTCTCCTACGAGCTGGTCCGCCGATACGGCATCCGCCGCCAGCAGCAGAAGGTCGGCGAGGAACTCGCCGCCGGACACGCCCTCACGACCGAGAAGGAGGCGGCCCTGTGAGCACCAGCAAAACCATCGCCGCGGGCCCCGCCCCCAAGAAGGGCACCGGCCGCCGCAAGCTCTCCCTGCCCGTCGTCCTGCTGATCATCGCGGGGGCGCTCGCCCTGGTCTCGCTGGTCCGCCTGATCAGCGGCGCCGAGGACATCACCTCGGTCGGCCAGGTGGCCGGCGCCCTGGAACTCGCCGTGCCGATCGGCCTCGCCGGACTCGGCGGTCTGTGGGCCGAGCGCGCGGGCGTCATCAACATCGGCCTCGAAGGCATGATGATCCTCGGCACCTGGTTCGGCGCCTGGGCCGGGTTCCAGTGGGGCCCGTGGATGGGTGTCCTCTTCGGCATCCTCGGCGGCTGCATCGGCGGCCTGCTGCACGCGGTCATCACCGTCACCTTCGGCGTGAACCACATCGTCTCCGGTGTGGCCATCAACATCCTCGCCGTCGGCGTCACCCGCTACCTGTCCAACTTCGCCTTCGACGGCATCCAGGGCGGCTCCTCCAAGCAGTCCCCGCGCATCGACCCGATCGACAAGATCACCATTCCGGGGCTCTCGGACTGGCTCCAGGACCTCCAGCAACACCACTGGTTCCTGATCTCCGACATCGCGGGCATCGTCGGCGGCCTGATCACCGGCCTGTCCCTGCTCACCGTCGTCGCCCTGCTGCTGATCCCCGCCACCTGGTGGATCCTGTGGCGCACCCCGTTCGGACTGCGGCTGCGCTCCTGCGGCGAGTCCCCGGTGGCCGCCGAGACCCTCGGCGTCAACGTGTACAAGTACAAGTACATCGCCGTGACCGTCTCCGGCGGTCTGGCGGGCCTCGGCGGCGCGTTCCTCGCGATCGTCGCGACCGGCATCTACCAGGAGGGCCAGACCGGCGGCCGCGGCTACATCGGTCTCGCTGCGATGATCTTCGGCAACTGGATGCCGGGCGGCATGGCCCTGGGCGCCGGCCTCTTCGGCTTCACCGACAGCCTCAAGCTGCGCGGCGGCGCCGAGAACGTCCACGCGATGCTGCTCCTGCTGGCGATCCTGCTGGTCATCGCGGTGTTCTGGCAGCTGTACAAGAAGAAGTACGTCTCCGCGGCGATCGCGGCGGTCGTCTCGGCGCTGCTGTTCACCTGGTACTTCCTGACCGACCAGGTGCCGAGCCAGTTCGTCGACGCCGCCCCGTACGTCACCACGCTGCTGGTCCTCTCGCTCTCCGCGCAACGGCTGCGGATGCCCAAGGCGAACGGCGTGTCGTACCGCAAGGGCGAGGGCAAGTGACACCCCCGTCCGCCCCGGCCTTCGGCGACGCCGACTGGGACGCCCTGCGGGACGCGGCCCGGGACGCCATGTCCCGGGCGTACGCCCCCTACTCGGGCTTCCCGGTCGGCGTCGCCGCCCGGGTGGACGACGGCCGCACGATCACCGGCTGCAACGTCGAGAACGCCAGCTACGGCCTCTCGCTCTGCGCCGAGTGCGGCCTGGTCTCCACGCTCCACGCCACCGGCGGCGGCCGGCTGACCCACTTCACCTGCGTGGACGGCACCGGGGCGATCCTGGTGCCGTGCGGCCGGTGCCGGCAGCTCCTGTACGAGTTCGGCGGCCCGGAACTCCTCCTGGAGACGCCGGACGGCCGCCGTACGCTCGACGAGATGCTGCCGCAGTCGTTCGGCCCGCAGCACCTCGGCTGAACCCGTATCCCGCACGACCCGGCGGTGGGGGGGGGGGGGCGCCCGCGCCGCCCCCCCACGCACAGGCCCCCCCCCCACGGCGACATGGGCGGGGCGGCGGGCGGGGGGGGGGGCGCGGCCCCGCGGCGGGGGGCGGGGGCGCGCGGACGGAGTGGG
>NZ_JBHXPF010000004.1:16963-19152 GCF_042718715.1 Streptomyces sp. NPDC058576 | reverse complement strand
GGGGGCCCG
Source organism: Streptomyces sp. NPDC058576 (assembly GCF_042718715.1). Classification (NCBI taxonomy): domain Bacteria; kingdom Bacillati; phylum Actinomycetota; class Actinomycetes; order Kitasatosporales; family Streptomycetaceae; genus Streptomyces; species Streptomyces sp. NPDC058576. Next base: position 19,143 of record NZ_JBHXPF010000004.1, on the reverse strand, counting down.
CCGCTTACGTCTCAGCTTTTGGGCGCCGCTTCGTGGCGCCCCCCCCACCCCGGTATCACCCGTACCCCCCCCCCCCCGGGGGGGGCCCCCCCCACCCCGCCCGCCCCCACCGCTCTTCTCTCCCTCTTCGCACGCAAGAGTCAGTCGGGACTCTTGCGCACCCGGCCGGAAGGACTCCCATGGACGCCATCTCCGTCATCCGCACCAAGCGGGACCGAGGCGAGCTGACCCCCGAGCAGATCGACTGGGTCATCGACGCCTACACCCGCGGCGAGGTCGCCGACGAGCAGATGTCCGCCCTCGCCATGGCGATCCTGCTCAACGGCATGAACCGCACCGAGATCGCCCGCTGGACCGCCGCGATGATCGCCTCCGGCGAGCGGATGAACTTCGACTCGCTCTCGCGCCCCACCACCGACAAGCACTCCACCGGCGGCGTCGGCGACAAGATCACCCTGCCGCTCGCCCCGCTGGTCGCCGCCTGCGGCGCGGCCGTGCCGCAGCTCAGCGGCCGGGGCCTCGGCCACACCGGCGGCACCCTGGACAAGCTGGAGTCCATCCCCGGCTGGCGGGCCCACATCTCCAACGCGGAGATGCTGAACGTCCTCGACACCACCGGCGCGGTCATCTGCGCCGCCGGTGACGGGCTGGCCCCCGCCGACAAGAAGCTCTACGCGCTGCGCGACGTCACCGGCACCGTCGAGGCGATCCCGCTGATCGCCAGCTCGATCATGTCCAAGAAGATCGCCGAGGGCACCGGCGCGCTCGTCCTGGACGTCAAGGTCGGCTCCGGCGCCTTCATGAAGACCATCGAGGACGCCCGCGAACTGGCCTCCACCATGGTCGCGCTGGGCACCGACAGCGGGGTGCGCACGGTCGCCCTGCTCACCGACATGTCCACCCCGCTGGGCCTCACCGCGGGCAACGCGCTGGAGGTCCGCGAGTCGGTCGAGGTCCTGGCGGGCGGCGGCCCGAGGGACGTCATCGACCTCACCCTGTCGCTCGCCCGCGAGATGCTCGACGCGGCCGGCCTCAAGGACGCCGACCCGGAGAAGGCGCTCGCCGACGGCTCCGCGATGGACGTCTGGCGCCGGATGATCTCCGCCCAGGGCGGCGACCCGGACGCCACGCTCCCCACCGCCCGCGAGCAGCACGTCGTCACCGCGCCCGCCTCCGGCGTCCTGACCCGCCTGGACGCCTACGACGTCGGCGTCGCCGCCTGGCGCCTCGGCGCGGGCCGCGCCCGCAAGGAGGACCCGGTGCAGGCGGGCGCCGGCGTCGAGCTCCACGCCAAGCCCGGCGACCCGGTCACCGAGGGCCAGCCCCTCATGACGCTGCACACGGACACCCCGGAGAAGTTCGACTACGCCCTGAAGGCCCTGCCCGAGGCGTACGACATCGCCCCGGCCGGCACGTCGTTCTCGCCGCTGCCGGTGGTACGGGAACGTATCGCCTGACCTGTGGTTTCCCCGTATGGGTGAACGGGATCGGTGGACTGCCACCGGTCCCGTTCGGCATGCTGGACTCGGTGACGTACCGATAGAGGAGACCGCCATGGGCGCACTCACCGTCGAGCCCGTTCCGGGCCCCGGCCAGGACTGGGACGACCTGGTCCGGATCTGGGAGGAGACGGACGCACCCGAGGGCTGCAAGGTGGAGATCATCGAGGAGATCGTCACCGTGTCGCCGCCGCCGTCCGAGGACCACAACACCACCGCTGAGCTGCTCCAGCGCAGGCTCTACACCGTCATCCCGGAGCGCTGGGGTGTCTACCAGACCCTCGGCCTCTCGCTGCCCGGGCGGGGCGGCATCTACATTCCCGACCTCGTGGTCATGGACCGAGCGCTGCTTGTCGGGCCCGGTCACACCGTGCCCGCCTCCGAGGCCCTGCTTGTCGTCGAGATCACCTCCCGCGCCAACGCCAACCACGACCGCGTCAGCAAGGTGAACGGCTACGCCAAGGCCGGAGTGGAGCTGTTCCTGCTCCTCGATCCCTGGCACTCCGGCCGTCCGACCGCGACGCTGTACGGCGATCCCAAGGGCGGTACGTACCGCGTGCTGGAAACGGTCGAGTACGGACGGAAGCTGACCCTCCCCGAGCCGTTCGGGCTGGTCCTGGACACAGGCGTCCTCCCCTTCGGCTGACACGCGAACGGCCCGCCGCACGGAGGGATCCGTGC
>NZ_JBHXPF010000004.1:0-16953 GCF_042718715.1 Streptomyces sp. NPDC058576 | reverse complement strand
GGACCTCGGCGCCCCCCCCTGCGTCTTACCCGGGACCGCCCCCCCCCCGGGTGGCAACCGTGCGGCGGGCCGCCGTCATGCGGTGGGGTGAACTACCCGCGAGCGCCCGTCACTTGCCCAGGTACGCGCTGTAGATCTTCACCCACGAGGTGTTGCCCTTCTTGTCGGTGACCTTGGCGGCGAAGGAGATCGCCTTGCCCTTCGCCGGGTTCTTGACGGTGATCTTCCCCTTCTTCACCGTGACCTTCTTCCAGGTCTTGCCGCCGTTGTAACTGACGTACGTGTTCAGCGACTTCAGGTTCTTGCCCGCCGCGGCGCCGTGCACCTTCACCGGCACCGAGACGGTCTTGCCCGCCTTGGCCCGGCCGTCCGCGCCGATGGCCGGGGTGAACCGGGCCGTGGAGACCGGGAGCGCGGCGAACTCGGTCTTCTTCGACGAGAACGTCCAGGACGCGTCCACCCGGGTGGAGAGCGGGCTGATCTTCGCGCTGTGCTTGACCGAGGTCGACAGCTTGTAGGCCGCGGATCCGGCCGGGACCGTGAAGTACTCCCCGCCGTACAGCGGGTCGTTGTTCTGGCCGATCTTCTTGCCGTTGCGGTACAGGACGGTCTTGGCCGACGAGAGTTCCATGGAGCCCTCGTTGCCCTGGCCGTCCGCAAGCAGCGGGAGATAGCCGGTGATCTCGTTGCCCTCGCGGGTCACGCCGAAGTCGTCGTTCACCAGCGGCTGGAACACCCCGGTGTTCACGGACCTGCTGTAGGACTTGCCCGCCTTGTACGTCGCCTCCGTACCGGCCAGGTAGCTCGCCTCGTACGACGGGAAGCCTTCCTCGTCGACCGGACCCAGCTGGCTGAAGTCGAAGGCCCAGCTCACCTTGTCGGCGGTGGAGAGATACAGCGTGCGGGTGCCGGGCAGCTTCTGCTCGATCGAGGCGGCCACGCCGCTGGTCGACGTGGGCAGGAAGCCCCAGGCGGCGAGCGCGCCCTTCTTCTTCGGGGCGGCCGCGCCCATGGTGAACTTCACCTTGGCCAGCTGGCCGGTCGTGAACTTCCGGTCGTAGCCGGTCGCGAGCTGCTTGACCGTGCCGCCGACCGCGATGTCGTACTCGGTCGACGCACCCTTGGTCCACATGCCCGACCAGTGCTGGGCGAGCGAGCCGTCGGTGATCTGCGGCCCCACGTGGAGCGTGCGCAAGCCGGCCGGCGAGTCCATCAGCCAGCCGAAGGAGACCCCGTCCCTCTTCGACTCCACCGAGTAGTCCGGCGAGAAGAGCCGGCCCTCCGCCTTCGTGTCCGGCAGCGTGATCTTCACCGGCTTCGCCTTGCGGGCGTCGAACGTCAGCGAGATGTTCTTGGTGACCGCGACCTTCGGCTGGGCGATCCAGTCCACGCCCTTGGAGAAGTCCTCCGGGTGGCCGTAGACCGTGGAGTTGACCACGTACGTGCCCTTGGGCACCCGGATCTTCGCCGTGCCGTTCACGACCCGCGCGTCCAGGAACGAGCCGCCGACCTCGTCGTCGAAGCCGTAGAGCGTGCTGTCCGCGTAGGGCGCCGGACGGCCGTCCCGGCCGAGGTGCTTGACGGTGACGTCATAGCTCTCGGCCTCACGCTCGACGGCGGCCGCCGTGCGCACGGTCTGCCCGCCGCCGGTCGCCACCACATACGCGGAGTACGTGCCGTCCGCCGTGCCGCCGATACGGGTGTCGGCGGTCAGCGCCGCCTCCGCGGTGCCGCCCGCGGGGACGGTGACCTTGTCCGCGCCGAGGGCGAAGAAGCCCGCCGGGGCCGGCTTGCCCGTCGGACCCGTGCCCGTCACCTTCAGATCGAGGGTGACATCGGTCGTACCGAGGTTCCGGTACGTCACCTTCTCGGTGACCGGGACGTCGTCGGTGTGCGGCCACTGCTGCACGCCGAAGCTCACGGAGACCGGCTCCGCGACGACGCTCTGGGCGATCGCGCGGTCCACCTGGATCCGGCCGGAGCCCTGCTGGAACGGGTTGTACGCACCGGGCTTCGTGGACGCGGTCAGCGCGCCCTTCAGCTCGGCGTGCTTCCAGTCGGGGTGCTGCTGCTTGAGCAGCGCCGCCGCGCCCGCGACGTGCGGGGTGGCCATCGACGTACCCGAGATGGTGGCGTAACCGGCGGGCTTCTCGCCCACCTCCTGGGCGATCAGCGAACCGGGCGGGATGGCCGCCGTGGTGTCCACGCCGGGAGCCGTCACGTCCGGCTTGATCGCACCGTCGCCGATCCGCGGGCCGCGGCTGGAGAAGTCCGCCAGCTTGTCCTGGTCGTCGACCGCGCCGACCGTCAGCGCGGCGTTCGCGCTGCCCGGCGAGCCGACCGTGCCCGCGTCGTCGCCCTCGTTGCCCGCGGCGATGGCGAACAGGACGCCCTTCTCCGCCGACAGCTTGTCGACCGCCGCCTCCAGCGGGTCCACCTCGGGGGTGTCGGGTCCGCCGAGGCTCAGGTTGACGATGTCGGCGCCCTGGGCGACCGCCCACTCCATGCCGGCCAGGATGCCGGAGTCCTCGCCGTAGCCCTCGTCGTCGAGCACCTTGCCCGCGAGCAGCTTCGCGTCCGGGGCCACGCCCTTGAGCTTCCCGCCCGACTTCGCGCCGGTGCCCGCCGCGATCGAGGCGACGTGCGTGCCGTGGCCCACCCGGTCCTTCGTGTCCTTCGCGGCGCTGAAGTTCTTCTCCGCGAGGATCTGGCCCTGGAGATCGGGGTGGGTGGCGTCCGTCCCGGTGTCCAGGACCGCGATCTTGACGCCCTTGCCGGTGAACCCGGCCTTCCAGGCCGCCGGGGCGCCGATCTGCGGGACGCTCTTGTCGAGGCTCGCCCTCCGTACGCCGTCCAGCCAGACCCGGTCGATACCGGCGGCGGTGGTCACCCGGTCGCCCCCGGCGCGACGCTCGGTGAGCGCCTTCCAGATCTCCGGCGCGTCGGAGGTCGGCGTCGTCACCGACTCGGCGTTCAGTGAGGTGAGGCTCCGGCCGACCTCGGTGGAGCCCGCGTCGCGGACCTGCGCCTTCGCGGTGGCGGTCTGCTTGCCCCGGTAGCCGACGATCAGCTTCAGGCCGTCCTTCTGGGCCCGGAGGTTCTCCGGACGGCTCAGCTCGGTGACGTCGAACAGCCGCCGGTCGAGCTTGCCGGAGACGATCAGCCGGTGGGCGTCGGCCGGAATGACGAGGTGGTGGCCCTGGTCGCTCATCCGCTGGACCGGGATGTGCTCCCGCCCCTTCGCGGGCCGGAAGGCGACCGGCTTGCCCTTGTCGTCCACGGTGACACGGTCGCCGGTGACGAGGGTCAGCTGACGCACGTCCCGGTCCTGGGCCTGCGCACGGGCGCCGGACGCCCCCTTCGGATCCGGCTGGGCCACGGCGGGGCTGACCATGCCCGCCGCCAGTGCCACGGCGGCCGCTGTGGCGACCGCGGGTATGCACGCGTTTCTCACGTGTCTGCGCAACTCTCCCCCTGGAGAACTCGATGGTTCCTCAACCCGCCGGTCCGCAGAGACGCAGAAATGACGGCTGCGGCCGTCGGTTCATCGAACTAGAGGGATTGCTGAGGAGATTGGTTCACAGAAGATACACAGGAAATGCGGAGTTGACGCGAAAACGCCCCTCCGTGACGAGACATTGCCCAGGGCCCGAGCCGAGAGGCCGATGATTTTCGCCTCCCGGTCCGGTCTGCCTGGTGTGGATGCCGAGAATCCGATCACTCTGACGGTGGCCGGCCGGGTCAGCCGTGCCGTCGTACCCGACCTCTGCGCCGAGCTGGAGCGTGCTCTCGCCGGCCCCGGGGGAGCCGCCCTCGCCCCGGGGGCGGCGGTGGACTGCGATGTGGGCGGGGTGATCCGGCCGGATCTGACCGCCGTCGAAGCGGTGGCCCGGCTGGGGCTCGTCGCCCGCCGGGCCGGACTCACCCTGCGGCTGCGCCGCGTGCCCCCCGAACTCCGGGCGCTGCTGGACCTGGTGGGGCTGGCCGAGGTGGTGGCCCTGGAGGAGGGCCCGGAGGAACGCGTGCCGGGCCCGTCCTGACGTACGTACGCGGGGAGGCAGGGGCAGGGGCAGGGGCCGGCCCGCCGGACCCCGGGTGTGTCACGGGGCCCGGCCGGGCCGGGACTTCCTACGCGTCGGCCGGGAGGCGGTCCGGCAGGCCGAACAGCGGGAACCAGCGCGGGACGTCCAGGAAGCAGTGCATCCCGGTGATCTCCCCGTCCTGGATGTCGATGACCTGGACCGCCCACGGCACGAACCCGGACCCGTCCTCGGCGGGCTTGTAGTGCGCGAAGGCGGGGGAGCCGTTGGCCGAGACGGGCACCAGCTTGGAGCCCGCGCAGGCCGCGCCGATGGAGGTCATGAAGCCCGTGATGTCCCCGGTGCCCCGCAGCCACAGGTCGAACGGCGGCATCGTCATCACCGCGTCCTCGTGGAGCAGCGCCGTCAGGGCGGCCATGTCATACCCCTCGAACGCCTTCACATAGCGCTCCAGGAGCTTCTGCTGCTCCTCGTCGAGCGGGTCCGCCGTATCGCCCGCCCGGCCCTCCGTCTCGGTCAGCGTGGCGCGGGCCCGCTGCAGGGCGCTGTTGACCGAGGCGACGGAGGTCTCCAGCAGCTCGGCGACTTCCGCGGCCTTCCAGGCGAGCACCTCGCGCAGGATCAGCACGGCGCGCTGCTTCGGCGGCAGGTGCTGGAGGGCGGCGACGAACGCCAGGCGTACCGACTCGCGCGCCACGGCCGCCTCGGCCGGGTCCTGGACCGACGGCAGGATCCGGCCGTCGGGCATCGGCTCCAGCCAGACGTTCTCCGGGCGGGGGCTCAGCGCGGCCTGGGCGAGCGGGGTCGGGCCCGTCAGGTCGACCGGGCGGGCCCGCTTGTTGCCCGCGTTCAGCATGTCCAGGCAGACGTTGGTGGCGATCCGGTAGAGCCAGGAGCGCAGCGAGGAGCGGCCCTCGAACTTGTCGAAGTTGCGCCAGGCCCGGACCAGGGTGTCCTGCACCGCGTCCTCGGCCTCGAAGGCGGATCCGAGCATCCGGTAGCAGTAACCGGTCAGCTCGATCCGGTGCCCCTCCAGGCGGCTGTCGATCCCGGCGTCATCGGGCCTGCCGGCGTCCGCCGCCGCACCTGTGGCCGTCGTCGTGGTCAGATCGCTCATCGCTCCACCCCTGTCGCGCGCAGCCGCGCTGTGGCATCCGTCACCCGGTACGTCGGAAGCTACCGCAGGCCACTGACAGCCGGGGGCGGAAAACGGACAAGGAGTGCCGGACGCCGTGGCTCCGGCCACGATCCGTCCGGCACCCCTCGGGTGTCCTGGCTGCCCCGAGCGTGTCGCTCAGGTCCCGGGCTTGCGCCCGTACACGTACACGTCGTCGCCGTTCTTCAGCAGTTTCCAGTATGCCTTCGCGTCGTCGGGGCGCATGTTGACGCAGCCGCCGGAGCCCGGCGGGTTGTACATGGACTTGGTGACCGAGTGGAACGCCTGGCCGCCGTCGAAGAACTGGGAGTGGGGCATCCAGACCTTGTAGATGGTCGACCAGTGCTTGATGCTGCGCCAGTAGATCTTCTTCGCGCCGGTCCGGGTCTCCGCGCCGTTTCGACCCGTGCGCACCGGCACCGGGCCGTACGTCAGCTTCTTGCCGTCCTGGATCCAGCTCAGCTGCCGGGTCAGGTCGACACAGGCGATGCGCCCCTTGTTGGTGGGACACTTCTTCGCCTTGTTGGGGTTCTTCCCGGCCGCCTTCTGGGCGAGCATCGTGTTCATCGTGCGCCAGGTCAGCGGCCCGGCGTAGCCGATGGTGGGGGTGATCCCGTGCTTCTTCTGGAACGTCTGGATCGCCTTGCAGTCGGCCGTCGACTGCTTCCCGTCCACGGGCCGCCCCAGGAACTTCTCGACCTGCTTCTGGTGCGGTCCCACCGATGTGGTGCAGGACGCCGCGTGGGCGGCGGTGCCGCTGCCCAGGACCAGGGCCGGAGCGGCCACCAGTCCGGCGACGGACAGCGCCGCCCCACGCCGCAGTCGTCTTCCGGATATTTTCGCCGTGACTCCCATGCGCGCCAACTCCCCTTCGCTCACAGTGCGTTCTTGGTTACGCCTGGTAGACGTGCGAAGGGGAGCGGTGGTTGCGCGTTGGTATGTCTCGGTTGTGCTTCAGTGGGTGGTGGAGCGGTTCAGCGGGTGGCGGGCACGAGCGCCCGCCGCTCCGCACGCGCCACCCGGGTCCCGTACAGGGTGATCGAGACGACGCCGAGGACCGCGAGCAGGCCCAGGGCCACCGTCGCGGCCCAGCCCCCGGCGTGGAAGGCGACCGCGCCCAGCGTGCCGCCCGCGCTGGAGCCCAGGTAGTACGCCGACTGGTAGAGCGCCGAGGCCTGTGCCCGGCCCGTCGTCGCGGTCCGGCTCACCGAGGACGAGGCGACCGCGTGCCCGGCGAAGAAGCCGGCCGTGATCAGCACCAGGCCCAGCAGCACGGCGGCCAGCTGGTCGGCCAGCGAGAGAAGCAGTCCGGCGGCGGTGGTGGAGACCGCCAGGTAGAGCGCGCCCCGGCGGCCCAGCCGGGCCACCAGCCGTCCGGCCGCGGCGGAGGAGACCGTACCGACCAGGTAGACCAGGAAGATCGAGCCGATGACGCCCTGCGGCAGGCTGAACGGCTCCTCGACCAGCCGGTAGCCGATCACCGTGTAGACCGCGCCGAACACCGTCATGAACAGGGCGCCGATCGCGTACAGCCGGACCAGCAGCGGGTCGGACAGATGCGTGGCGACGGTCTTCGCCAGGGCCTTCGGGTTCAGCGAACCGGGGCGGAAGTTCCTGGCCTTCGGGATCAGGAAGTGGAAGGCGACCGCGCACGCAAGCGCGAGCAGCCCGACCGCCGCGAGCGCGGCGCGCCAGCCCCAGGCCTGGGCGACCCACCCGGTCAGGATGCGGCCGCTCATGCCGCCGATGCTGTTGCCGGCGACGAACAGCCCGATCGCGGCGACCAGCGCCTTGGGCCGCACCTCCTCCGCGAGATACGCCATCGCGGAGGCCGGGAGCCCCGCGAGCGCCGCGCCCTGGACGGCGCGCAGCGCGATCAGCGCGCCCATCGACGGGGCGAGGGGCACCAGCAGCCCGACCAGCACGGCGATCGCCAGCGACGCCGTCATCATCTGCCGCCGCCCGAACCGCTCCGAGAGCGCGCTCAGCGGCAGCACGAACAGGGCCAGCGCCCCGGTCGCCGCCGAGACCGTCCAGCTCGCCTGGCCGGCGGTCGCGTCGAACGACGCGGAGACGGCGGGCAGCAGGGCCTGCGTGGAGTAGAGGAGGGCGAACGCCGCGACACCGGCGGCGAAGAGGGCGAAGCTCATCCGGCGGTAGCCGGGGCGGCCGGGCTCCAGGCGCTCATGGGTGGCGGCGGCGGGCTCGGCGGTGGTGGTGACGGGGGACTGCGGGGCAGAGGCATCCACGACGATGGTGGATGCCCCGGTACTGGCGGGAGGCATACGTCGAACGTAGAGCGAGACGTTTCATGCGTCCAATGCACGAAACTGCCATAATCAATCCCATGGTGCATGAACGCAGCTCAGGGCCTCGGCTGTCACCGAGCAGTTACGAAGAAGACATCCGGGCCGTGCTCGCGCCTCGCCTCGCGTACTTCGAGGCGGTCGCCCGGCACGAGCATGTGACCCGTGCCGCACAGGAGCTCGGCGTCCCGCAGTCCACGCTCTCGCGGGCCATGGTCCGGCTCGAAGCGGACCTGGGCGTCGCCCTGTTCGCCCGCAAGGGCCGTACCGTCTCGCTCACCCCGGCGGGCCGCACCTTCCTCGGCTCGGCGGAACGGGCCCTGGCGGAGGTGGAGAAGGCCGCCGACTCGGTCCGGGCGGACGCCGACCCGACGGCGGGCCGGGTCTCCTTCGGCTTCCTGCACACGATGGGCTCGGAGACGGTGCCCGCCCTGATCCGCGCGTTCCGGGTCGACCACCCGCGCGTCCGCTTCCAGCTCGTGCAGAACTACGGCGAGGCGATGATCGAACGGCTGCGCGCGGGCGGCCTGGACCTCTGCCTGACCTCACCCGTGCCCGACGCCCCCGACCTCGTCACCCGCCGCCTCGACGAACAGCGCCTGCGCCTGGTGGTCCCGGACGACCACCGGCTCGCCTCCCGCCGCCGGATCCGCCTCGCGGAGGCCGCCGACGAGACGTTCGTGACGCTGGAGCCGGGGTACGGGCTGCGCCGGATCACCGACGACCTCTGCGCGGAGGCGGGCTTCACGCCGCGCGTCGCGTTCGAGGGCGAGGAGGCGGAGACCCTGCGCGGGCTGGTCGCGGCCGGGCTCGGAGTGGCCCTGCTGCCGCCACCGGCGGTCGCCCGCCCCGGGGTCGTCGAGCTGACGGTCACCGCACCGCGCGCGGCCCGTGAGATCGGCGTCGCCTGGCTCGACGGACACCCCGACACCCCGCCGGTCGCCGCTTTCAAGCGCTTCCTGCTCTCGCGGCGGGGGAACCTGCTGCCGGACTGAGGGCGCGGCCCGGGCGCGGCGCGCCCTCCGGTTCGCATCGGGCAGAATGCCCCGGTGAACCGTGCCCCCGCATCGCCGCCCGGGCGCCCGTCCCTGATGGGCGTGACCCTCGCCGCCGCGGCCGGGTCGGTGATGGTGCTCGCCGCGGTCGTCCTCTTCGCGCTGCTTCCCGGGAGCCTCTCCGAGGCCCGCGACTTCCGGGCCGCGCGGCCGTGCTCGGAGGCCTCCGCGCCCGAGAGCGGCGACTGCCTCTCCGAGTGGCCCGCCGCGGTCGTCTCCACGGAGACCGGCCGGAAGCACAGGACCGCCACCCACTGGGCCACGGTCGACACCGGCGGCGAGATGCCGCCGTTCCGGGTACGGATGCGCGGCGACGGCCCGGTGTGGAAGGAAATCGCCCCCGGGGACCGGGTCGCGGTATACGCCTGGCGCGGCCTGGTGTGGCGGCTGGGGAGCGGCGAGCTGCGCCAGGACACCACCGGGAAGCCGGGCCGCGCCTCCACCGCCGCACTGGCCACGGGGCTCGTGCTGCTGATCATCGGCAGCGTCTTCCTGCGGGGCGCCGGGCGGCTGCACCGCCGTCGCGCCACCCGCGCCCCGGCCGCCCGCGCGTCACAGGTTGTCGTGGTGGTGGCGGCGACCCTGCTCGCGTCCGGCATCGCCGTCACCTCCGCCGTCGCCACGGACAGCCTCCTGCTCGCCCTGCCGGTCGCCGCCGCCGGATGCGCGGCGGCGTGGACGGCCTCCGCGCTGCTGCTGCGGCGGTCGGCGCGGCGGGAGGCCTGACGCCGGCCCCGGTCCGGCGGCCGCCTCAGTGCCGCAGCGACCGCCCGAACCCCGCGGCCAGCGGCATCCGCAGCCCCAACGGCGGCGGTGCGGCGAGCGCGTCCGCGACCGGGCGGGCGTAGGACCGGGCGAAGAGCGAGCCCCGGACGAAGTCGGCGGCCAGCGCGACCACTTCGGACCGGTGCTGGCGCAACGCGTGCCCGTCGGAGTGCACTTCGAAGCGGCAGGTGTCCCGGTTCGACTTCTTCGCCCGCTCGGCCAGCCGGTAGGACAACTCCGGGTCGGTGCGCTCGTCGTTGGTGCCGTGCACGATCAGCACCCGCCGCCCCGCCAACTGCTTCACCGGCTCCGGCTCGCCCGCCGCCCGCTCCGGCAGCCACGGGGCCATCGCCAGTACGGAGGTGACCGCGCCGTGCCCGGCGGCCCGCAACGCGGCCCGCCCGCCCATCCCGTGCCCGACCAGGCAGACCGGCACGTCGCCGTACCGCCGCTGGACCTCGTCGGCGGCCCACGCGGCGTCCTCGGCGGGGTGCGCGTCGTCCGCGTTCCAGCCGCGGCAGCGGTAGCGCAGCACGTGCACCGCGAGCCCGTCGCCCTCCCCGGCGCGGGCGAGGGAGCGGGCGAACGGCAGCTGCGCCGCGTACGACAGGGTGGAGGGACGGCGGCGGGAGTCTGCCGCGCCGTCCGGAAGCAGCAGAACCACGCCGCTGACCTCGTCCGTTGCTCCGGCCGTCTGTACGGCCCGTCCCAGCCTGGCTTCGGGCAGGGGGAGTGCGCGCTGTCCCATGACAGAACAGTGTCAGAAGGGGAGGTGTACTCCACCCGACTTCGTGGTCACTGTTACGCATCGACACGAGGCGCTCTACGCGCGTAGGCGCTAGAGTGCCAAGATGACGAGCCAGACCCCGAATGTCCCTGATTCCGACCAGATCCGGCGCGCCCCCAAGGTGCTGCTCCACGACCACCTCGACGGCGGCCTGCGGCCGGGCACCATCGTCGAGCTGGCCCGCGCGCAGGGTTACGACTCCCTCCCCGAGACCGAGGCCGACAAGCTCGGCATCTGGTTCCGCGAGGCCGCCGACTCCGGTTCGCTGGAGCGCTACCTGGAGACGTTCGCGCACACCTGCGCCGTCATGCAGACCCGTGACGCGCTGTTCCGGGTGGCCGCCGAGTGCGCCGAGGACCTCGCCGAGGACGGCGTCGTCTACGCCGAGATCCGCTACGCACCCGAGCAGCACCTGGAAGGCGGCCTGACCCTCGAAGAGGTCGTCGAGGCCGTCAACGAGGGCTTCCGTGAGGGCGAGCGCATCGCCCGCGCCAACGGCCACCGCATCCGCGTCGGCGCCCTCCTCACCGCGATGCGGCACGCCGCCCGCGCCCTGGAGATCGCCGAACTGGCCAACAGCTACCGCGACCAGGGCGTCGTCGGCTTCGACATCGCCGGCGCCGAGGCCGGCTTCCCGCCCACCCGCCACCTCGACGCGTTCGAGTACCTCAAGCGGGAGAACAACCACTTCACCATCCACGCGGGCGAGGCCTTCGGCCTGCCGTCGATCTGGCAGGCCCTCCAGTGGTGCGGCGCCGACCGGCTCGGCCACGGGGTGCGGATCATCGACGACATCGAGGTTGCCGAGGACGGCTCGGTCTCCCTCGGCCGCCTCGCCTCCTACGTACGGGACAAGCGCATCCCGCTGGAGATGTGCCCGACCTCCAACCTCCAGACCGGCGCCGCCGACTCGTACGCCGAGCACCCGATCGGACTGCTGCGCAAGCTGCACTTCCGCATCACGGTGAACACGGACAACCGGCTGATGAGCGGGACCAGCATGAGCGGGGAATTCGAGCGGCTGACCGAGGCCTTCGGATACACGCTCGACGACATGCAGTGGTTCACCGTCAATGCGATGAAATCAGCTTTCATTCCTTTCGACGAACGTCTCGCGATGATCAATGACGTCGTCAAGCCCGGATACGCCGAGCTGAAGTCGGAGTGGCTCTTCCGTCAGACCGCTGTGACCAGCGGTTCTGCGGTCTCCGGAAGCTGAGAGACGCACCAGGGGAAAGGGTCGGGAAGCAGTATCCCGGCCCTTTTTCCGCGTGTCGGGATGTTTGCGGAGGCGGCGGCGGGATGGCTAGCTTGCAGAGCCGCTCACATCCCCTTCCCCAAGGATGAATTCTCCATGAAGAAGTCTGCCAAGACTCTCGGTGTCGCCGCTCTCGGCGCCGCTTTCGCCGCTGCCGCCGCCGGCAGCGCCTCCGCCGCACCGTCGCTGCCGCTGGACGCCGCGGCCGGGGCGCTCCCCGTCTCGACGATGGCGCTGGACACCGTCGCGCAGTCGGTGCAGAACGCGCCGGTCCAGGACACCGTCGACAAGATCCTCGGCGGCGAGGCCACCGACGCGGCCGCCCCGGTCACCGGCCTGCTCGGCGGACTGCCCACCCAGGGCCTCACCGCCAACGGGATCCCGCTCGGCGGCTGACCCCGCACCTGTGCGCCGGGGATCCGGCGCGCACCCGCACATGTCAGTGGGGCGCACACCCTGATCCAGGGTGTGCGCCCCACCGTGCGTTCTCCTGTGCGTTCTCGCTCCCCGTGGTCCGGCGCGTCACCAGGCCGTCGCGGAGGAGGCGGACTTCTCCGAGGGAAGCAGCGCCCACAGCGCCAGGTAGAGCAGGAACTGCGGGCCGGGCAGCAGGCAGGAGACGACGAAGATGACGCGCATCGTGCTCGCCGACATACCGAAGCGCCGGGCGAGACCCGCGCACACTCCGCCGATCATGCGGCCTTCACGGGGGCGGACAAGTGCGGCCATGGTGGGCTCCTTCGCGAACCGTTGCGGGAGGAGCAGCGATCCGTGCTCCCCGATGTATCCATGGTGCCGCGGCGAAGGGGGACAAAGCATCGCTCTACGGGGCGAGGCCGACCCCGGTAATCGTCGGGGTCGACCCCCCAGGGGCCTCGTCCCTGAGGCGGGTCTCGTGGCGGTAGTGGGGCAGGTCCCGTACCCCCGGCAGTCCCCGGCGGCGCAGCCGTGCCCGGCAGAGCGGGACGACCAGCAGATGGGCCAGCACCACCCCGGTGGTGTTCAGCAGCAGCGAGTCGATGTCGACGACCTGCCCCGGCACCCCGGTCTGGCCCAGCTCGATGGCCAGCGAGATCAGCGCCCCGGCGGCGACCGTACGCAGCAGCGAGACCCAGGGGGAGACGAAGATCCGCCCCCCGGCCATCGGCAGCAGCACCCCGAGCGGGGCCAGCAGGAACAGCGCCCCGCCGATCCGGCGGGCCGCCTCGGCCGGTCCCAGCGCGAGATCCGCCCTGATCCCGGCGAGCGGCTCGAAATTCGCCGCCGTGATCCAGGGAACGTCCAGCGGGCGCAGCGTCAGCCACCCGACGACCAGCAGATGCGCGACAAGGAGAGTGACGCCCGCCGCGCGGAAGTGGATGACGGTCTGGCCGTCCGAACTGTGACGCACGCCCACCAAGACGCCGTGACCGGCAGGATCGGTTCCGTGCCGTCGCGGCCCGCCACGCGAAAGGCCCTCCGGGGCGTCTTCACGTGCCGCGCGGGGACCCGCGCAACCCCGGCCCGACCCCGCACGGCGTGGACCTGCCCGCCCCCGCACGGCCTGGCCGCAACCCGCGTAGGCCCGGCGGACGGCCCGGGTCAGTCCAGCCGGACCGCGTCCGGTGTGGCCAGGTCTCCCGGCCGGGACTTCGTCTGCGAGGTGCACAGATAGCCGCGCGGCGGATAGTCCCCGGGCCCGCCCAGCACCACCGAGCCGTCCTGGACCAGCGACTCGCTCTCCGCGTACGTGCACACCAGCTGGGCCAGTGCCTCCGCCGACAGGTCCTCCGGCTGGCTGCTCAGCCGCAGGGCGCCCGCCGGATCACCGTCCCGGGAGGGATCCACCCGCAGGCCCGCCGGGACGGCGGTGGTGAACCCGGCCCGCCGCTCGCTCGCGGGCGGCGCCTGCTGGATCTCCTTCAGCAGCGCGCGGGCCACCTCCACCGGCGCGGCGCCGACCGCGTCCGCCGGCATCGGACGGTCCACGGTGACCAACTGCGAGGCGCACACCAGATACACCTCGGCGCTCATACGGTCCGGCGACCGGGTGGCGGCGTCCGACGAGGACAGCCGGCACGGCACCCGGGAGGGCGCGGCCCCCGCGTCCACCGGCACCGTGGTCGTCCGGATCCCGCACCCGGAGGCCAGCGTCGCGGCAGCCAGCACGGCCGCCAGCGGAACGGCCGTGCGCCACCGGAGCGGGCGGCCGCGCTCTCGGTACGTGACATCGCCGCGCTTCACGTCGCCCCGTCCTCGTCCCCGGCCCCCGCGCCCGGTTCGTCGTTCCGTGCGATCCTCTCGGCGTCGCGCGGCAGCCGCAGTTCGAAGACGGCCCCGCCGTCCGGGGAGTTCGCGGCCGTGATGTCACCGCCGTGGATGTGCGCGTTCTCCATGGCGATGGAGAGGCCGAGCCCGCTGCCCTCCGACCGCGGCCGCGAGGCGCTGGCCTTGTAGAACCGGTCGAAGACGTGCGGCAGCACATCCTCGGGGATCCCCGGACCGTGGTCCCGTACCTCGATGACCAGCTCCTCGCCCTCGGTGCGCACCCGGACACCCACCGGCGAACCCCCGTGCTTGAGGGCGTTGCCGATCAGATTGGCCAGGATCACGTCCAGCCGGCGCGGATCGAGCCGGACCATCATGCCGCGCTCCGCGTCCAGGTCCACCGCGTCCAGCCAGGCCCGCGCGTCGATGCACGCGGTCACCTGGTCGGCCACGTCGACGTCGTCCAGCACCAGACGGGCCGTGCCCGCGTCGAAGCGGGTCACCTCCATCAGGTTCTCCACCAGGTCGTTCAGCCGCCGGGTCTCGCTGACCACCAGGTGCACGGCGGGCGCGATCATCGGGTCGAGGGTGTCCGCCTCGTCCTCCAGCACCTCGGCCACCGCGGTGATCGCGGTCAGCGGGGTCCGCAGCTCGTGCGACATGTCGGCGACGAACCGGCGGCTCGCCTCCTCCCGCGCGCTCATGTCCGCGACCTTCTTCTCCAGCGAGCTCGCCGTTCTGTTGAACGTACGGGAGAGATCGGCGAGTTCGTCCGTACCGGAGACCACGAGCCGGGTGTCGAGCTTGCCCTCGCCGAGCTTGCGCGCCGCGTCGCCGAGCCGCTGCACCGGGCGCAGCACCGTCGTCGCGGCGGCCTGCGCGAGCAGCGCCGAGCCGACCAGGGCGAGGGCGGTGGCGATCCCCAGCGACCAGGCGAGCGAGTTGAGGTCCTGCCGCTCCTGGTCGAGGGACTTGAGCATGTAGCCGGTCGGGCCGCCGCCGATGATCCGCGTACCCGCGACAAGATACGGCGTGCCCGCGATGCTCGTCCGCTGCCAGAACAGGTGGTACTCGTCCTCGTTGCTCGACGTCAGGGGCTGCTTGCGCGCCACCTGCTCCTGCAACGAGTCCGGTACGTCGGCCCGGGTGAAGGTGTCCAGGTCGGAGTAGCCCACGATCGGCTTGCCGCGCTCGCGCTCGGCCTCCAGCAGCACGCTGTAGCCCGGGCTGCTGGACGCCATCTCCCCGGCGGCCCGCTGGAGATCGTCCTTGGTGGGCCGCGTCGGCAGCGCGGCCGCCGTCTCCTGCATCTGCCGGCGGAAGTCGTCGAGCGCGGTGTCCTGCGTACGGGTCAGCACGGCCTCGCGGTTGAGCCAGTACGCGATCCCCGAGGCGGACACCGCGGCCACCAAGGCCACCAGCGCGAACACCACGACCAGCCGCAGCCGCAGACTGGTCCAGCGCAGACCGGCGCGGATCGACCGCTTGGCGGTTTCGGTCACTGAGGCGAGTCCAGCCGGTAGCCCACGCCCCGCACCGTACGGATCAGGGTCGGCGAGGACGGCACGTCCTCCACCTTCGCGCGCAGCCGCTGCACACAGGCATCGACCAGTCGGGAGTCGCCCAGATAGTCGTGTTCCCAGACCAGACGCAGCAACTGCTGCCGGGACAGGGCCTGGCCGGGCCGGCGGCTCAGCTCCAGCAGGAGCCGCAGCTCGGTCGGCGTGAGCTGCAGATCCTCCCCGTCCTTGGTGACGGTCATGGCGGAGCGGTCGATCACCACGTTGCCGAAGGTCGCCGAGTCGGTCGACTCGCGCTCACCACGGCGCAGCACCGCCCGGATCCGGGCGTCGAGCACCCGTCCCTGGACGGGTTTCACCACATAGTCGTCCGCGCCGGACTCCAGTCCCACCACGACGTCGATGTCGTCGCTGCGCGCGGTCAGCAGAATGATCGGCAGCTGGTCGGTGCGGCGGATCCGCCGGCACACCTCGAAACCGTCGATCCCGGGCAGCATCACATCCAGCACGACCAGGTCGGGCCGCTGCTCACGCAGCAGCTCCAGGCCGTCCTCTCCCGTCGCCGCGGTGGCCACACGGTGGCCCTGGCGTGACAACGAGAGTTCGAGGGCCGTGCGGATGGCGTCGTCGTCCTCGATCAGCAACAGGAAAGGCACGGACGTCATTCTGGCCCATGGTGGCGCTTCAGTTCGACCTGTGGCCCGGTCCGATTGTCCGGGCACGGGCGCAACTCCCCCTGTGACAGGCCTGTGACAGTCGGGGGACAGCGCCATGAAACTGCCCCGGCAAGCTCTTGGTCAGCAGGGAACGAACGGACTCCACCGATAGGGGGCGCGAGATGAACGCACTGCACAGCACCAGCTCAAGCGCAGTTGTCACGCGCCTCCACGACATCGGGCGGGGCACGGAGAAGTCCGGTGCTACGAACATGCGGGGGTGCGTTCGAGGCATCGGGCGTCAGCACCAGGCGGCGGCGGAGCAGGTGCGCATGCCGTACATGACGGTGGTTGACGCGCCCACGGGGGGCAACGGGGGAAGCGCGTACGGGGAGGCCACGGGGGATCGCACCACCCGGGCGGAGAACGCGGACGCCGAAGCGGCGTTCACGGCCTACGTCCAGGAGCGACGGGCCTCCCTGTACGCAACCGCCTATCACCTGACCGGCGACCGGTTCGAGGCCGAGGATCTGCTGCAGAGCGCCCTCTTCTCGACGTACCGGGCGTGGCACCGGATCAGCGACAAGGCGGCGGTCGGCGGCTATCTGCGCCGCACCATGACCAATCTGCACATCAGCGCCTGGCGCCGGCGCAAGCTGAACGAATACCCGACCGAGGAGCTGCCGGAGACGGTGGGCGACACGGACGCGATGCGCGGCACGGAGCTGCGGGCGGTGCTGTGGCAGGCGCTCGCCCGACTGCCCGAACTCCAGCGCACGATGCTGGTCCTGCGGTACTACGAGGGCCGCACCGACCCGGAGATCGCGTCGATCCTCGACATCAGTGTCGGCACGGTGAAGTCGAGCATCTGGCGCTCCCTGCGCCGGCTGCGCGAGGACGAGGTCCTCAGCTTCGGACGTGACGAGCAGGAGTCCTTCGGCGAGCTGGTGGCCTGAGGCAGGGCCCTTCGTCTCGGGGGAGACGGGGGCCGCGGGGGAATACGGGGGAGCAGTAAAAACGGGGACCGAGGGGACCCGACCCGGGGGAACACGGGGGAGCAGTAAAAACGGGGACCGAGGGGACCCGGGGGAAACGCAGCGGGGTCGTACGGGCCGGGGGGTCCTGTACGGCCCCGCCGGCATGTCGGCCCGCTTCTTCCAGCC
>NZ_JBHXPF010000003.1:204025-296687 GCF_042718715.1 Streptomyces sp. NPDC058576 | reverse complement strand
ATATTAGACTGGTGGGACGCCGCGGAGCGCGTCCCACCGGGCCGGACAGCGGGGCCGGTCAGCTGAAGCGGTCGAGTGTGATCAGCGCCTCCTGCGGGTTGCCGTCGTGGACGAGCGACTCGTGGGCGCCCACGTCGTCGAAGGCGAAGCCGTACGCCTTGCCGTCCACCATCTGCGCGTGGATGAGGCGGGAGTAGTGGTTGGTCACGGAGTCCTTGTAGAAGTTCGCCGCGTTGTTGTCGGGCTGGTTCGCGCTGGTCAGCAGGGTGGAGCGGTTGAAACCCGCGCACAGGGTGCGGGAGATCGGGCCGCGCACCTGGTCGTTGGGCGCGTCCAGGTGCTTGTAGCAGCCGAAGACGCTGTCCGAGTCCGGCTTCTGGAACGAGGTCACGACGGCGCCCGAGCCGTTGGTGAAGTTCATGACGTTGCCGGAGACCCGGCCGTAGTACTTGGTGTTCGGCTCGTGCGCGAACGGGGTCACCGTCAGCACGGAGCTGCTGTAGCGGCTCCAGACCCGGTTGATGTAGTCGTTCATGATCCCGGACGGCAGGGCGCCGCTCCCGACGCCGTGCCCCGGGGACAGGGCGCGCAGCACCGTTCCGTCGGACCGGGTCTGGATGAGGCCGGACCAGCCGCCGGACTGGTTCCTGAGGTTGTTGAACACCGCGTTGTAGCCGCCCGACTTGAGCTTGCCGGTGCTCTTCACGGCCCCTCCGGGCGCCTTGACGCCGACGGAGTAGGGGGCGGAGAACATGTCGACCTGGGTGCTGTTGATCCACAGGCCCGCGTCGTTGAGCGTGTACTCGGTCCAGTTGAACAGGATGTTCCTGTTCGGGTCGCTCGGGTTCTGCACCGCGGGCTGGACGAGACCGCCGGTGGTGACCTTGAAGACGAGCTTCTGACCGTACGAGAAGTAGACGCGGCCGGAGAACTTCGGCATCCGGATCGTCACCGACTGCCCGTTCCGCGGCCCGGCGATCGAGGCGTCCGGGGCCGGGGTGGGCGGGTTGCCCCCGGCCGGCCAGGGGTGGAAGGTGCCGTTCGCGTCCGCCCAGCCCTGGCGGCCGGTGGAGAGCTCTGTTCCGAGGTTGTAGACGTAGATCTGGTCGGCGCGTCCCGAGTCGTTCTTGATGGTCAGCGGGATGGTGGCGGGCACCGCCGCCTCGGCGGGCGTCTGGCCGAGGCCGGTGGTCAGCCCCAGGGCAAGGGCCAGGGCGGCGGTCAGCGCGCCGAGACTTCTCCGTAAAGCAGGCATGCTCGTTCTCCTCATCGGGCGGATGCGTGGATGGAACGGGGGCACATCACCTGGACTCTGAGAGCGCTCTCAGAATCCTGCCGGAGGTGACCGCTGTCAACGAGCCTGTCTCAACTTGTCGAAACCGCGCGGGGGATGGTTCGCTCCCGCGCCCTGCCGGGGCGACGGCCTCGTGCGCCGTGCCCCGGGATTCCGGTTCCTCTGGCCCCGGGATTCCGGTTTCGGTTAGCGTCCGGGCAGCGACGGGCGCGTACCGAGGGAACAGGAGTGCCGTGGTGGCGGATGTGATCGTGGTGGGCGGCGGGGTCGTCGGGCTCACCACCGCCGTGACGCTGGCGGAGCGCGGGCTGCGGGTACGGGTCTGGTCGCGCGATCCGGCCGGGGCGACGACGTCGGCCGTGGCGGGCGCCCTGTGGTGGCCGTACCGGATCGAGCCGGCGGAACGGGTGGGTGACTGGTCGCTGGAGACACTGGCGGTGTACGAGGAGCTGGCGGGCGCATCGGAGGAGACCGGCGTACGGCGGGTCGGGGGGCTGCACGGCGGGGAGCGGTTCGCGGCGCTGGGCGCGTGGGCGGCGGAGCTGAAGGACGCCGCTGAGGTGCCGGAAGGACTGCGGGTGACGCTGCCGCTGCTGGACATGCCCGTCCACCTGGCGTGGCTGGAGCGGCGGCTCCTGGCGGCGGGCGGTGCGGTGGAGCGGCGGGCCGTGACGGGGTTCGCGGAGGCGGCGGAGCGGAGCCCGGTGGTGGTGAACTGCACCGGGCTCGGGTCGCGCGAGCTGGTGCCCGACGCCGGGGTGCGGCCGGTGCGGGGGCAGCTGGTCGCGGTGGAGAACCCGGGGATCGAGGAGTGGTACACCGAGGCGGATCCGGCGTCGACCGCGACGACCTACTTCTTCCCGCAGCCGGGCCGGCTGGTGCTGGGAGGTACGGCCGAGGCGGACGATCCGCGCACCGAGCCCGACCCGGACACGGCGCGGGAGATCGTGGCGCGGTGCGCGCGGATCCGGCCGGAGATCGCCGGCGCCCGGGTGCTCGGGCACCGGGTGGGGTTGCGGCCGGCGCGGGAGGCGGGGGTGCGGATCGAGGCGGAGGCGCTGCCGGGCGGCGGTCTGCTGGTGCACAACTACGGGCACGGCGGCGCGGGCGTGACGGTGGCCTGGGGCTGCGCGCGGGCGGCGGCGGCGCTGGTGCGCTGAGCCGGGGTCCGGTCTTCGTGTCCCGCGCACCATCGGAGCCCGCGACCGGCAGGCGGTCGCGGGCTCCGAATCGGTTGTGCGGTGGTGCGGTGGTGCGCTTATGCGGTCAGTCGGTGGGGCGCTTCTCCGTGGCCGTCGAACCCGATCCGCCGGACTCGTGCTTGTGGCGCTCGTCCGTGACCGGCGTGGTCCCGGGGCCGATGCGGATCTCGAAGTCGCCGTCGTACTTGGCGTGCCCCTCGATCACCGCGGACTCGACCGCCTCCACGCCGAACTCCTGCCGGACGATCTGCGGGTCCCTGCGCAGGTCCCGCATCAGGGCCACGCACATGCCGATCATCACGACGGCGAAGGGGGCGGCCACCAGGATGGTGAGGTTCTGCAGTCCTTGGAGCGCGTTCTCCTCGCCGTCGCCGATGAGCAGCATGATCGCGGCCACGGCCCCGGTCACGACGCCCCAGAAGATGACGACCCACTTGCTCGGTTCGAGGACGCCCTTCTGCGAGAGGGTGCCCATGACGATCGAGGCGGCGTCCGCGCCGGAGACGAAGAAGATACCGACCAGGATCATCACCAGAAGGCTCGTCACCGTGGCGATCGGGAACTCCTGGAGGACGCCGAACAGCTGCGCCTCCGGGGTCTCGGCGCCGGTCAGCTTCCCGGCCTCGTCCAGCTTCATGGCCGAACCGCCGAAGACGGCGAACCAGATCAGGCTGACGGTGCTGGGCACCAGGATGACGCCGCCGACGAACTGACGGATCGTCCGGCCGCGGCTGATCCTGGCGATGAACATGCCGACGAAGGGCGTCCAGGAGATCCACCAGGCCCAGTAGAAGACCGTCCAGCTGCCGAGCCAGTCGGCCACCTCACCGCCGCCGGTCGCCTCGGTGCGGCCGACGAGCTGCCCGAGGTCGCTGATGTACGCGCCGAGGGAGGTGGGCACCAGGTCGAGCACGAAGATCGTGGGACCGGCGATGAAGACGAACACGATGAGAAGCAGGGCCAGCACCATATTGATGTTGGACAGCCACTGGATGCCCTTCTCGACGCCGGATACGGCGGAGGCGACGAAGGCGACGGTCAGCACCGCGATGACGGTGACGAGGAGCCCCGTGCCGGCCTTCTCCAGCCAGTCCAGTTCCTGGATGCCACTGCCGATCTGGAGCGCGCCGAGGCCCAGCGAGGCCGCCGAGCCGAACAGCGTGGCGAAGATGGCCAGGATGTCGATGACGCGGCCGACGCCGCCGTACGCGTGGCGCTTGCCGATCAGCGGCTCGAAGACCGCGCTGATCGTCTGCCGCCTGCGCATCCGGTAGGCGCTGTAGGCGATGGCGAGCCCGACCACCGCGTAGATGGCCCAGGGATGCAGCGTCCAGTGGAAGAGCGTGGTCGCCATCGCCGTCTGCATGGCCTCGGCCGCGTCGGCGGGGTCGGTGCCCGGCGGCGGGTTCCGGAAGTGGGCGAGGGGCTCGCTCACGCCCCAGAACATCAGCCCGATGCCCATGCCTGCGCTGAACATCATCGCGATCCAGGAGATGGTCCGGAACTCCGGCTGCTCCCCCTCCTGGCCGAGGCAGATCTTGCCGTACCGGCTGATGGCCAGCCACAGGGCGAAGATGACGAAGGCCGACGCGGCCAGCATGAAGGCCCAGCCGCCGTTGTGGATCAGCCCGGTGAGCAGCTTGCTGGAGACGGACTCCAGGGAGCCGGTGGCGGTCGCACCCCAGACGACGAAGGCGAGGGTGAGGACCGCCGTGACACCGAAGACCACCCGGTCGGTGGTCGGAGTCCTGCTGCTGACCGGTTCGGGGGGAAGGTCGGCCGTGACCGCCAGCCCTTCCCGCCCGTCAGTCGTCTGGTCGTCCTGGGACACAAATGGCACCTTTCATCGAGTCTGAAAATCGCTCCTTGTAGGCCTTACCACACCTGCCCAGGATCTCGAAGGATCAACAAGCTCTATCGGCTTGACCGTTTGCGATTCGATATGTCGCCCGTTGATCGAGGAGGAGCGGAATCAGCTTGCGAGCAGACTGACGTAGGGGCACAAATACGCCATCTTCGTCCAGCCGGGACCGGACCCCGTGCAGGGCCAGCTCGTCCTTCACCTCCGCGTACTGGGCCGCGTCCAGGCGGTAGCCGCACGGCGGGTCGGCCAGGACCTCGGACGGCTCGGCCGGGTCGTTGTCGGCGCCGCCGAGGTACACGGGTCCCCGGTCGGCGAGGCCGGTCAGACGGGAGAGGGCGGTGGCGCCGCGGAGCCGGGCATGCTCTTCCTCGGTGAAGTCGAAGAGACCGCCGAGCGAGATCTTCTGGGAGTCGACCCGGCGCCGGTGGTTGAGTGCCGGATCCGCCTTCTCCGCGTCGCTCAGCGCGTCGACCCGCGACTCGATGAGCAGGCCGACGGCGTGCTTGAGACCGGAGGTGTTGCGCAGGATGCGCTCCTGGCCGTCGCCGGCGACCTGCTTGATCGGCTCCCGGGTGGCCGGGTCGGTCCAGATGCCGTAGTGCCCGCTGCTGTAGCCGCCCGCCGTCGCGGCGGGGCGGACATAGCGCTCGGAGAGGGTGCGCGAGGCGTCGTGGACGCCGTCGTGGACGTTGAGGTTGCGAGGCCACAGGGCGAACAGGTCCTTGTCGTAATACGGCGGGGTCGCGCCGTACTCGTGCAAGTCGTAGATCACCTCCGGTCGTTCGTCGCGCACGACGGCGGCGACGGCCCGCGCCTCGGCGGTCTCCAGGGCGATGTGGTCGCGGTTGACGTCGATCCCGTCGGCGTTGCCGCGGGTGTCGGCGGCGCGTCCGTCGGGGTTGGCGGTGGGCAGCACCAGCAGGGTCGTACGGGCCAGGAACGCGCGGGTGGCACGGTCCTCGGCGAACGCCAGGTCGCGGATCGTGGTCAGGCAGGCCTCGCGTCCGGCGGGTTCGTCCCCGTGCTGGCTGCAGATCAGCAGGACCGTGGTGGCGCCGGGGCGCTCCCGACCGACGCGTACGAGCCTCAGGGGGCGGCCCTCACCGGTGGTGCCGACGCGGTCCACGGAGACCCGGTCGCTCCCCCGGTCCACCTCGGCGAGGAAGTCCCGCTCCTCCGCCTCCCCGGTCCAGCGGGCTCCCTCGCTCGTCTCGAACCCGGTCCGCGGCGGGCGGGGCGCGGCCTCGGCGGGCGCGATGGCGAACGGGAGCGCCAGCGCGGCGAGCGTCGCCGCCACGGCCGTCCGGCGCATCGCCCCCGCACCGCGGCGCGGGGGCACGGGCCCCGGCCGGGCGGGGACCGCGACCGGTGCGAGCCACGGGTGCGGGCTGAGCATGCGAAGCGAGCGGGCGACGTGACGGGTCATCGGCTGCTGCCTCCGGAACGTGTGGGGGCGGGCGGCGTGACGCCCGTCGGCCTGTCGGCGATGTGCGGACGTTACCCCGGTCAACTCCCGTGCGACAGGGGGCGATCACCGCCGCCCGTACGTTCGCGCGTACGGCCGCCCGTGGCGACGGAACGCCGATCGTGTAACAGAAGCACCCGGAATGCCCCTTCGCGCCCGGGCGGTTGCCTGGCCTCGTGACGACCGGTCGCCGCGGAAACGCGAACGTCGGCGACTTCGTCCGGTACGCGGAACGGGTCTCGGGCAAGCCGCCCGCCGCGCTGTTCGACCCCTGGCTGTACCGGCTGTACCGCCCGGCGCTCCCGGCCGCGGCGGACGCGGGTCTCACCGGGGCGGCCCTGTCGGCGCGCTCGGCGGCGCGGGTCGAGCGGCCGACGTCCTGGAAGAAGATCGCGGCGACGAACACCGTGCAGGATCACGGAACCCAGGAGAACCACGGGAACAACGGGGCCCCCGGGGACCACGGGCCCACGGGGACCACGGGAACAACGGGGCCCACGATGGCGCCGACCACCGCTGACGGGCACGCCCTCCAGGTGTGTCGGAACGGTGAGCGCTCAGCCGTTCCGACGCGTCTCGGCGGCAAACGCCCCACGGGCGGCCCGCGCCCTGGGCAGGTAGCGCAGCCGCTCCGGCAGGGCGGGGACGACGACCCGCAGCACCGCGCACATCCGCCGCAGCCGTTTCTCCTGGTCCGCGGTCCACGGCAGTCCGATCGCGTCGCGGGCGGCGGGCGGCATGAGTCCGATGGTGACGAACCGCCGGAAGCGGGCGAGCGGCGGGAGCAGCGCCGGCCACAGCACCCGCAGGACCGTCCGCAGCGGCCACGGGCCCCGGTCCGGCGGCGGTACGGGCTGATCGATGTCGACCAGCTCGCGCACCACGGTGGTCGCCTCGATCTCCCCGGCGAGCATCTTTTCCCAGTACGGCCAGAACTCCTCGATGCTCTGGGGCATGTCCCGGTCGTGGATGCCCAGGATCCGGCCGACCTGGAGCCACTCCGCGTACAGGGCGCGCTCCTGGGCGGGGGTCATCGGCCGGACCAGATAGCGGGCCGCGTGCTGGTAGACGGGGAAGCCGGTGGCGTGCACCCAGGCGTAGTTGGCGGGCGTCAGCGCGTGGTAGCGGCGGCCCCGGGTGTCGGTGCCCTGGATGGTCCGGTGCAGCACGCGCAGCCTGCGGCCCTCCGCCGCCGCCTCCGCGCCGCCGTAGACCCAGAGCTGGAGCGAGCGCAGCGAGCGTTCACCGCGCCCCCACGGGTCCGTGCGGAAGACGGAGTGCTCGTCGACTCCGGCGCCGACGGCCGGGTGG
The DNA here is from genome assembly GCF_042718715.1 of Streptomyces sp. NPDC058576. NCBI lineage: Bacteria > Bacillati > Actinomycetota > Actinomycetes > Kitasatosporales > Streptomycetaceae > Streptomyces > Streptomyces sp. NPDC058576. The sequence continues at coordinate 289,551 of NZ_JBHXPF010000003.1, read as the reverse complement.
GCGACCTGGAGAGTGAGGGCGGCGGGCAGCATCAGCAAGGCACGGATGTCGCCGGACAGGCTCCAGAGCACCCCGCCGGGCGGAGGCGGCTGGGGGTCTCGCACACTGCCGGGCGGAGGCGGCTCGGGGTCCTTCGCGTCCTTCGCGCTGCTCATCCGGTGCTCCCGCGGTCCCGGCGGGCCTGCCGTGCGCTGCCCGTCCCCTTCCTCTCCATGATCCCTCGCGTGCGGGCGGACCGTGGTGGCGGGGTCCGGGGCCGTCGGTGCTCCGGTCAGTCGTGGTCGTACACCGTCACCGGCAGGCCGGCGGATATCAGGCGTCGCTCGATCAGCGGCTCGATCCTGGACCACTTGCCGCCCGCGAGACCGCAGCCGATCCGGGGCATATGGACCGACGCCCCGAGCTCGCCCGCCTTGGCTGCCACCGCGCCGAGCGCCGCGTCGATGGCTTCGTACCGCACGGGCACCCCTTTGCTGCCGGTGCGCATGCCCCGCTGGCCGATCATGTTGACCACCCAGAGACAGGGCCCCACCCGCACGAACTGGGCCGCCCCCAGAGCGAAGTCGTTGCCCGCCCGCTCACGGTGCCAGCGCCGGTAGGCGGCCTCCGGCTCGGGCCAGCGGCGGGAGAGGGCGAGGACGAAGCCCTTGCCCCAGCCGCCCAGGTCGTTGCAGACGTGGACGATCAGCTTGACGCCCTTGCCCTGCGGGGCGGTGGCGTCCCCCCGTACGTAAGTGATCTCCGACATGGAGTCACCGTACGGGCCGCCGCTGACAACGGTCCGGGGTGGACGGCGGAGCGATGGTGCCGGAGACTTTCACAGTTGTGGTGAGACAGCGGCACTGTCCGATACGAGGTTCGACGGCGAGGAGCAGAGATGGCGACGGGGACCGACGAGCCGACGCTCACGGTGGACGAGCTGGCGGCACGCGCCGGGGTCACCGTGCGCACCGTGCGGTTCTACAGCACCCGGGGCCTGCTGCCGCCCCCGGTCATCGGGCCCCGCCGGGTCGGGCACTACGGGCCGGACCACCTGTCGCGGCTCGCCCTGATCGAGGAGCTCCAGCAGCAGGGCATGACGCTGTCGGCGATCGAACGGTACCTGGAGCGGTTGCCGCCCGACCTGAGCGCCCACGATCTGGCGATCCACCGGGCGCTGGTCGCGTCCTGGGCGCCGGACAAGACCGAGGACCTCTCGCGGGGCGAGCTGGAGCGGCGGGCCGGGCGGGCGCTGGCGGAGGCGGATGTGGAGCGGCTGGCGGCGATGGGGGTGCTGGTCCGGCCGCCGGAGCCCGGCGGGGAGTTCCGGGTGGATCCGGGGCTGCTGCGGCTCGGGGTGGAGTTGCTGGACGTGCCGATCGCGCACGAGACGATCCTGGCGGCGCGGACCGTCCTGCTGAAGCACACCCGTTCGGCCGCCCAGGAGATGACCCGGCTGTTCCGGGACGAGGTGTGGAACCCGTACCGGGAGCGCGAGGGCGACCCGGAGCATGTGGCGGCGATGAAGTCGCTGTCCGCGGATATGCAACCGATCGTGGTGCAGGCGCTGGTGACGGCCTTTCAGCGCTCGCTCAAGGAGGAACTGCGGGCCGCGTTCACCGCCGAGTGACAGCGCCGGTGAACGCGGTGCGCGAGCGCCTCAGTCGTGGAAGGTCTCGCCCTTCTCCGCCTTCTCCACGAGCAGCGCGGGCGGCAGGAAGCGGTCGCCGTAACGCTCGGCGAGCTCCCGGGCACGGGCCACGAAGCCGGGCAGGCCGCCCTCGTACCCGTTGATGTACTGGAGGACGCCACCGGTCCACGGCGGGAAGCCGATGCCCATGATGGAGCCGATGTTGGCGTCGGCGACGGAGATGAGCACGTTCTCCTCCAGGCAGCGGACACTGTCCAGGGCCTCCGAGAAGAGCATCCGCTCCTTCATGTCCTCGAAGGGGACGTCCGCGCCGGGCTTGGTGAAGTGCTCGCGCAGGCCGTGCCAGAGGCCGGCGCGCCTGCCGTCCTCGTCGTAGTCGTAGAAGCCCGCTCCCCCGCTGCGGCCCGGGCGGCCGAACTCGTCGACCATGCGGTCGATGACCGCGTCGGAGGGGTGGCCGGGCCAGGTGCCGCCGGCCTCCTCCACCGCGCGCCTGGTCTCGTTGCGGATCTTACGGGGCAGGGTCAGGGTCAGCTCGTCCATCAGGGAGAGGACCTTGGCCGGGTAGCCGGACTGGGCGGCGGCCTGCTCGATGGAGGCGGGCTCGACGCCCTCGCCGACCATGGCGACGCCCTCGTTGATGAACTGGCCGATGACGCGCGAGGTGAAGAAGCCGCGCGAGTCGTTGACGACGATCGGCGTCTTCTTGATCCGGCGCACCAGGTCGAAGGCGCGGGCGAGCGCCTCGTCGCCGGTCCGCTCGCCCTTGATGATCTCGACCAGCGGCATCTTGTCGACGGGCGAGAAGAAGTGAAGCCCGATGAAGTCGACGGGGCGCGAGACGCCTTCGGCGAGGACCGTGATGGGGAGGGTGGAGGTGTTGGAGCAGAGCAGCGCGTCGGGCTCGATGACGTCCTGGATCTCCTGGAACACCTTGTGCTTGAGGGCGGTGTCCTCGAAGACGGCCTCGATCACCGCGTCGCAGCCCGCGAGGTCGGCCGCGTCGCCGGTCGGGGTGATCCGGGCCAGCAGCTCGTCGCGCTTGGCCTCGGTCGTACGGCCCCGGGAGAGCGCCTTGGCGAGCAGCTTCTCGCTGTACTCCTTGCCCTTGGCGGCCGCCTCGGTGGAGACGTCCTTGAGGACGACCTCGATGCCGGCCCTGGCGCAGGAGTAGGCGATGCCGGCGCCCATCATCCCGGCGCCGAGGACGGCGACCTTGCGGACCGGGCGCTCGGGGATGTCCTTGGGGCGGTTGGCGCCGGAGTTGACGGCCTGGAGGTCGAAGAAGAACGCCTGGATCATGTTCTTGGAGACCTGGCCGGTGACCAGCTCGGTGAAGTACCGGGCCTCGATGGTCAGGGCGGTCGCGAAGTCGACCTGAGCGCCCTCGACGGCCGCCGCGAGGATGTTGCGCGGTGCGGGCATGGGCGCGCCCGCGAGCTGCTTCTTCAGGTTGGCCGGGAAGGCGGGCAGGTTGGCGGCGAAGCGAGGGTTGGACGGGGTGCCACCGGGGATCTTGTAGCCCTCGACGTCCCAGGGCTGCTGGGACTCCGGGTTGGCCGCGATGAAGGCGCGGGCCTTGTCGAGCATCTCCTCGCGGGTGGCGGCCACTGCGTGGACGAGGCCGTTCTCCAGGGCGCGCCGCGGGGTGTAGTGGGTGCCCTGGAGGAGCACCTTGAGCAGCGCGTCGGCGATGCCCATGAGGCGTACGGTCCGGGTGACTCCGCCGCCGGCCGGGAGCAGGCCGAGGGTGACCTCGGGCAGCCCGATGCGGGAGCCGGGGGCGTCGAGGGCGACGCGGTGGTGGGAGGCGAGCGCGATCTCGTAACCGCCGCCGAGGGCCGCCCCGTTGATGGCGGCGACGACGGGCTTGCCGAGGGTCTCGATGCGGCGCAGCGAGTTCTTGATCTCGGTGCCGGTGTCGAAGGCGGCCTGGGCGTTCTCCGGGCCGACCTTGATCATGTCCTTGAGGTCGCCGCCGGCGAAGAAGGTCTTCTTGGCGGAGGTGTAGATGATGCCGCGGATGGAGTCCTTCTCGGCCTCGGCGCGGTCCGCGATGGCCGCGATGGAGTCCTTGAAGGCCCGGTTCATCGTGTTGGCCGACTGGTTCGGGTCGTCGAGGACGAGTGTGACGACGCCGGTCTCGTCCTGTTCCCAGCGGATGGTGGTGCTCTCGGTCATGTCGGTGTCTTCTCCGTAAGCGAAGGGGGCGGCTGGGAACGGTCAGATGCGTTCGACGACGGTCGCGATGCCCATGCCGCCGCCGACGCAGAGGGTGACCAGGCCGAACCGCTGGTCGCGGCGCTCCAGTTCGTCGATGACGGTGCCCAGGATCATCGCGCCGGTCGCGCCGAGGGGGTGGCCGAGCGCGATCGCGCCGCCGTTGACGTTGACCTTGTCCAGGGAGAGGCCCATGTCCTTGACGAAGCGCAGGACGACTCCGGCGAAGGCTTCATTGATCTCGACGAGGTCGATGTCGTCGATGGTCAGCCCGGCCTTGGCGAGCGCCTTGCGGGTGGCGGGCGCGGGGCCGGTGAGCATGATGGTGGGTTCGGAGCCGGAGACGGCGGCGGAGACGATGCGGGCGCGCGGGGTGAGGCCGTAGCGCTCGCCGACCTCCTTCGAGCCGATGGCGACGAGGGCCGCGCCGTCGACGATGCCGGAGGAGTTGCCCGCGTGGTGGACGTGGTCGATCTTCTCGACCCAGTGGTACTTCTGCAGCGCCACCGCGTCGAAGCCGCCCATCTCGCCGATGCCCGCGAAGGACGGCTTGAGACCGGCGAGGGAGTCGGCGGTGGTCCCGGGGCGCAGGTGCTCGTCGCGGTCGAGGACGATCAGACCGTTGCGGTCCTTGACGGGGACGACGGAGCGGGCGAAGCGGCCGTCCTTCCAGGCGGCGGCGGCGCGCTCCTGGGAGAGCGCGGCGTACTCGTCGACGTCGCGGCGGCTGAAGCCCTCGACGGTGGCGATGAGGTCGGCGCCGACGCCCTGCGGGGCGAAGCCGGTCTCGAAGCTGGTCATCGGGTCCATCGCCCAGGCCCCGCCGTCGGAGCCCATCGGAACGCGGGACATCGATTCGACGCCACCGGCCAGGACGAGGTCCTCCCAGCCCGAACGGACCTTGGCGGCGGCCAGGTTGACCGCTTCCAGGCCCGAGGCACAGAAGCGGTTCTCCTGGACCCCGGCGACGGAGTCGGGCAGGCCCGCCGCGATGGCGGCGATGCGGGCGATGTCGGAGCCCTGGTCGCCGAGGGGGCTGACCACGCCGAGGACGATGTCGTCGATGGCGGCCGGGTCGAGACCGGGGAAGCGGTCCCGGATCTCGTGGATGAGGCCGACGACGAGGTCGATCGGCTTGGTCCCGTGCAGGGCGCCGTTGGCCTTGCCGCGGCCGCGGGGGGTGCGGATCGCGTCGTAGACGAATGCTTCGGTACTCAAGACAGCTGCCTTTCGAGGGTGGTTGTCGGCGCGGGACCGGGGCTTGCCGATCAGGGCCGGTCAGGCGAGCAGCGAGCGGCCGATGATCTCCTTCATGATCTCGGTCGTGCCGCCGTAGATGGTCTGGATGCGGCCGTCGGTGAACGCCTTGGCTACCTTGTACTCGCTCATGTAGCCGTAGCCGCCGTGGAGTTGGAGGCAGCGGTCCGCGACGCGCTTCTGGAGTTCGGTGGCCCACCACTTGGCCATGGAGGCGTGGACGGCGTCCAGGACGCCGTCGGAGTGGTCGACGATGCACCGGTCGAGGAAGGTCCGGGTGACGGCACACTCGGTGGCCATCTCGGCGATCTCGAAGCGGATGTGCTGGAGCTTGGAGAGCGGACGTCCGAAGGCCTCGCGCTCCTTGACGTACTGGGTGGTGATCTCCAGCAGGTGTTCGGCGGCGGCGATCCCGGCGACCGCTATGCCCATGCGCTCCTGGGCCAGGTTGGTCATCAGGTGGAGGAACGCGCCGTCGCGTGTCCCGAGGAGGTTCTCCTTGGGGACGCGGACGTCGTCGAAGAACAACTCGGCGGTGTCCTGGGCCTTCTGGCCGATCTTGTCGAGGTTGCGGCCGCGCTCGAAGCCCTCCGCCCCCCGTTCGACGACGATGAGGGAGAGGCCCTTGGCCCCGCCCTCGGGCGTGGTCTTCGCGACGACGATGACCAGGTCGGCGAGGATGCCGTTGGAGATGAAGGTCTTGGAGCCGTTGAGCAGCCAGTGGTCGCCCTGGTCCTCGGCGGTGGTGCGGATGCCCTGGAGGTCGGAGCCCGCGCCCGGCTCGGTCATGGCGATCGCGGTGATGGTCTCGCCGGAACAGAACCCGGGGAGCCAGCGGCGCTTCTGCTCGTCGGTGGCCAGGCCGGTGAGGTAGGGGCCGATGATGTCGTTGTGCAGGCCGATCGCGAGTCCGGCGGCCCCGGCCCGGGTGAACTCCTCGGCGAGGACAGCGCTGTAGCGGAAGTCGTCGCTGCCGCCGCCCCCGTACTCCTCCGGGACGGCGAGGCCCAGCAGTCCCGCGCGCCCGGCGGCGAGCCAGGCCTCACGGGAGACGATGCCGTCCTGCTCCCACTGCTCGTAGTACGGGAGGACCTCCTTGGCCAGGAAGGCCCGGACGGTCTCGCGGAACGCGTCGTGCTCCTCGGTGAAGATCTGCCGTTGCACGGGGTCTCCTAGGGGGTGTCGGGTGAGTCGGCGGGCCGCAGTGCGGGGACGTCCCAGTCGGCGGCGACGGCTTCCGTGTCGGCGCCGGGCCGCGCGGGCCCGCGACGTACGGAGACGGGGGTGGCCGAGAAGCGCGGGGCGGGGGCGGGCTGGGTGAGGCCGCCGTGGTCGACGAAGGTTGCGCGGGCGGCGAGGTGCGGGTGGTGCGGTGCTTCGGTGAGCGAGAGCACGGGGGCGACGCAGGCGTCGGTGCCGGCGAAGACCTCGGTCCACTCGGCGCGCGTACGGGTGAGGAAGCGTTCGGTGACGGCGGCGCGCAGTTCGTCCCAGCGGGCGAGGTCCCACCGGTCGGGGAAGGCCTCCGCGATGCCCAGGAGGCCGGCGAACTCGGCGTAGAACTGCCCCTCCAGTGGGCCGACCGCCATGTGGCCGCCGTCGGAGGTGGCGTAGGTGCCGTAGAACGGGCAGCCGCCGTCGAGCAGGTTCGCGCCGCGCCGGTCCTGCCAGCTCCCGGCGGCGAGCATGCCGTGGATCATCGTGGCGAGATGGGCCGCGCCGTCCACGATGGCGGCGTCGACGACCTGCCCCTCGCCGTGGGCGCGGGCGTGCTGGAGGCCGGCGAGGACGCCGACGACGAGGTAGAGGGAGCCGCCCGCGTAGTCGCCGACCAGGTTGGCGGGGACGGTGGGCGGTTCGTCCGGTTCGCCGATCATGGACAGGGTGCCGGTGAGCGCGATGTAGGCGATGTCGTGGCCCGCCCGGTCGGCGAGCGGCCCGTCCTGACCCCAGCCGGTCATCCGGCCGTAGACGAGCTTCGAGTTGCGGGCGAGGCAGGCGTCCGGGCCGACGCCGAGACGTTCGGCGACGCCGGGGCGGTAGCCCTCGATCAGGATGTCGGCGCGTTCGACGAGGTCCAGGACGCGGGCCGGCCCCTCGTCGCTCTTGAGGTCCAGGAGGACGGAGCGCTTGTTGCGGTTGGTGAGGTCGTACGCGGGATCGATCCCGAGCCCCGCGCCGCCGGGCCGGTCGACGCGTACGACGTCGGCCCCGAGGTCCGCCAGCAGCATCGCGGCGAACGGTCCGGGGCCGATGCCGGCCAGCTCGACGACACGGACACCGGTCAGCGGACCGTGCCCGGGCCTTGGGCCTTTCGCCATCTGTGAGCCCCCAGGGGTGTGACACAACCGATGTAACATCAACGATGCTAAGAACGTGCCCGGTTCCGCACAACCCCTCTGGCCGAGCAAGCGCTTAGTTCTTCCTCCGATCCTCTCTCATCCGGCCCGCCCGGCCGCACGCCGCCACGTCGCTCTCCGCTACCCTCTGCCTGCCACGTCGGCAGTCGGCTCCCAGCGGAGGTACTCGTGAACAGGCAGAACGACGCGTCACGCCACTTGGACGTGATCCTCTTCGGCGCCACCGGCTTCGTGGGGACGCTCACCGCCGAATACCTGGCGGCCCATGCCCCCGCCGGTCTCCGCTGGGCGCTGGCCGGCCGCAGTCGCACCAAGCTGGAGAAGCTGCGCGAGCGGCTTACCGAGATCGCCCCGGGCTGCTCGGAGCTGCCGCTGCTGGAGACCGACGCGGACGACGCGGAGGCGCTGGCCCGACTGGCCGCCTCCACCCGGGTGGTGGCCACGACCGTGGGCCCGTACCTCCGTTACGGCGAGAAGCTCGTCGCCGCCTGCGCCGATGCCGGGACGGACTACGCGGACCTCACGGGCGAGGCGGAGTTCATCGACCGGATGTATCTGGAGCACGACGCCCGGGCCCGCGAGACGGGGGCGCGCATGGTGCACGCCTGCGGCTTCGACTCCGTCCCCCACGACCTGGGGGCCTGGTTCACCGTCAAGCAGCTGCCCGAGGACGTCCCCCTGGCCGTCGACGGTTTCGTCCGCACCAACGCGGTGTTCTCCGGCGGGACGTTCGCCTCGGCGCTGACCGCGATGGGCCGGGGCCCGCAGATGCTGGCCGCCGCCCGGGAGCGCAGGCTCAACGAGCCGCGCCTGGTGGGACGTCGCGTCCGCACCCCGGCGGGCTCGCCGCACTTCAGCGGGTCCACCGGCACCTGGGCGCTGCCGCTGCCGACGGTCGACCCGACGATCGTGGGCCGCTCGGCACGGGCCCTGGAGCGGTACGGCCCCGACTTCCGCTACCGGCACTTCGCCTCGGTCAAGACGCTGCCGATGGCTCTCGGCGCCCCGGTGGCGATCGGCGGGCTGGTCGCTGCCGCGCAGGTGGAAGGCGTACGGGAGTGGCTGATGAGCCGTTACGAGCCGGGGCAGGGGCCGGACGAGGAGCGCCGCGAGCGGAGCTGGTTCACGGTCCGCTTCGTCGGCGAGGGCGGCGGGCGGCGCGTCTTCACCGAGGTGTCCGGCGGCGACCCGGGTTACGGCGAGACGGCGAAGATCCTCGCCGAGTCCGCGGTGTGCCTGGCCTTGGACGAGCTGCCGGAGACCTCCGGGCAGGTCACCACGGCGATGGCGATGGGCGACGCACTGCTGGAGCGGCTGACGGCGGCGGGACTGCGGTTCCGGGTCGCGGCGGTGCGGTAGCCCGACGGGCCCTGGGCACCCCGGGGGCGGGCCGAAAGTGGATCTTGAGGGTGAGCGGGACCGGGTGCCGGGGCGCCACGGCCGACCGGCCCGCGGTCGGCGGAGGTGGTACGCGCGGGAGCCTGGCGAGAACCATGTCCGCGAACCGGAGCGGCGCTGCGCGTCCGCCGGGCCGTCGTTTTTGATCTTGCTCGGGCTGAGGGTCGTTTCTGACGGTAGCGCGACGTGCGGCTACGGCTCCGCATCGGCTTGCTCCTGCGGTCATCAGTGCGGCTCTTGACCCTCACGTGACGTCAGGCTGCATAGTCGGTGCCGTGGAAGATCACTGGACCGTGGGGCGCGTGGCCGAGCTGGCCGGCGTGAGCGTCCGCACGCTGCATCACTATGACGAGATCGCACTCGTGCGTCCGTCGGCGCGGACCGCGGGTGGGTATCGGGCCTACTCGGCGGGTGACGTCGAGCGGCTGAGGGAAGTGCTGGGCTACCGGCGGCTGGGCTTCGGGTTGCGGGAGGTTGCGGAGCTGGTCGGCGACTCGTCCACCGACGCGGTCGCGCACCTGCGCCGGCTACGTGGCCTGCTGCTGGAGCGGCGTGATCGTGCTGACGCCATGGTGGCGGCCATCGACAGGGAACTTGAGACACGGGCGAGGGGGCTGAAGGTGACACCGGAGGAGCAGTTGGGGATGCTCGGGTCACGGCTGTACGACGCGATCGGCGGCGCTTACACGGCGACGCGGCGTACCGAGCCGCGGTTCGCGGCGCGGATCCTGGACGCGCTCGGGGACGCGCGGACGGTACTGAATGTCGGGGCCGGCACCGGCTCCTACGAGCCGGTCGACCGCGAGGTGACCGCGGTGGAGCCGTCGGAGGTCATGCGGCGTCAGCGGCCGGCCGGCTCGGCGCCGTGCGTGGCCGCCGCCGCGGAGAGCCTGCCGTTCGAGGACCGCTCCTTCGACGTCGCGATGGCCGTTTCCACTGTTCACCACTGGGGGGACCCGATAGCGGGGCTGCGCGAGATGCGGCGCGTGGCCCGCCGCGTGGTGGTGCTGACGTTCGACACGGACGAGCCCGGATGGCAGGACCGGTTCTGGCTCACCCGGGACTACCTGCCCGAGTTCGCCACCGTCCTCGCGGACTTTCCCTCACTTGCGGGGATGACCGACGCGATCGGCGCCCGCGCTGAGCCGGTGCCCGTCCCGTGGGACTGCGCTGACGGCTTGTTCGAGGCGTACTGGCGCAGACCGGGGGCGTATCTGGAGGAGCACGTCCGCCGTGCGATGTCGGTGTGGACGAGGGTCGGGCCGGACGCCGAGCAGCGGGCGGTGCGCAGCCTCCGCGACGACCTCGACTCCGGCCGGTGGGCTGAGCGCAACCGCGATCTCGCCCACCTCGACACGGCGGACCTCGGCCTCCGCCTGCTCATGGCTTGAGTGGGCACCGGTCCGGACCGACCCGGGCCCCTCCTCCTCGTCACCGTCCTCGGGCGCGCTGGGTCGGACCCGGTCCAGGGCCGCTGGCGGTGATGTTGGAGGTAGCGGCCCGGGAAGTCGACGTGCCGGTCCTTGAGAAACACTCGTTTCAGTGATGTGTGCGGAACGTTCCCGAGGCCAGGAGAGAAGTTCATGCCGGAGCAGGATCAGAGGCAGGTCGTCGTGCGTCGGGCCGACCGTCCGGGCGACTTGGGATGGGTGGTCATGGCTCACGGCGAGGCATACAGCCAGCAGTTCGGCTGGAACACCGACTTCGAGGTCCTCGTCGCCAAGATCATCGCCGACTACGGCGTCAAGCATGACCCGACCGGTGAGGCGGGCTGGATCGCCGAGGTCGACGGACGGCGCGTGGGCTGCGTCTTCCTTGTCGCCGGCGAGCGGCCGAAGGTGGCCAAGCTGCGGATCCTGCTCGTCACCCCGGAGGGCAGGGGGCTTCGCCTCGGGACGCGCCTGGTCGAGGAGTGCCTGGCCTTCGCCCGTGGGGCGGGCTACGACCAGGTGACGTTGTGGACCAACGACGTGCTGACAGCGGCGCGCAAGATCTACCAGAGCTTCGGCTTCACCCTCGCCGACGAGGAACGCCACCACAGTTACGGCCACGATCTCGTCGGCCAGAACTGGACTCTCGACCTGCGGCCGGGTAGTTGAGGAGACAGGCTGTCGCCCGTTCCGATTCGCTCGGGTCGCCGGTCAGCAGCCGCCCGGCCGCGCAGGCGACGCCGGCGGCCGGGGAGACGAGCCGGGGGTCGTGGCCGGGGTGACAGGAGCGATCAGTGGGAGGCTGGACTCGTCGCCGGGGCGGGCGCCGGCAGGAAGCTCCCATCTACTCATCGGGGCGGCCAAGGCGCTCGCATGGAGAGGGGAGGCACCTTGCCGAGCCTGACCAGCCGATGGCGAACGGTCATCACCACGATGGACGCGAAGAGGATCACCGCACCTCCGAAGCGAAGAATGGCGTCGTAGGCGTCCTCGGGCGGCTGCTCGGGTGTCATCGCCGTGATCGCGGCCGCTGCACCGGCGAGCGCGATGGCGCCCAGGGTGACGAGGAACGTCAGCAGCACACCGGACGCCTCTCCCGCCCGCGCCGGCGGCACGACCTGCTGCGTGGCCACGCTGGAGAACGTCCAGCCCAGTCCGAGTCCGAGGCCGCACCAGGCGAACACCGGAACGTAGAGCCACCAGGCACTGACCAGGCTCAGCGCGATCATCCCCGTCCCGGCGATCGCCCCGGCGAGCGCCATCACGGCCGTGGGCCGCATCCGGGGCGCGAGCCGTGCTCCCAGCGGACCGGTGAGCGCGACCACCACGGCGGGTGCGAGGAACACCACGCCCGCCATCAGCGGTGACAGCCCGCGCACGCCCTGGAGGTAGAGCGTCGCGACGAAGACCGTCACGGCGTAGCCCATGTTGGCGACCGAGCCCATGCCCGTCACCAGCACGTAGGGAGTGTTCCGGAACAGCCGTAGGTCGACGAGCGGATGACGGATCCGGTTCTCCCGCAGGACGAAGAAGACACCGGCGAGCAGCGCCAGGCCGAACAGGGCGAGGGTCCGGGCGTGGTCCCAGCCCCAGGCGCTGCCGCGCTCGACGGCGAGGGTGACGGCCGCGAGCGCGCACACAACGGCGAAGCAGCCGGTCAGGTCGAGCTCGCGGGGCGCGGAGGCGTCACGGGAGTCGGGTACGAACAGCACGGCGATAACCAACGCCGCCGCGCTCAGTGGCGCGAGCAGCCAGAAGATCCACCGCCAGCCGGGCCCCTCCGTGAAGCCGCCGCCGACGAACGGGCCGAGGGCGGTACCGATGTTCGCGACACCGAAGACGGCTCCCAGAGCACGGGCTCGGCTCTCGTCGGAGAAGGCATTGGTGATCACCGACACGGACACCGGAAAGACGAAGCCGGCGCCGATGCCCTGGACGATGCGGGCGACGACGAGCAGCACGAGCCCGGGCGCGAGCGCACAGCCGACGGAGCCGATCACGAACAGCGCGATGCCGGCGAGGAGAGCAGGCCTGCGTCCGAAAACGTCGCCGATCCGGCCGCCGATGACGAAGAAGCAGCCCACGGCGAGCATGTAGGCGGAGAGCGTCCACTGGGCGGCGGAGGCGGACACGTCGAGTTCGCGCGCGATGCCGGGGATGGCGAGGTTGAGGGCGAAGAAGTCGACCTGTACGCAGAAGAGCGCGACCGCCACCGCGACGAAGGCTCCGGTCCGCGCCCTGGCTCCCGGTTCGGTGTTCATGCTCCGGTCCTTCCTCGGGCGTGAGGACCCCGGTCCTCGGGTCCGGAATCATGCCTCCTCCGCGCTCGGCTCCGATCCGAAGGCCGGGTGCCGGGTGCCGGGTGCGGTCAGAGCGACGAAAACACACCGACAGCGCCGCCGCGCGTCACGCACGACCATCCGGCCCACCCGCACGGACACCCCGGCACTCCGGCGGTACCTGGACAGCAGGAAGCCCCATCGTGCGCGGCACGGTGGGGCGGTGGGGCGGTGCTGGATCGGCCCGTCCACGCGTCCGCCCCGGAGGGATGGCGCGAGGTCGAGCCGGGGAAGTGGGAGTTCACCGCCGTCGGCGGCAGCGACCTCGACGGCGCGGGCCGGCTTCCTCTGCGGCCCGGATGAATCTCGGGCGCGGGCGTCCACCGCTCGGTCCACGCTCCAGAACGCAACCTGCGGGGGCGGCTCACCGACTGGAACGAGAACCCGAGACCGTTCGTCCGGACGAAAACAGCCCGCACATCTCTGACTCAGGTCACTGGAAGATCCAGCCGGCCAGCGTGTAGAGCATCGCGCCCAGCCAGACGAGCCCGGCGGCACTGCCGAGGAGCATGCCGAGGGCCATGCGGCGCTGGGCAGGGTCGAAGGGCACGGGGCGGACGGCTGTGCGAGATGCGTTCATGCGTTCAGCCTGCCCAGTCCTGTGGATCTATGCCATCCGCACAGGTACTCAGTTGCAGGACTGTTCCACGCCCGGGACGATCACGCGCCGGACGGCAACTCTGCGCGCGGTGCGGCCCGGGCGGCTGCGTCAGGCGGTCGCTTCCCGCAGCGTCCGCCGGCACAGGGCGTCCGCCCGGCGGGTGCTCTCCGGCTGGCGGTAGCGGCCGGCCAGGCGGAGCGTGTGGGCGCAGGCGTTGTCGAGGCTGATGCGGTGGCCCACCGAGACGAACACCGGGCTGGTGGCCTCCCGGGTGCGCAGCGCCCGCCCCACCTCCTCCTCGCCGTCCAGCAGCGGGGAGAAGTCGCCGCGCCGGGGGCCGGGGGCCTCGTAGGTGAACGTGAACGGGTTCTTGCCGACGCCGATCACCGGGAGCCCGGTGAGCACGCCCAGGTGGCTGGCGAGTCCGAAGCGGCGCGGGTGCGCGAGACCGTAGCCGTCGCAGACGACGAGACCGGGACCGACGCTCAGCTCCTCAAGGGCCTCCAGCACCATCGGGATCTCCCGGAAGGCCAGCAGCCCCGGGACGTAGGGGAAGGTGACCTTGCCGACGGCGGTGGCCTCCTCGACCGTCTCCAGCGTCGCCGCGTCCAGCACGACGGCCGCCGCGACGACGATGTCCTTCTCGTCGTCGTAGGCCACGTCCACCCCGGTGACCAGCCCGGTTCCGGGCTCCGGCCCCGCCTCGTCCAGGATCACCCGGCCGCGCAGCCGGTCCTGGATCGCCCGGCCCTCGGCTTCGTCGGCGGGGGTCTCGTGGGCGGGGGTGGGGGAGCTCGTCATGCCTCGAAGCTTATGCGGTGACGGAGGCCGGCCCGTGACGCGGTGCGCTGCGCGGACCGCCGGGCGGACCGGGCGCGGGCCCGCTCCTCATACTGGCGCGATGAAGAGAGCGGACCTGATACGTCTCGACGGCCTGGCGCGCAATCCGGCCGCCCCGGAATCGGTGCTGCTGCGGATCCTGACCGGCGCCCAGGGGCCGGTGCGGGGTTCCGTGTTCGAGCGCGACGAGGTCCCGGCGGCCGTGTGCGACGTCGCGGTGTCCCACCCCGACCGGGAGGTACGCGGCTACCTCGCCGTCGGCGCCGGAGCGGCCGGCGCGCAGCGGGCGCGGCTCGCCGCGGACCCGGATCCGTGGGTACGCCGACGGGTCGCGGCGGGGCCGGAGGTGCACGGCCGTTGGCGCCAGGCCGATCCGCTTCCGGACGAGGTGTGCGCCGCTCTCGCCCGGGACGAGGACCGGCGGGTGCGGGCCCGCCTCGGCATGTACGTCCCGGTTCCGGACGAGGTGTGGGCGCTGCTGCTCGCGGACCCGGAGGCGGAGGTACGGGAGTCCGCCCTGTACCACTGGCGGGGCGCCCCCGTCGCGGCGGTGCGGCCGTTCCTGGACGACCCCGACCCTGCGGTGCGGCGGGCGGCCGCCCACGTGGCGGGGGTCGTCGTCGGCTCCCCCGCCGAGATCCTGGAACAGGTGGCCGCCGCGGAATCCGGCCGGCAGCGGCAGCAGACGGCCGCGGGCGCGGTGCTCGGGGGTGAGCTGGCGGACCGGCTGTACGCCACCGGCGACGAGGACGTACGCGAGGGGCTCGCCTTCAATACAGGGCTCCCGGACCGGCTGGTCGCCGTCCTGGCCTCCGACGCCTCACCGGCGGTTCGGCTCGCGGTGTCCCTGCGGCCGGAGTTGACCGAGGCGCGGCGTGCGGCGATCGACTGGAGCCTCGGGTCCGAGGACCGTGTCCACCCCCCGGCGTGGGTGGGACAGTCGCTCACCGATCCCGTGCTCATGCGGGCCTGCGCCGAGTCCGCGCACCCGGGGATGCGGCGCTTCGCCGCGTACAGCCCGCATCTCCCCGGCGATCTGGTGGCCCGGCTCGCCGCCGACGAGGACTTCGTGGTGCGCATGCTGCTGTGCGAGAACCACCCGGCGGCCCCCGGCGATCTGCTCCTGGAGACGCTGCTCGCCTCGCCGTTCATCACCCGGTTCGACCAGCTGGGCCGGCCGCAGTTCCCGCGCGCCGGGCTCGCGCGGTTCGCGGAGAGCGAGGATCCGGGGGCGCGGTTGCTGGTGGCGCGGGATCCGGACGCCCCGGCGGAGTTGATCGAGCGGCTGAGCCACGACCCGTCCCCCGGCGTCCGGGGCGTCATGGCCCGGGACGCCCGGCTGCCGGCGGGCCGGCTGCTCGAACTCCTCCACGAGCCGGAGACCGTCGGGGCCGCGGCGGAGGGGCCCGCCCTCCCGCTCACCGCCATGGAGTCCATCCTCGCGGCGGCCGGGATCCCGTAGCCTGACGATCATGTTCGTACTCGAATTGACCTACACGGCCCCGGTCGAGCGCGTCGACGCGCTGATGCAGGAGCACATCGCCTGGCTCGACGAGAGTTACGCGGCGGGCGTCTTCATCGCCTCGGGCCGCAAGAACCCCCGGGACGGCGGAGTGATCCTGGCCGTCGGGGAGGACCGGGCGGCCATCGAGAAGATCGCGGCGGCCGACCCCTTCGCCGCGCACGGTGTGTGCGCGTACCGGATCACCGAGTTCATCGCCACCAAGACGGCGCCCGGACTCGCCCCGTACCAGCAGCGGTTGCCGTAGCGGGCGGACGCCGCACGGTGGCTGTCGCCGGCAGCGATGAGTTTCCGGGGCGGGGCGGGTCTGCACGGGTATGGAGACCTACACACTCACGACAGCCGGCGCCGACCTCGTGTACGACGTCCGCGGGCCGCTCCCGCCCGCCGACGGCCGCCCGCCGTTGTTCATGATCGGGCAGCCCATGGACGCCACCGGGTTCGTCGCGCTGGCGGCCCGCTTCCCCGAGCGCACCGTCGTCACCTACGACCCGCGCGGGCTCGGCCGATCCGCCCGTCAGGACGGGCGGGTCGACCACACGCCCGGGACCCAGGCCGACGACGTGCACGCCGTCGTCGAGGCGCTGGGGGCCGGTCCGGTCGAGATGTTCGCCAGCAGTGGCGGGGCGATCACCGCTCTCGCCCTCGTGGCCCGCCACCCCGGCGATGTGACCACCCTCGTCGCGCACGAGCCGCCGCTCATCACGCTCACGCCGGACGGCCCGGCGGCCGTCCGGGCCCGGGCCGGGGTACGGGACGCGTACGAGAAGCGCGGGTGGGGCGCCGGGATGGCCGCGTTCGTGGCCATGACCTCGTGGGAGGGCGAGTTCACCGACGCGTACTTCGACGGACCCGAGCCCGACCCCGCCGCGTTCGGCATGCCGACCGAGGACGACGGCACCCGCGGCGACCCGCTGCTGTCCGACCGGTCCTGGGCGGTCAGCGGCTACCGGCCGGACGCCGACGCCATCGCCGCGGCCGGCACCCGCGTGGTGATCGCCGTGGGCGAGGAGTCCCGGGCGGTCCTGACCGGGCGGACGTCCGCCGCTGCCGCCGAACTGCTCGGGCAGCCGGTGACCGTCTTCCCGAGCCATCACGGCGGCTTCCTCGACGGGGAGTTCGGCTATCCGGGCAAGCCGGACGAGTTCGGGCGGCGGCTGCGCGAGGTGCTGGAGGCCTCGTAGGGCTGCTGCCCGGAACCGGAACCCCGAAGCGGCCCCCTGGAACCTAGAACCCCAGCCGGGCCACCCGTCCCTTCTCGCCCGCCGCCCAGCAGCCCAGGTCGGGCGTGCAGTCGACGGTGTCGTACGAACCGGGGTCGACCGTCCGCCAGGTGCGCCCGCCGTCCAGGGTGAGGTCGGTGCCCGTCGGGCCGACGGCGAGGGCGGCGGATCGGCTGTACGGGAGCCAGGTGACGCCGGAGCGGTAGGCGGGCGGCGGGGTGGCGGACTGCCGCCAGGTCCGGCCGCCGTCCCCGGTGACGGCGGCGGCCTTCGGGGAGGCCTGGTCGGGGCGGTAGTCGCCGCCGACGGCGATGCCGTGCCCCCGGTCGCGGAAGGCGACGGCGAAGACCCCGCGCGCCGGGTCGCCCGCCGGGAGGGTCGACGCACTCGCCGTCCAGGTCAGGCCCCGGTCCCCGGAGTGCAGGACCCGGGCGGTCGCCGCTCCCCCGGTGGTCAGCCAGACGTCCTTGGCGCCGGAGCTGACCAGGCACTGCCCGCTCGCCGCGAACCCCGCCTCGCCGGGCTGGGCGGCGGGCATCCCGGCGTCGGGCAGGACCCGCCAGGAACGGCCGCCGTCCGCCGTGGACAGGACCCGGAACCTGCCGTCCACCGGGTCGCCCGCCGCGAGGCCGTGGCGGCTGTCGAAGAAGGTCAGGCAGTTGAAGAAGGCGCGGGGATCGGTGTTGCGGAAGGACTCGGTCCAGGTCGCCCCGCCGTCCTCCGTGCGCAGCACCCGGGAGGCCTCGCCCTCGCCGATGGCCAGGGCGACGGCCCGGCGGCCGTCGAACGCCTCGATGTCCCGCAGCTCCAGCTCGGCGGCTCCCGGTGGTGACACGTCACGCCAGGTGCGGCCGCCGTCGCCGGTGCGCAGGACCGTGCCCTTCGAACCGGCGACCCAGGCGGTGGTACGGCTGACCGCGGCGAGACCCCGGAAGCGGACGTCGGTGCCGGTGTCGGTGAGCCGCCAGCCGGGCAGGAGTCCGCGGCCGTCCGCATCCCGGGAGACCACCCCCGCGCCTTCCGTCGGCGCCGCGTGTGCGCCCGGTGCGACCAGTGCGGCGGCCAGGGCCGCGCCGCCGGTCACCAGTGCCATCAGCCGTCTCGTGTTCCCCATGGCCTTCATGGCGCTGGAAGCTAGCCCACGGGCCCGGGCCCGTCCAGGGTGCGTCGCCGCTGAACGGGCAGGAGAGCGGGGCGCGCGGAGATCAGTAAGGAGTCGGCCGGAGCCGGTGACGCAGCTCACGCCGCGCGCCGGTGCACGAAACGAGGAGTTCCGTCGTCTACTCCAGTGCCGGGAACCGTTCACCCAGCCGCGAGAGGGAGCAGGTCTTGTCCAGCGTTATCGAGCAGTCCGTGCAGGCTCGCATGGTCGCGTCCGCACCGCGGATGGAGACCCTGCCCGCCACCTTGAGTTATGACCGCCAGTACCCCTTCGCCGTACGCATGGCGTTCCCGGCCCCGGCGACCCTCGAAGGCACCGAGGTGTCCTGGGAGTTCTCCCGCGAGCTGCTGACCACCGGGGTGGACTCCCCCGCCGGGCAGGGCGACGTTCGCGTACGGCCCTTCGGGTACGAGCGGACCGTGCTGGAGTTCCACGCCCCCGAGGGCATCGCCATGGTCCATGTGCGCACCGAGGAGCTGCGGCGTTTCCTCCAGCGGGCGCAGGAACTGGTTCCGGTGGGCGACGAGCACCGTTATCTGGACCTGGACCGGGGTCTGACCGACCTGCTCGGCGGTCCTTGCTGAACCTCGGCGGAAATCCGGTTGCCGGGCCCGCGCCCCGGCCCTACCTTCGTGAACGTCCCTGTTGTCGTCGATCGGAGTAGGACGTTGCTGATCTGAGGTCCTGTGCACACCGTGCAGCGCCCGCCGCGCCCTGTCGTGGCCCGGAGCGCCCGTGTGCGATCTCAGCTTCTCTCGGCCGTCCTTGTCGTTCCCGACGCACAACGGGAGTTCCGTATGTCTGCCACCGACACCCATATCAGCTGTGCCTCCCTCTCCTTCTCCTGGCCCGACGGCAGCGAGGTCTTCACCGACTTCGACCTGACCGTGGGCCCCGGCCGCACCGGCCTGATCGGCCTCAACGGCTGCGGTAAATCGACCCTGTTGCGGCTGATCGCCGGTGAGCTCGCCCCACGGTCCGGGTTGATCAGGACCCGAGGTGAACTCGCCTATCTGCCCCAGGACCTGGTCCTGGACACCGCGCTGCGGGTCGACGCGGTGCTCGGCATCGCGGACCGGCGCGCGGCGCTCGACGCGGTCGAGGCGGGTGACGTCCGGGCCGAGCACTTCGCGGTGATCGGCGACGACTGGGACATCGAGGAACGGTCCCTCGCGGCCCTGGACGGGCTGGGCCTCGGGCACATCGGGCTCGACCGCACGATCGGGGAGATGTCCGGCGGCGAGTGCGTCCTGCTGCGGCTGGCCGCGCTGCTGCTGGACCGGCCCGGCGTGCTGCTGCTGGACGAGCCGACGAACAACCTGGACACCTACGCCCGTCGGCGGCTGTACGACGTGGTGGACGCCTGGACGGGGGCGCTGCTGGTCGTCAGCCACGACCGGGAACTGCTGGAGCGGGTGGACCGGATCGCCGATCTGCGCGAGGGTTCGGTCACCTGGTACGGCGGGAACCTGTCGGCGTACGAGGAGGCGCTCGCCGTCGAGCAGGAGGCGGCGCAGCGGATGGTGCGGGCCGCCGAGTCGGACGTGCAGCGGCAGAAACGCGAACTGTCCGACGCATACGTCAAGTTGGCCCGTCGTAAGCGCTACGGGCAGAAGATGTGGGACACGAAGCGCGAGCCCAAGGTCATCATGGGGCAGCGCAAGCGCTCGGCCCAGGTGTCGGCCGGCAAGCACCGCATCCTGCACACGGAGCGGCTGGCGGCGGCCGAAGAGCGCCTGGACGAGGCGGAGTCAGCGGTACGGGAGGACGAGGAGATCCGGATCGAGCTGCCGGACACCCGGGTCCACCCGGGCAGCGAGGTACTGCTGCTGCGCGACCCGGTGCCGCCGTACGGGCCGCCGCTGCGCGGCGAGTTGATGGTGCGGGGCCCGGAGAGGATCGCGCTGACCGGGCGCAACGGGGCGGGCAAGACGGCGCTGCTCCGTCTGATCGCCGGTGAGCTCGCGCCCCTCTCGGGCGAGGCGAGCCCGCTGGTCGCGACGGGGTTCCTGCCGCAGCGGCTGGACGTGCTGGACGACGCGTCGTCGGTGGCGCGGAACGTGGCGCGGTCGGCCCCCGACCGCACGGAGAACGCGGTACGGGCGCGGCTGGCCCACTTCCTGTTCAAGGGGGCCACGGCGGACCGCCCGGCGGGGACCCTGTCGGGCGGCGAGCGGTTCCGGGCGACGCTGGCGATGCTGCTGCTGGCCGACCCGGCGCCCCGGCTGCTGCTGCTCGACGAGCCGACGAACAGCCTCGACCTGGCGAGCGTACGACGGCTGACCGAGGCGCTGGAGGCGTACCAGGGGGCGTTGATCGTGGCGAGCCACGACGTGCCGTTCCTGGAGTCGATCGGGATCACCCGCTGGCTCCGGCTCGACGGCGGACTGCGGGACACGACGGCGGAGGAGGTGCGCGAGGGCCGCTGAGGGGGCGCCCGCGACGACGCGGGCCCGGCCGGGACGCGGCGGGCCGGCCCGCGCCCGTGACGAGCGCGCGCGGCCGCTCCTCTCATCGGGCCTCAGACGACCTCGCCGTCACCTGACGGATCACGGGGCCCCGGCGGGGTCCGGCCCGCCGCCGGGGCCGGCCACGCGAGGTCGTCGATGGCGAGCCACGGCGCGGCGGCCACGGCGGTGGGGGTCACTCCGGTGAAGGCCCTGACCTCGCGGTGGAGATGGGCCTGATCGGCGTAGCCGGTCACGGCCGCCACCCGGGCGGCGGCGTCGCCCGCCGCGAGGCGGTGGGCGGCGTGGTCGAAGCGGATCAGCCGGGCGGCGTGCTTCGGGGCGAGGCCGATCTGGGACCGGAACCGTGACCACAGGCGCTTGCGGCTCCATCCCACCGAGTCCGCCAGACTGCCGACGCCCATCCGGCCCCGGCCGGCAAGCATCAGCCGCCAGGCGGCGGCCACCTCCGGATCGGGCGACGGCCGCGCGTTCAGCCGTCGGCCGATGGCGTCCGCCGCGACGGTGAACCGCTCGTCCCAGGACGCGGCCTGCCGCAGCCTGTCCTCGATCCGCCCGGCGTCGCGGCCCCAGACGTCCTCCAGGGGGACGACCGTTCCGCTGAGGTCGGTCGAGGCGCCGAGCACCGCGGCCGCCAGGACCGGTGACAACCGGATCTGAAGGCACTCGACCTTCCCGTCCGCACTGCCTCCGAACCGCAGGGCGCCCGACGCCAGTCCCACGACCGTACTGCCGCGTTCGCGCCGGCCGTGGGCGTCGCGGATGAGGCCGTCCCCCTTGCTCAGATCCACGAACAGCGTGACCGAGGGGTGCGCGACCATGGCGATGTCCACGTGGAGCGGGGCGAGTTGACGGAACCCGGCCATGGCGACCCCCGGGAGCCGGCTCGACGTGCGGGGCACGGCGACTTCCACCGACGCCCAGTCGGGAGGTGGTTCGGTCGGCTTCACGGCACCAGGCTACGGGGTCAGCGGCCCGTCGCCGCGAACCGCAGCAGCAGCTCGCCGGTCTCCTCCGGCGTTTCTAGCGGGGGGAAGTGTCCGACGTCCGGCAGCAGCTCGACTCTCGCGTTCGCTGCGGTGTCGTAGAGATGCGCCGAGGACGGGTCCCACCGGGGATCGGCGGCGCCGAAGATCACCAGCACGGGGACGTCGAGCGTGCTCAGGCGCTCGGGGACGCTCCGCTCGGCGATGTACGCGTTGTTCCGGCTCAGCACCGTCCTGAAGGTGCGGTAGCCGATGACCCGCACTTCGGCGACAAGGTCGTCCGGGACGTCCACCGGGCGGTGGCACACCGCGGTCACCCCCCGGCGGAGCATGGCGTCGGAGCGCACTCTCCACAGCAGCGGACCGAGCGGCGGGGCGATGAGGGCCCGGAGGAAAGCGGGCTGCGGAAGGAGCGCGTCGGGACGGGGACCGCTGCTGACCAGCGCGAGGGACCCCACCAGGTCCGGGCGCTGTTCGGCGAGGGCGGTGGCGATGTAGCCGCCGCTTGAGTGCCCGGCCACCATGACCGGGCGCAGGCCGAGTTCGTCGAGCGCCGCGGCCAGGCGGGCCGCCTGCTCGGGCACCTCGTACGAGGCCGCGGGCGGGGACTGGCCGTGCCCGGGGAGGTCGACCCGGACCACGTGGTGACGTCCGGCCAGGGCCGGCACCACCGGGCCCCAGGAGCCGCCCGAGGCACCTGATCCGTGGATGAGCAGGAGCGGCGGCGCCTCACGGGGGCCGTCGTGGACGACGTGCATGCCCTGCACGTACGTACTGTCGTGGATACGCATGGACGCGAGGATGGCGGAGCCGATGGCCCGCGGTCTTGTACGAATGTCGTCGCTGCGCGTGTCGCCACAGGGCCCCCGCCGCCGGCCGTGGTCCGGGGTCACGGTCCGAGCGCGTCTTCGGATCTTCCGAGAAAAGGCGACAGAAGCTGTCCGGTATCCCGCCTAGCGTCGCGACCATGAATCGCTTTCCCGAGCGCGACGGGGCACCGGACACTCCCGGCTCCGCGCACCGCGACATCGTCATCACCGGCGCGCGTGAGAACAATCTGCGCGATGTCTCCCTCCGGATCCCCAAGGGCCGGATCACCGTCTTCACCGGGGTCTCCGGTTCGGGCAAGTCGTCGGTCGTCTTCGACACGATCGCCGTGGAGTCGCAGCGGCAGCTGAACGAGACCTTCACCTCGTTCCTGCGCAACCGGCTGCCGAAGTACGAGCGGCCGCACGTCGAGTCCGTCGAGGACCTGTCGGTGGCCATCGTGATCGACCAGAAGCCGCTGGGCGGCAATGTCCGGTCCACGGTGGGCACGGCGACCGACATCTGGTCGGTGATCCGGGTGCTGTTCTCGCGGTGCGGCACCCCGAGCGCGGGCGGGGCGACGGCGTACTCGTTCAACGACCCCGCCGGGATGTGCCCGGAGTGCGACGGGGTGGGGCGCACGGTCCAGCTGGATCTCGACCGGGCGGTCGACTGGTCGAAGTCGCTGAACGAGGGGGCACTGCTGCTGCCCGGTCTGTCGGTGGGCAGCTGGGAGTGGAATCTGTACGGGGGGTCGGGGCGGTTCGACAACGACCTGCCGCTGGCCGAGTTCGGCGAGGAGGAGCGCCGGCTCCTGCTGCACGGTTCGGGGTTCATCGTCCGCATCGACATGCGGACCGGCTCGGCGGACATGAAGTTCGAGGGGGTCGTGACCCGCTTCGAGCGGCTGTACCTCAAGCGCGACACCGCCTCGCTGTCCGAGAAGCGGCGCGAGGCGGCAGCCCGGTTCACCGTGGAGCGGGTCTGCGGGGCCTGCGGCGGGGCGCGGCTGAACGCGGCGGCGCTCGCCGCCCGGATCGACGGGCTCTCGCCCGCCGACTACGGGCGGATGGAGGTATCCGACCTCGTCGGCGTACTGGAGCGGATCGACGATCCGGTGGGCGGGCCCATCGCCGCCGCCGCGCGGGAGCGGCTGGAGCGGCTGGTCGGCATCGGGCTCGGCTATCTGAGCCTGGACCGGGAGACCACGACCCTGTCCGGAGGCGAGGGGCAGCGGCTCAAGATGGTGCGCCACCTGGGCAGTTCGCTGACCGGGCTGACCTTCGTCTTCGACGAGCCCAGCGTCGGCCTGCATCCGCGCGATGTGGGGCGGCTGGGCGATCTGCTGGTGCGGCTGCGCGACAAGGGCAACACGGTGCTGGTCGTCGAGCACGACCCGGATGTGATGGCGGTCGCCGACCATGTCGTCGACATGGGGCCGCGGGCCGGTTCCGACGGCGGTCGTGTCGTCTTCGAGGGGCCGTTCGAGCGGCTGCGCGAGGCCGATACGCTCACCGGCCGGTCGCTGCGCCGCCGCACCCCGCTCAAGGGGACCGTGCGCTCCCCCGTCGGACGGCTTCCGGTGCACGGGGCCGATCTGTACAACCTCAAGGGTCTGGACGTGTCGTTCCCGGCCGGGGTGCTGACCGCGGTGACGGGGGTGGCGGGGTCCGGGAAGTCGACGCTGGTGTCGCGGGTGTTCACGGCGGCGTACCCGGAGGCGGTGGTGATCGACCAGAGCGCGATCACCGCCTCGTCGCGCTCCACCCCCGCCTCGTACATCGGGGCGCTGGACGCCATCCGCAAGGTGTTCGCCCGGGAGAACGGCGTGGACGCGGGGCTGTTCAGCTTCAACTCCGCCGGGGCCTGCGCGGGTTGTTCGGGGCGCGGTGAGATCTCCACGGATCTGGCGTTCATGGATCCGGTCACCACGACGTGCCCGGAGTGCGAGGGCCGCCGGTTCCACGACGACGTGCTGAAGCACCGGGTCGCCGGCCGGTCGATCGTGGACGTACTGGAGATGACGGCGGCACGGGCGGTCGGGATGTTCGAGGACCGCGCGCTGCTGAGGAAGCTGCGTACGCTCGACGAGGTCGGCCTCACCTACCTGACGCTCGGCCAGCCGCTCAGCACGCTCTCCGGCGGCGAGCGCCAGCGGATCAAGCTCGCCACCCAGCTGCACCGCACCTCCAGCGTGTACGTGCTGGACGAGCCGACGACCGGACTGCACCTGGCGGACACGGGCGCGCTGGTGGATCTGCTGGACCGGCTGGTCGACGCGGGGAACACGGTGATCTGCGTGGAGCACAACCTGGATGTGGTCAAGCGGGCGGACTGGGTGATCGACCTCGGTCCGGACGGCGGCAAGGGCGGCGGAGAGCTGGTGTTCGAGGGGACGCCCGCCGATCTGCTCGCGCACCCGACATCCGTCACGGGCCGATACTTGCGCCGGGATCCGGGGGTGGAATCACCGGATCCGGAGCGGTGGAAGGAGCGGTGAAAAGGGGGTCACTGAAGGCTCCGAGGCGTGTCTCACGCACCTTTTCACCTGTGACGATGACTCTGTGTAGCCCGCCCTTGCCGGGGACAGGCTTGGCTTTGGCCTTACCGTCGCCTTAACCTACGGTCACGTAACCTACGAAGCCGTAGGTAATTCTCCCGTCCCCAGGAGCTCCCCGTGACGATCACCTCTCCCCACCTCGGCAGTTCGAAGGCGTGGACCGACGCCCAGCTGCTGTACGCGCTGGAAGAGGTGGTGGAAAAGGAACTCAACCGCCATCTCAAGGTAGCCAAGGACTGGATGCCTCACGAGTACGTGCCGTTCTCCGACGGCCGCAACTTCCCCGGCGTCTTCGAGGACGGCGACGCCTGGTCGCCGGACCAGTCCAAGGTCACCGACATCGGCAAGATCGCTCTCGTGGTGAACCTCCTCACCGAGGACAACCTCCCCAGTTACCACCACGAGATCGCCTCCCTGTTCGGCCGCGACGGCGCGTGGGGCACCTGGGTGCACCGCTGGACCGCCGAGGAGGGCCGCCACGGCATCGTGATGCGCGACTACCTGCTCACCTCGCGCGCCGTGGACCCGGACAAGCTGGAGCAGTTCCGCATGGCACACATGGCGGAGGGCTTCGAGTCGGACAACCGGCACTCGATGCTGCACTCCGTCGCGTACGTCGCCTTCCAGGAGCTGGCCACCCGCGTCTCGCACCGCAACACCGGCCACCAGTCCGGCGACCCGGTCTGCGACCGGATGCTGGCCCGGATCGCGACCGACGAGAACCTCCACATGGTCTTCTACCGCAACCTCCTGGGCGCCGCCTTCGAGCTGGCCCCGGACCTGACCATGCAGGCCGTGCGCGACGTCGTCGTCAACTTCCGGATGCCCGGACACGGCATGCCCGGCTTCGAGCGGGCCGCCGCGCAGATGGCGATCGGCGAGATCTACAACATGCGCATCCACCACGACGACGTGATCCAGCCCGTGCTGCGCTTCCTGAAGGTCATGGACATCGACGGGCTCGGCCCGGAGGGTGCGAAGGCCCAGGAGGAGCTGGGTCTGTACATGGGCGGGCTGGACAGCGAGGCCTCGAAGTTCGACGAGAAGCTCGCCGCCCGCAAGGCCCGGATGGTGGCACGCGACCGCGCCTGACCCCCGGCCGGCGCCCCGGCGGCGCGCGCTCGTTCCCCGTGCCCGTGCCGTCACTCCTCTGCCGTGGCCTCGGCGTAGGCCACGTCGCGTACGTCGTCCGAGGAGTGCTGGCGGAGCATCCGCAGCTGGGTGCGCCACGGTCCGGTCCACCCGGTGCGCAGGCCGCACGCCACGGTGAGTTCGGCCGCGAGCAGGCCCTCGGCAGGGTCTCCCGTCGCCGCCAGGCGAGCGACGACGAGCAGCAGGGTGCCGGGGTCGCCGGCCTCCGTCCCCGGGTGTCCGACGACCCGCCTGCCGACGGTCTGCGCGGTCCTGGCCGCGAGCGCCGGGCGGCCGGTGTGCAGGGCGGCGAGCTCGACCAGCCCGGTGTGCAGCGGGTCCGGGTCCGCCGCCAGGTCCAGCGAGCGCGCTAGCAGGGCGACGGCGTCCGGCACGAGGTCGCGGTGGGCGGCCAGGGTCCGGCCCGCCTCCGCGAGCACCGCCGCGCCCTGCCGGTTGTTCGGGCCGGTCCGCAGCGTCAGCGTTCTGGCCAGATGGCCGATCCGGCGGCGGGCGGGCCGGTCCCGCTCCGCCCCCGCGTCGTCCGCCGTCTCCCCCGTGGCCAGCAGGGACAGGACGCGGTTCAGGGCCCCGAGCGCGTCCGGAGTGGTCCGGGCCGCGTCCACGAGGGCGTCGGCGGCCGAGCGCCACCTGCCCCGCCGGTCCAGGTCGGTGACCGCCTCGACCAGGACCGCCGCCGCCTGCGGGGCCCACGGCAGCCAGGGGACCAGCGCGGTGTGGGCGAGGGCGGCCAGCGTGTCGTCCTCGGTGCGGCACACGTCCTGGATCAGCCGCGCGTAGCGCGGCCGCAGAGCCGGGTCCAGCTCCGTCGGGTGCGCCCGCAGCACCGCCACCCGCAGCGCGCGTTCGCCGCCCGCCGCGTCCTTCGTCGCCTCCCACATGCGTACGTCGCCGAGCAGCGGCGTACCGGCGGCCACACAGGCGGCCCGCACATCGAGGTGCTGATCCGGCTGCGCGTACGCGTCGGCGAGGAGGGCGGCCGCCTCCGCGCGGGGCAGCAGGGCGGCGGCGAGGCGGACCGTCTCCTTGCGGCTCGTCACCTTGCCGGTGCCGGGAGCCGTGCGGGCGGCGAGCAGCGGGGCCAGCCGGGAGGGCCGGGTGCAGGCGGCGGCCCGGCCCGCCGCGAACATGGCGACGCGCGCCCGGTCGTCGCCGGCGCGGGCGAGGAGATCGGGCAGGGCGTCGGCGGGCCGGTCGGTGTACGTGAGGGCGGTGAGCGCGGCCTCGGCGATCACCACGTCCCGGTCGTCGGTCCAGGGCCGTACGGCGTCGGCGCCCCGCCCGGGTATGCGGGCGAGCTGTCCGAGGGCGGCGGTGCGCAGGTGGAGCGGCAGCTTCTCGTCCGCCACCGTGCGCTCCACCGCGCGCTGTGCGGCCCGCTGCTGACGGGGCGTCCAGCGCTCGGCTCCGGCGGCCTCGACGGTCCAGGGCGTGCCGGGGGCGAGGAACCGGCCCCGGGGCGGCGTCCCGTCGAGGTACGCCCCCAGCAGGTCCGTCCGCCGGCCCGTCACGACGCGCCGGACCTCCGGGAGCGCGACGGCGGACGGGTGCCGGGCCAGCAGCCGTTCGACCCGCTCGTCGCGGCCGGCCGGGGCCCGGAGCCAGAGGGCCGCCGCGCCCCGGGCAGCCGCGGGCCCGCCGTAGTTCACGGCCTGCCACAGCAGCTCCTGGAGGCCGGGCATGGCGTCGGCGCGACGGCCCACGGCGCGGGCGAGTGCCAGGACGAGGCCGTAGTCGGACCGCTCCGCACCCGCTTCCAGCCAGGGCCGCAGCGCGTCGAACACGATGTGCTCCTGGCCCCGGCGCAGGGTCCGGTCCAGGCGGCCGAAGTCGGCGCTGCCGCTGCTGCCGGTGATCCGGACCAGCGTGCGCAGCGCCCAGTTGAGCAGGTCGCGCTGTCCGGTCACCGCGTGCTCGCGCAGCACGCCGACGGCCAGCGAGCCGAGGGCGGAGCGGGTGGCCGGGGACGAGTCGCGGGCCTCCACGGCGTCGGCGGCGACGCGGTCGAGCAGGGGCTCCACGGCGTCGGTGAACAGGGCGGGTTCCACCCCGGCCAGGGCGGTGAGGGCGGCGGAGCGGACGGGGTCCTGTTCGTTGCGCAGGCGCTGCAGGTCCTCCAGCACGGTGGCGGCGGAGGCCGGATCGCCGGAGCGGCCCGCGCTGCCGACGAGCAGCGACCAGGCCGTGGCGCGGTCGTCGGCGGCGGGTCCGCGGGTGGCGGCCAGGAGCTGTTCGCGTCCCTCGTCGAAGGGGAGGTAGGACGTGGCGAGGAGGACCGCCGCGTCGGCCCCGCGGTCACGGGCCCGCTCGGCCGTCCGCCGCGCCACGGCGGCTACCTGGTTGCGGGGCAGCGCGTCCAGCAGCCGGGTGTCGACGGTGGCCCCCGAGGCTCCCTCGCCCCTGCCGTCGGTGACCGCCTCGTGGAGTGCGGCTCGGCGGGCGGGCGGCAGTGCGCACAGGATCCGGGGCAGCGGGCCGGCCGGTTGCGGCGCGCTGCGGCCCAGTTCGACGAGGAGCGCGTCGGGCAGGGCGCGGACCAGGCGGCGCAGCTGGGTGCCGCTGAGCGCGCGGTGCACCTGCGCGCAGACGTCCGGCCTGATGGCGAGCCGGGCGACACGGGCCGGGTCGGCGGCGACGAGGTGCCCGAAGGAGCCGTACAGGGCGGCCGGGAGCCGGGTGGGGCCGAACCGTTCGAGGAGGTCGAGCACCCGGTGCGGAAGGGCCGGCATCGCGGCAGCGACACCCCGGGGGTGCCCGAGATCCTGCCACCAGGCGTCCCGCGCCGCCGCGGGGAGGTCCGCCAGCTCCTCCTCGGCGGAGTCCAGGACCGGTCCGGGGTGGTGGTGGCCGAGCGAGGACCAGCAGGCGGTCGAGCGCCGCAGTTCCGGCAGCAGCCTCTCGACCGTCGCGGCCGAGCAGCCGGGCAGCAGGCGGGCCGCCTCGATGTCACCATGGGTGCCGCGCACCGCGATGACCAGGTGGTCGGCGAGCGCGGTGCGGCGGTCGGCGATGATCGCCCGCACGAGGTGCCGGCGCACGACGGCGGGCGCGTCGGCGAAGGCCCTCTCGTACGCCGTGTCCGGCACCCCGATGGTCCGGGCCGCGCGGAGGGCGTGCCCGCGCACCAGGGCGTCCTCGTCGGCGAGACGCTGGCCGATCCACTCGGCGTCCCTGCCGACCGCGGCGGCGATCACCGCGATCCGGCGCTCGTACGGGTCGCCGTCCGCCAGTTCGTCCAGGACGGCGCGCAACGTCCCCTCGGCGGCCAGTCGGCCTGCCCGCAGCGCCAGTTCGCTCATACGGCCGGCATGGGGCAGCGGTTCGAGCGCGTCGAGCAGAGTGGCGGCGAGGACGAGCGGCGATGCGTCGGTCATGGCCCGATTGTGCCGGGCCCGAGCCGGACACCCCAGGGGGTTTTCCGAACACCCCGGACGTTCATGGTGCGTGTGTGCGACCTGGGGCGTTCAGCCCCGGTCGCGGCCTTCTCTGCGGAGCCGCTCGCGCTCCTTCTCCGACAGCCCGCCCCAGACGCCGAACCGCTCGTCGTTGGCGAGGGCGTACTCCAGGCAGGCGAGGCGCCCCTCGCAGGCGTTGCACAGTTGCTTGGCCTCGCGGGTCGAACTGCCCGGGGCCGGGAAGAAGAACTCGGGCCCGGCCTGCGCGCACAACGCGGTCTCCTGCCAGGCGAGTGCGTCGTCGGTCACGGTATTGATCAGCATGGAGCCCACGGTGCCCGGTGGCGATAAACAACCGATCAACGACTCATCAATCCGGCGAAGGCTCCGAGGGCGGCCCCGGAGTCGTCGCGGGGTCGCCGGCCCTACTGCCTCGGCTCCGGCTTCATGACCGCGAAGGCCGCCCCGTACGGATCGGCGATGTTGGCCATCTTGCCGACGCCGGGCACCTCCATGGCGGCCAGGGTCTCCGTGCCGCCGAGCCGCTTCGCCGCGGCCACCGTGGCGTCGACGTCGGCCACGGCGAAATACGGCAGCCAGTGGGGGCCCCGGGCCGCCTCGGACGGGACGTCGCCCATCCGGACCAGGCCGCCGAACGACGCCTCCGGGCCCGCGCCGGCCGGGTGGATCGTGGTGTAGGTGTAGTCGGTGCCCTCCACCTTCAGCTGGTCGGTCCCCCAGCCGAAGACGTCGGCGAAGAACGCGGCTGCCCCCGGGACGTCGGAGGTGTACAGCTCGGCCCAGAGGAACGAGCCGGGCTCCTGGACGACGCCGAAGCCGGGGTGCTCCTTCGGCTTCCACACACCGAAATAGGCTCCGGCCGGGTCGGTGAAGCCGCCCATGCTCCCGAAGTCCAGGACGTCCATCGGCTCGAACGCGGCGCTGCCGCCCGCCCGCCGCACCGCGGCGGCGGTGGCGGCGACGTCGGGCGACTGGAAGGAGACCGACCAGGCGCTCGGGGATTCCTCCTCGGACACCGTCATCACACCGCCGGCGTACCGGCCGTCCAGGGTGAGCATCCCGTAGCCACCGACCTCGGGGCCGCCGGGGATCAGGGCCCATCCGAACAGCTCCCGGTAGAAGGCGGTGGCCCCGTCGAGATCGGGGGTGCCGAGATCGGCCCAGTTGGGCGCTCCGTCGAGAAAGGTGGGGCTGATCATGGCGTGCTCCTCAGTCGTCCGGGTGGTCCTGCTCGTCCTGTGCTGCCGGGTGATCGCTTCCGTTCCGAGTCTGGCACCGGGCACTGACAACCGCAGTCCGCACGGGGCCGACCGGGGCGCGGACCACCGGCGGCAGATCGCGTCCGCCGTGCGGCCCAGGGTAGGCAGCGGGTGCCTGCCGGGGCGAAGCGTCGACCCGGCGCGTCGCCCGCCGGTCGGCGCGACCGGGCCGGGGGTGTCCGTGGAGCGTGGCACGATGACGGGGAGGCCTCAGGAGCCGGAAGAGCGGGGTCCCGGGGCGGGCGGGACACCCCCTCGGGAACAGAAGGACGTACATGAAACAGAGCGGGGCGGCGGGCAGCACACGCGCGCGGGGGGCCGCCGGGAGCACGGTGCCGACCGGTGGCGGGGCCCGTGAGCTGCTCGCGCGGGCGGAGCGGCTGCTGGAGAGCGCCCGTGCCGTGCCGGCGGACCGGGTGAACGCCGTGGCCGCCGTACGTTCGGTGCTCGATCCGCTCCTCGACTCCCTGGTGGTCCGGGAGTTGGCCCACATCCCCGTCTCCCGGCTCAAGGACGTCACGGAGGGGCGGCTGCGTCTCGGGGCGCTGGAGCAGGCCGGGTTCGGCACCGTCGGCCAGGTCCACCGCACGGACCGCTACGAGCTCCGGCAGATCCCCGGGGTCGGCGCGCACACCCCCGACCAGGCGCTGGCCGCCGCCGGGCAGATCGCCCACGCCGTGCGCGACACCGTCTCGGTGCGGATCGACGTGGACGCACCGGACGACACGTCCACGGCGCTGGTGATCGCCCTGCACCGGCTGGTCATGGCCGGCGCGGACGCGCGGCGGGCGGTGGACGCGGCCCGGCGGCTGACCGAACTGCTGGGCCCGCGGGCGGAGATGGCCGCACCGGGCGGGAGCAGGCTGCGGATGCTGTTCACCCGGCGGGAGACGCGGGCTCGGGTGCGAGAGGCGGTCGACGCGGTGCGATCGGCCGTGGCGGACGCCGTGGAGCGGGAGCTGCCGGTGCTCTTCGCGCAGGCGTCGGCCGACCTGCTGCGCTCCGCGGCGTCGCCCGCCGAGGCCTGGGTGGACTTCGAGCTGCGGTCCGCCGAGTACTACAGCCTGTTGGCGGAGCTGTCCGGCAGCGGTCCCGACCGGGACGCCGCCGAGGGGTTCCTGCCCGCCGGGATCGCGGACCGCGTGCGTGCGCTGCGACTCGACGACACGCGTCTGCGGGTGTCACTGCGCGGCTACCAGGCGTTCGGTGCGCGCTTCGCGCTGGCGCAGAAGCGGGTCGTCATCGGGGACGAGATGGGCCTCGGCAAGACCGTCCAGGCCATCGCCGCCCTCGCCCATCTCGCCGCCCGGGGCGAGACCCACTTCCTCGTGGTGTGCCCGGCCAGCGTGCTGATCAACTGGACCCGGGAGATCCGGGCCCGCTCCACCCTGCGCGCCGTTCCGGTGCACGGGGCCGAGCGCGCCCGGGCGTTCGCGGACTGGCGTGAGACGGGCGGGGTCGCGGTGACCACCTTCGACGCGCTGCACCTGCTGCCCGAGGGGGCGGCGGCCGCGGTGCGGCCCGGGATGCTGGTGGTGGACGAGGCGCACTTCGTGAAGAACCCCGAGGCCCGCCGGTCGCGGGCGGTCGCGGGCTGGGCGGAGCAGGTGGAGCGGGTGCTGTTCCTGACCGGCACCCCGATGGAGAACCGGGTGGAGGAGTTCCGCAGCCTGGTGCGCCAACTGCGCCCCGAACTCGCGCCGTCGGTGAGCACGACGCACGGCGCGGCCGGTTCGCGGGCCTTCCGGCGGGCCGTGGCGCCCGCCTATCTGCGCCGCAACCAGGTGGACGTGCTGGCCGAACTCCCGGCGCTGGTCCAGGTGGACGAGTGGGAGGAGTTCGGGGCCGAGGACCGGGAGGCCTACCGCGAGGAGGTCGCCTCCGGGCGGTTCATGCGGATGCGCCGGGCCGCCTACGCCGTGCCCGGGACCTCCGCCAAGCTGGAGCGGCTGCGCGAACTGGTCGGCGAGGCACGGGACAACGGTCTGAAGGTGGTCGTCTTCTCCTACTTCCGCGAGGTCCTCGCGGCGGTCGGCGACGCCCTGGGCCCGGACGTCTTCGGGCCGCTCTCCGGAGGTGTCCCGCCGGCCCGGCGCCAGGAGCTGGTCGACGCCTTCTCCGCGGTGGAGGGGCACGCGGTGCTGCTGAGCCAGATCCAGGCGGGCGGCACGGGCCTGAACATGCAGGCCGCCTCCGTGGTCATCCTGTGCGAGCCGCAGATCAAGCCCACCCTGGAGCACCAGGCCGTCGCCCGCGCCCACCGGATGGGGCAGGTGCGCACGGTCCAGGTGCACCGGCTGCTCGCCACGGACAGCGTCGACCAGCGCCTGGTGGAGCTGCTGGCCCGCAAGGACCGGCTCTTCGACGCGTACGCCCGGCGCAGCGACCTCGCGGAGACCACCCCGGACGCGGTCGACGTCTCCGACGCCGAGCTGGCCCGGCGCATCGTCGAGGAGGAGCAGCAGCGGCTGGCGGGCGACGGGGAACGTCCCCGACCGGGCCCGCCCCCTCCGCGGGCCCCGTGACGGACGGGGTCAGTGCTGGTGCTCCCCCGCACCCGCCTCGGCGTCCTTCGCGGCGGCCCGGTCCGCGCTCTTCTTCTCGGCTTTCCCGTCGGCCTTCTCCCCGGTCTTCCTCTCCGTGCCTCCGGCCGTGTGGTGGTGGGGGTCGTACCCCGGGATCGTGCCGTCGGCCTTCTTGACCAGCAGGAGTCCCGCCATCCCCATGTCGGAGTGGCTCTGGACGTGGCAGTGGTACATCCACGCCCCCGCGCCCACGCGTTCGCCCGCGATGATCTGGAGGCCGAACGAGTCGGCGGGCCCGCAGATCTTGTTGTCGATCACCCGGCTGGGGTCGTCGGGGCCGGTGAGGATGCCGGTCCGGTTGTCCGCCCAGCGGTGACCGTGGATGTGGAAGGTGTGGTAGTACTCGCCGTGCGTGATCATCACGAATTCGAGCCGGTCACCCACCGTGGCCTCGAAGTTGACGCTGTTGTGGGCCGTCTTGTTGTTGATCATCATGTCGTTGAAGACGACCGTGCACGTCTGGTCGGGCAGGATGTCGCCCTTGCGGCGCACGACGACCGGCCCGTAGAGCCCCTTGCGGATGCCGCCGGTGCCGTGGTCCGTGCCGACGACGTGGTCGTGGTAGTGCCAGTAGCCCGCGCTGCCCGGCTCGTAGGTGCCGTCCTTGCGGCGGCCCGGGGCGTGGGTGCGCCAGGTGTAGGTGCGGGTGCCGCCGGGTTCG
Source organism: Streptomyces sp. NPDC058576 (assembly GCF_042718715.1). Classification (NCBI taxonomy): domain Bacteria; kingdom Bacillati; phylum Actinomycetota; class Actinomycetes; order Kitasatosporales; family Streptomycetaceae; genus Streptomyces; species Streptomyces sp. NPDC058576. Next base: position 255,675 of record NZ_JBHXPF010000003.1, on the reverse strand, counting down.
ACGTGGCTCTTGTTCATCCGGGTGCCGTCGTTGGCGATGTCGTAGTCCACGCCGTGCACATGAAGGCTGGCGTCGACGTCGGTGAGGTTCTCGAACTCGATGTGGACAGTGTCGCCCTCGTTCAGCTCGATGAGGGGGCCGGGGATCGAGGCCTTGCCCTTCTCGAAGCCGTACCCCAGCTCGCCGTTGGGCAACTTCTCGGCGTACATCTTCAGTCGGCGTGTGACGCCGCCCGCCGGGGCCGTACGCGGCGGGTTCTCGGCCGAGCTGGCCTCCACCGCCCCGAGCGACAACGATGTCACCCCCGTGGCGGCCGCCGCCGCGCCACCGACCAGCATCCGCCGGCTGAAGGTCCTTCGGTCCATGTCGAACTCCCCACTGCGATAAGGAAACTGGCGACGTCGCCGGTACGGAACGGGGCTCACGGGATCCCCGGAACGGGCCACACCGTAGCCGGGGCCACTCCGTTTATCCACACTCAGGACAAAGTTCGTGCGATTGCTGCCGTAGCTATTGGCGGACCGCGAAAAGAGGTCTAGCTTCGTGCGCTGTCGCAGTGAATCAAGAGGTAGTGAGTCAAGAGCCGTCGAGTCCCGCGCTCCTGACGAAGAGTGAGCAAGCCACAGTCACCGAGAGGTGCAGTGACCACAGAGGGGTGGGTGACCACATGCAGCGCGCATCACATCACCGGTCCAGATCACGACGCGGCCTCGCGGCGGCCGTGGCGGCCGGCGCACTGACCGTGTCCATGCTGGGCAGCGGCGGCCCGGCCAGCGCGGATCAGTCGCCGGACCGGGCCTTGGTCGAGAAGATGGCGACAACGTTGTCCCTGCCGTCCCCGCCGGGGGCGAAGAACCAGGTCAAGGTGCTGGTCTTCCACGCCTCGGCGGGCGACGAGGCGCCGTACACCGACGCCGGGATCGCGGCCATCGAGAAGATCGGGCAGACCGGCCCGGAGGCACAGCGGTTCACCACCGTGGCCACCGCCGATCCGAAGGTCTTCACCAACGGCAAGCGGCTCGGCTCCTTCCACGCGGTCGTCTTCCTGACCGGCGGGGGCGACGTCCTCGACCCGGAGCAGGAAGCGGGCCTGGAGGCGTACATGGAGGCCGGCGGCGGCTTCCTCGGCGTCCATGACGCGGCGCGCACCGAGCCGTACTCGGACTGGTTCACCGGTCTGGTCGGGGCCCGGCCCGCGGCGAAGGGCCCGGCGTCCGTACAGCGGGCGACCGTGGAGATCGGGGACCGGGTCCACCCGGCCACCAAGAGCCTGCCGCTGGAGTGGAAGCGTCCCGACAAGTGGCTGAACTGGACGAAGAACCCGTCCGGTGACGTCCACACCGTGGCGCGCGTACGGGAGTTGACGTACAAGCCGGGTGAGAGCGCCAACGGCTGGGACCATCCGGTCTCCTGGTGCCGCGACTACGACGGCGGCCGGTCCTTCTACACCGCGATGGGCGGCACGGCGGACAGCTTCGCGGAGACCGACTTCCGGGACCACCTGCGCGGGGCGCTGTCCTGGACGAACCGGACCGCGCAGGCCGACTGCAAGGCGACGATCACCTCCAACTACGCGGCCGAGCGCGTCACCCAGCCCAACCAGCCGGGCCAGAACGACCAGATCGGCGAGCCGCACGGCCTGGTGACCGCGCCGGACGGGCGGGCCTTCTACATCGGGCGCGGTGGGGCCGACAGCTCCAAGCCGGTCGTCACCGACTGGGCCGACCCGAACATCGGCAAGGGCAAGGGCGAAGTCCACGTCTACGACCCGAAGACCAAGAAGGTCACCCTGGCCGGTGCGCTGGACGTCTTCGGCAACAAGGGCGGCGGCGACGAACTGGTCAAGAACGAGGAGGGGTTGCTCGGCATCGAGCTGGACCCCGACTTCGCTTCCAACGGCTGGGTCTACCTGCACTACACCCCGCACGCGAAGATCGACCGCGACAAGCGCATGGCGACCCGTCAGGTCTCGCGCTTCACCTTCGACTCCGCGACCGGCAAGCTGGACCTGGCATCGGAGAAGGTGCTGCTGGGCTGGCCCGTGCAGATCAACAGCTGCTGCCACGCGGGCGGCGGCCTGGCGTGGGACTCGCAGGACAACCTGTACATCGCGACCGGTGACAACAACTCCTCCGGCTTCAGCGACGGTTACTCCGGCAACAACCCGCAGCCGAACTACAAGGGCGTCTCCTTCGCCGACGCGCGGCGCACCGCCGGCAACACCAACAACCTGAACGGGAAGATCCTGCGGATCCACCCGGAGGACGACGGCACGTACACCCTGCCGTCCGGCAACCTCTTCACCGGCAAGGAGCCGGACGAGGGCGGCGGCAAGACGCGCGGCGAGATCTATGTGATGGGCGTGCGCAACCCGGCCCGGATCTCGATCGACCCCGCGACGGACACGCTGTACGCGGGCTGGGTCGGCCCCGACGCGGGTGCGCCGTCCACCACCTGGGGCCCGGCGAAGTACGACACGTTCGCCGCGATCACCAAGGCGGGCAACCACGGCTGGCCGTACTGCATGGGCAACAACCAGCCCTACCGGGACCGCAATCTGCCCGATCCGACCAAGCCGCTGGGCTGGTACGACTGCAAGGCTCCGAAGAACGAGTCGCCGAACAACGACGGCCTGGTGAAGCTGCCGCCGGTGACCCCGAACACCATCTGGTACTCGCCGCAGGGCGGCGGGGTCGACTACCCGCGCGACGCCAACGGCGTACCGAGCTACAAGCCGGAGGAGGGCAAGCAGCTGCTGCCCTGGCTCAAGGGCGGCGGGCAGGCCACGATGAACGGCCCGGTCTACCGCTACGACGCGCAGAGCGAGTCCGCCGCCAAGTGGCCGGCCTACTGGGACGGCAAGTGGTTCGTCGGTGACTTCTACGACGACACCCAGCCCCGGCACGCCGTGCTCACCGACCCGAAGACGGTCGGCAAGGGCGGACTGCCCACGCACGCCGAGTCGTTGAAGAAGATCATCCCGGTCGGAGCGGACGGCATCCGCAACCTGATGGACTGGAAGTTCGCCCCGGACGGTTCGCTGTACGTCCTGGACTACGGGCGCGGGTTCTTCACCTCCGACTCCAAGTCCGCGCTGTGGCGCGTGTCGTACAAGGGCGGCGGCGCGACGCCGGCCGCCGCGGATCTCGTGGACAAGGCGGCGGCGAAGTGAGACAGCGTCCGTACCTCGCACGCAGGCGGCATCGTCCGCCGAGCTTCTGGGTGGCCCTGCTGGCCTCCCTCCTGATGGTCCTCGGGCTGACCTCGACGGCCGCGTACGGAAAGGGCGGCGACGCTCCCGAGGCCAAGGCCGCCGACCAGGTGCTGAACTGGACCGCGGGCGACCCGATCGACCGCTATCTGACCGCGCCCGAGACGGCGGTGGCCGGCAAGGCGACCATCGTCTTCGAGAACAGCACGGCCACCGGCAACACGACGAGCATGCCGCACACGCTGACGTTCAGCACGTCGGACCCGGAGCACAACCAGGACGTCCAGCTGAACATCCTGGCCAACCCGAGTGACGCGGAAGGCGGCAAGCACAGCGTCGAGGTCACGCTCACTCCCGGCACGTACCTCTACTCCTGCACGATCCCGGGACACGGGCAGATGAAGGGCGTGCTCACCGTCACCGAGGGCGGGGGCGGCGATGACACCGAGGCCCCGGCGACCTCGGCGAAGGTCGACGGCGACCAGAACGGCGACGGCGCGTACATCGGGCAGGCGTCGGTGACCGTCGAGGCCACCGACGCGGGCTCCGGCGTCGACACGATCGAGTACGCGCTCGGCGCGGACGGCGCGTGGCAGCCCTACACCGCGCCCGTCGTGGTGGACGAGGTCGGCGACCACACGGTCCGCTACCGGGCCACCGACAAGGCGGGCAACGCGGCCGAGGAGAAATCCGTCGACTTCGCGGTGGCCGCCCCGCCGACCGACGACGAGACGCCGCCGGAGACCTCGGCGACCGTCACCGGCGAGAAGGACGACGCGGGTGCGTACCTGGGCATGGCCACGGTCACCGTGACCGCGTCCGACACCGGGTCCGGCGTCAACACCATCGAGTACGCGCTCGGCGCGGACGGCGCGTGGCAGCCCTACACCGCGCCCGTGATGGTCCACGAGGTGGGCGAGCACACCGTCCGCTACCGGGCCACCGACCGGTCGGGCAACGTCGCGGACGAGAAGACCGTCGAGTTCACCGTGGTGGAGCCGCCGTCGCAGGACCAGACGGCTCCGGAGACCTCGGTGAAGGTCGAGGGCGACAAGAACAGCGACGGCGCGTTCATCACCAGCGCCAAGGCCACCGTCACCGCGACCGACGACGACTCGGGCGTGGACAAGGTCGAGTACAGCCTCGACGGTGGACCGTACCTCGCCTACACCACCCCGGTGATCGTCGACCGCGTCGGCCACCACTCCGTCGCCCACCGGGCGACGGACAAGGCGGGCAACACCTCCGAGTCGAAGAAGGTGTCGTTCACCATCGCCCAGGGCGGCGGGGTCCCCGCGCCGAACTGCGCGGAGTTCGACGAGCGGCACACCGTCTTCGTCGGCACGGTCGACACGGGCGTCCCGAACCGGATCACCCGTAACCGCTGCACGATCAACGAGCTGATCGAGGACGAGAAGGACTGGTCCTCCAACGCGCTGTTCCTCAAGCACGTGAAGGCGGTCCTCGACAAGCTGCAGACGGACGGCGTGATCGACCAGCGCGAGCGCAAGGCCATCAACCAGGCCGCCAAGCAGTCGGGCATCGGCAAGCCGGGCCAGTCCGAGGGCTACACCAAGCTCTTCGACGGCACGGCGGCCTCGCTCGCCAAGTGGGAGCAGGTCGGCGGCGGCAAGTTCGAGCTGAACGAGGAGGAGGGCTCGATCACCAGCTCCACCACGGTGGAGGGGATGGGCATGCTGTGGCTGCCGAACCGGGCCTACGGCGACTACTCGCTCAAGCTCCAGTGGCGGGACGACGCCCCCGGCAGCGGCAACGCCAACGGCGGGGTCTTCGTCCGCTTCCCGAAGGTCCACGACCACCCGGAGGAGTCACGTCCGGAGTGGGTCGCCATCAAGTACGGCCATGAGATCCAGGTCAACGACCGGCCGGACGGCGACATGTACAAGACCGGTTCGGTCTACGGATTCGACCGGGTGGGCCTCGGCGGCGCCGGGGTCACGCCCAAGGGCACCTGGAACGACTACGAGATCAAGGTGGTCGGCCAGCACTACGAGATCTACCGCAACGGTGTCCTGATCAACGAGTTCGACAACACCGGCGGTCAGCTCTTCGAGCCGCCGCGGGGCGACGACCCGGGCACCGACGGCCGGCGGTTCGCCTCCGGTCACATCGGGCTCCAGGTCCACGGCGTCACCGACGTCATCTCGTACCGCGACATCCGCATCAAGGAGCTGTAAGCCGTAAGGAGAAGGTCTCAGGTGGCCGCGGCCGCATGCTCAGGCGTGCGGGCGCGGCCACCTGGGTGTCGGTGCCGCCACACCCAGAAGACCGTGCAGGAGACCAGCGCCCAGGCGGCGAGCACCAGGTACGGGAAGACGAACTGGTGGCCCTGGTAGTACACGGCGGTGTGCTGGGCGTTGACGGACGCGCCCGGCGGCAGCCAGCGGCCGATGTGTCCGAGCGCCGAGGGCAGCAGCGGCCAGGAGACCGCCCCGCCGGATGACGGGTTGCCGAGCAGCACCATGACGCCCCAGGTGGGGATCATCGCCCAGCGGCCCATCAGGGTGTTGAACATCGTGAAGACCATGCCGGAGGTGAACATCGTGAAGGCCAGGATCAGCCAGGACTGCACGAACGGCAGATCCACCGCCCCGAGCCACCAGTCGACGGCCGCCGCGATGGCGAACCCGCCGAGCAGGGCGTACGCGGCGGTGAACGCGATGCGCTCGGCCGGGTTCAGGCCATGGGCGTGCACGCTGAGCTGGATCGCGCCGAGGAAGCCCATGATCACGGCGGCCAGCGAGATGTAGAACAGGGCGAGCCCGCGCGGGTCGCCCTGCTGGAGCGGCTTGACGTCCCGGACGGTGACCTCGACGCCGGTGGCGTCACCCACCTTCAGCCCCGCCTCACCCAGCAGTTCGGCCACGGAAGCGCCCGAGGCCGCGGCCACGTCGAGTGCGACTCCCCCGTCGGACGCGCGCACGATGGCGAAGACCTTCTGCTCGTCGAGGGCGCGGCGGGCGTCGGCGACGTCCGGGTAGTCGTGGAGTTCGAGCGAGGCGTCGAGGGCCTTCTCCATCCCCACGACGAACGCCTCGCCCCGCTCCACCTCCGGCTGGGTGACGAGGGCCGCCGGGATCCGGTGCGGAGTGGGGTTCGCCATCGCGTAGGTGTAGGAGCCGGCGAAGAGACCGGCCGCCGCGGCGACGATCAGGACGAGGACGGTCGCGGGAAGGAACGGGCTGTTCTTGTACGCCTCCCAGCGCTCGCGCGGGGTGAGTGGCCGCCCGTGTGCGCCGTGCCGGTGGCCGCCCTCGCTCACGCCATCTCACCGTCGTCGTCGTGGCGGGCCCGGCTGGGCTGGACGCGCTTGGGCTCGCCGGGCATCTTCGGGTACTCCGGCGGGTACGGCATGTCGCCGAGGCCGCGCTCCTTCTCGTCCCGGTCGGCCAGTTCCAGCAGCCCGTCGAGCCGGAACGCCTCCTGGTCCATGTCGGCGTGGACGTCGCCCACCTCGGCGTAGCGCGCCGGAAGCGTGACGATGTCGAAGTCGCGCGGTTCGGCGTCGTCGATCTCCTCCCAGCGCAGCGGCGCGGAGACCGGGGCGTGCGGGAAGGGGCGTACCGAGTAGGCGGAGGCGATGGTGCGGTCGCGGGCGGTCTGGTTGAAGTCGACGAAGATCCGTTCGCCGCGCTCCTCCTTCCACCAGGCGGTCGTCACCCGCTCGGGCATCCGCCGCTCCAGCTCGCGCCCGGCGGCGATGGCGGCGCGCCGCACCTCGACGAAGGTCCAGGCGGGCTCGATGGGCACGAAGACGTGCATCCCGCGCCCCCCGGAGGTCTTGGGCCAGCCGCGTACGCCGTGGTCCTCCAGGACCGAGCGCAGCTCGTGGGCGGCGGTGACGGCGTCGGCGTAGTCGGTGCCGGGCTGCGGGTCCAGGTCGATGCGCAGCTCGTCCGGGTGGTCGGTGTCCCCGGCCCGCACCGGCCAGGGGTGGAAGGTGAGGGTGCCGAGGTTGGCGGCCCAGATCACGGCGGCGAGCTCGGTCGGGCAGATCTCGTGGGCGGGACGGCCGCTGGGGAAGGCGATCTTGGCGGTGGGGATCCACTCGGGGAGGTTCTTCGGGGCACGCTTCTGGTAGAAGAAGTCGCCCTCCACCCCGTCCACGAAGCGCTGGAGGGTGGTCGGACGGTGATTGATGGCGCGGGTGATCCCGGGGCCGACGGCCAGGAAGTACTCGGCCACGTCCCTCTTGGTGTAGCCCTTCTCCGGGAAGTACACCTTGTCCGGGTTGGACAGCCTCACGGCCCGTCCGCCCGCGTCCAGCTCCACCGCTGCTCCCATGACGGCCACCGTAGGCCGGTCGCACATATGCCGCACATCGGGAGACATGGGTGGGTGCGCGGTCCAGAATCGGGCCATGGACCTGCCGGTGATGCCGCCCATCAAGCCGATGCTCGCCAAGTCGGTGGCCAAGATCCCGCCGGGCATGGCCTACGAGGCGAAGTGGGACGGCTTCCGGGCGATCGTGTACCGGGACGGCGACGAGGTCGAGATCGGCAGCCGTACGGGCAAGTCGCTGACCCGCTACTTCCCCGACCTGGTCGACGCCGTGCGGGACAACCTCCCGCCGCGCTGTGTGATCGACGGGGAGATCGTCATCGCGCACGAGGGGCGGCTCGACTTCGAACGGCTCAGCGAGCGCATCCATCCGGCGGACTCCCGGGTGCGGATGCTCGCCGAGCAGACCCCTGCGAGCTTCATCGCCTTCGACGCCCTCGCGGTCGACGACACCTCCCTTCTCGCCACCCGGCAGGCGGACCGGCGGGAGGTGCTGCGGGCGGCGCTCTCCGGCGCGTCCGCGCCCGTGCTCCTCGCCCCGTCCACCACGGACATCGAGATCGCCCGGGAGTGGTTCGACCGCTACGAGGGGGCCGGGCTCGACGGGATCGTGGCCAAACCGCTCGACCTCCCCTACCGGCCCGACGCCCGGGCGATGTACAAGATCAAGCACGAGCGGACGGCCGACGTCGTGGTGGCCGGCTACCGCGAGCACAAGAGCGGCCCGGTCGTCGGCTCGCTCCTGCTCGGCCTGTACGGGGCCGACGGCGTGCTCCAGCACGTCGGGGTCTGCGCGGCCTTCCCGATGAAGCGGCGCGCCGAACTCGCCGAGGAACTCGCCCCGATGCGCTGCGAGTTCACCGAGCACCCGTGGGGCGCCTGGGCGGACGCGGCGGCCCACGAGCAGTCCCGGCTGCCCGGGACGCAGAACCGCTGGACGGGCAAGAAGGACCAGTCCTGGGTGCCGCTGCGCCCCGAGCGGGTGTGCGAGGTGGCCTACGACCACATGGAGGGCGACCGGTTCCGGCACACCACCCAGTTCCGTCGGTGGCGGCCGGACCGGTCTCCGGCAGACTGTACGTACACGCAGTTGGAGGAGGTCGTCTCCTACGATCTCTCCGAGGTGCTGGCGGGCGGCTGACCGGGCCGCCGTGCCACCGGTCGCGGGCATGGACGGCGGCCTTCGGGGCACGTTCCGGTGCGGGAGAGGGCCCACCCCGTCGCGGGTGGGCCCTCTCCCGCACCGGCTGATGTCGAGGCGAACGGGGACAGGGCGATGACCGAAGGACCGAACACCGACCCCGCGGAGCTGCTGAAAGGGCTGACCGTGGACGGCCGGCGTCCCGAGCAGCCCGTTCTGCTGGACGATCAGGGCCGCCCGATCGAGACGTGGCGGGAGAACTACCCGTACGACCGGCGGGTGCGCCGCAAGGAATACGAGCGGGACAAGCGCGTCCTCCAGATCGAACTGCTCAAGCTCCAGCGCTGGGTCCGGGAGAGCGGGCAGCGGCTGGTGGTCCTGTGCGAGGGCCGTGACGCCGCGGGCAAGGGCGGGACCATCCAGCGGTTCACCGAGCGGCTCAACCCGCGTGGCGCGCGTGTGGTCGCCCTGGAGAAGCCCACCGAGCGGGAGAGCGGGCAGTGGTACTTCCAGCGCTATGTGGCCCAGCTCCCGACCGCCGGGGAGATCGTCTTCTTCGACCGCTCCTGGTACAACCGGGCCGGTGTGGAGCGGGTGATGGACTTCTGCACCACCGAGCAGTACGAGCATTTCCTGCGGCAGGCCCCGCAGTTCGAGCGGATGCTCGTCGAGGACGGGGTGCTGCTGGTGAAGTTCTGGTTCTCGGTCTCGCGCAGCGAGCAGCGGACCCGGTTCGCGATCCGGCAGGTCGACCCGGTCCGCCAGTGGAAGCTGTCGCCCACCGACGTGGCCTCGTTGGACCTGTGGGACGAGTACACGGCCGCGAAGGTCGCGATGTTCCGGGCCACGGACACCGAGTACGCGTCCTGGACCGTGGTCAAGAACAACGACAAGAAGCGCGGCCGGCTGGAGGCGATGCGCAGCCTGCTGTGGCGTCTCGACTACGACAGCAAGGACGAGAAGACCATCGGACCCCCGGATCCGCTGATCGTGGGTCCGGCGGACACCTTGCTGGAGCCCGGCGAGGAGCAGGCGGTTCTCTCGCCGACGCCGCTGACCGGCCGGGCGCACGGGCCGGGCAACCACCCTGAAGAGGCGTGAGCCCACCCCTCCTGACGCAGCGAATCCTGGTTCTCCACCGGGCCGGTGGAGAACCAGGATTCGTCAACCAGAAGTCGCTCGAACAGGAGAACAAGAGAATCGCACGCTTGAGCAATTCCCTTTCCCGGGGGCCGGACATTTCCCGGGGCGCGGGACGGGTGTCACGCGGTGATCTTCTTCGGGTCGACCACGTCCTCGGCGGCGGGCTTCTGCGCGTCGACCTTCTTGCCGAAGTCGCTCAGCACCACCTCACCCGGCGCGTCCCCGCCCTCCGTCACCGTCTTGAGGACATAGGGCTCGCCCTCGGTGGCCACGTACATGGTGATCTTCTCACCGTTCGACTGCTTCTTCTCGAGAATCAGCGCGGGCTGCCCGTCCACCTCCGTGGTATCCCCCTTCTTCATTCCCTCGCGCTCGGACTTGTCACCGTCCATCGAGGCCAGGAAAGTCTGCTTGTCGCACATCCCCTCCATGCCGGACTGCCCCTGCTCGGACTCCACCCACTTGCCCTGCACCTGCTTGACCACGTCATCCGTGCCGGGCCGGCCCTTCAGGCTGTTCTTCCAGAACTTCTCGTCACCCCGCACATAGACGCTCTGTCCGACCTGGAGGACGTCCGCCTTCGCGCCCTGGCCGGTCATCGTGCCCGTACACCGGTCCTGATCGTCGATGTGGAAGTCGAGGGCGATCTCGTTTCCACCCGGCTGTCGCACGCTTCCCGCGATACGGACGGATTTCGCGTCCCGCGTCGCCTTGACCGCGTCCGCCGCGATGGTGTCCGCGCTCTTTCCGTCGAACGTTTCACCGGATCCCCCATTCCCCCCGCACCCCACCAGCGCCGCCGCACCCAAAGAGACCGAAACCGCGACCAGCATGACCTTCTTCATCGTTTTCCCTCCCTGAAACGAGAAGAGCCCTCCCCGGGCCCTATGCAGCCCGGGTACCCGGGCAAAGCGGAATATCACTCACGTATTTATCGACGGAGTCCGCAATGGGCCCGGCGGCACCGGGAAATTTCCCGCGGACATGAAGCAGACATGAATCCGGCGGTTCGGGACACGCTGACAGTTCGACCCGCCGACCATGCACCGCGCCCCGTCCGGTCGGCGTCTTCGCCGGACCCGCGGGGCGAGCGAGCGACCAACGCGCGAAAGGAGGTACGGGCGTGAGCAACGCAGCTCCCGTGCGTCGCACCGCGGTCGCGTCGGACCCCGTCGGCGCGGCAGCGCGGACGCCCGGCAGCGCTGCCGAGGCGCGAGACGCCGTCGCAGAACTGCTGGCATCCGAGTTCTGCTCGCTGGCCGGGGAGTCCCAGTCGGACGTGGTGGTGGCGGACGCTCTGCTGATCACCTCGGAGCTGGTGACCAATGCCGTCCGGCACGGTGGTGGCCTCACCGGTTTCTCGGCGCGGATCACCGAGAAGGGGCTCCGCATCACGGTCGACGACGCGGATCCGGGCTTCCCCGTGGTGCGGGAACAGCGCGGGGCCCAACTCGGCGAAGGCGGCTACGGCTGGCCGCTGGTCCGTCGGCTGGCCTCGGAGGTGTCCGTCACCCCGCACGGGGAAGGCAAGCGCATCGTGGCCGTCGTGGCCCTGTTCTGAGGGGCCGGCCCCGGGGAAGGCCCGCCCCTCGGTCTCAGGCGGCGGCCCCGTCGGTCGGCGCGCAGGGGTCGCCGGGTTCCTCCCGGACGCCTGACGTCCCCCCGGCCGGCGCGGAATCCGACGGGGAGGGGGACGGGGTGTCGCCGGGGTCGGGGCAGCCCGGGTCGGTCTCGCCGGGGTCCGGCGGTGTGGTGGGCCCGGTCGGGTCGGGGCTGGGACTCGGGCCCGGGTCCGTCGGGCCGGGGCCCGGGTCGGTGGGGTCGGGGCCGGGGCCCGGACCGGGGTCGGTGGGGTCGGGGCCCGGGTCCGTCGGGTCGGGGCTGGGACTCGGGGAGCCGGGGCCCGTGGGACGGGGCGTGGGGGTCGGACTCGGCGGCCGGGTCGGCTGCGGTCCGACAACGACGCCTCCGCCGCCCTTGCCGGGCGGTTCGGGAGCGCCGGGACCACCGACAGGGGCCCCTGGCCGCGTCTTCCCGCCCGGGCCGGGGCTGACCGGGAGGACGCCCTCGCCGTCGGCGACCGGGTGGCTGCCCGTGCGGTAGAAGTCCAGCCAGGACAGCACCGTCCGCAGATAGGTGTCGGAGCGGTTGTAGCTGAGGATCGCCCGGTCCAGGTCGGCTCGGCGGGTCAGATCGCGCGGACCGGCACAGAGGTAGTGCCCGGCGGCGAGCGCCGCGTCGTAGATGTTGTTCGGGTCCCGGCGGCCGTCGCCGTTGCCGTCCGCGCCCCAGGCCGCCCAGGTGGACGGGATGAACTGCATCGGCCCGACGGCCCGGTCGAATGTACGGTCGCCGTCGTACGCCCCCGCGTCGGTGTCCCGGATCAGCGCGAAGCCGTTGCCGTCGAGCGCGGGACCGAGGATCGGGGCGAGCGTCGTCCCGCGCGCGTCGACCCGGCCGCCGGACGCCTGTCCGGACTCGACCTTGCCGATCGCCGCGAGCAGTTGCCACGGCAGCCCGCAGCCAGGATCGCTGCGGCCGACCATGCTCGCGGCCTTTCGGTAGGCGGCCAGCACGGTGGCCGGGATGCCCGCCTCGGACCAGGACCGGGCCGGCAGCGGATCGGGTTTCGCCCCGGGCTTCGGGGGCGCGGGCGGCTTCGGGGACCGCAACGGCGGTAACTCGGTGTGGTAGACGTCGTCGCCCGGCACCTCGGTCCATACGACGTCGTCGGAGGACGCCGCCTTCTCCGGCCGGGGCTCGGGCAGCGTGAGCCCCGGGGCCTGGGACGCGGTGAGCGCGGTCATCGCGGCGACGGCGGTGGCCGTGGTGCCGAGCCGGCGGCGCACCGTGCGGTTGAAGCTCATGGGTGCTCCCTCAGGTCTCAGCGGGTGAACGTGTCGATCGCGGCGATCAGCCAGGCGTCCCCTCGGCGGACGGCGTCCACGGCGAACATGGCCGCCGCGTACGTCGTCTCCTCGTCCTTGCCGGTACGGGTGTTGCTCTGGTCCGCGAAGATCAGCAGCCGGGCGCGGTCGCCGTCGAGGAACTCGACCCCGCTCTCGGTGACGGTGGTCGTCAGGACGAGCTTCTGCTCCGGAGCCTGCTCCCGTACGTCGGCGAGCATGTCCTTGTGCTGCCGCACGGCCCGGCCGGTCAGATAGGTGCTCGCCGCGCGGTCGGACCGGGCGGGCGAGGCGTAGTCGTAACTGAACACCGCGCCGACCGCCTCACTGATCCGGCCCTTCACCTCACTGGTCCGGCCGATGTCGGTGAGCGCGGTGTTCTGCCGGGCGGGCTCGTCCCGCAGGTTGTCGGCGGAGGCGAACGCCCAGGCGGCGAAGGCCCCGAGGAGCACGGTGAGCGCGCAGAGCACGGCGGGCAGCGTGCGGCGGAGGCCGGCGGCGGTGGGGCGGGAGGCCTCCGTCGGGGCGGCGGGAGCGGGCCCGGTGGCGGCTTCGGGTGCATCCGGGTCGGCGGCAGCCGTGTCGCGGGCGGCGGCGCCTGCCGCTGCCCGCGGTTCGGGCTCGGTCTCCGTGTCCGTGGCCGCGGCGGCCGGTTCGTAACCCGGCTCCGTCCCGGCCCCCGCCGTACGCGAGGGCGTCGTGGCCAGCCGGCGGCGACGGTTGACGAGGTGACGGGTCGTCGACATGGGTGGGGTCCTCTCGGGGCGTGCGGGGCGGGATGCGGCGGGGGGCGGCGTGGAGGTCAGCCGGCCGTGGAGCCGACGGGCGCCTGGCCCAGCGCGCTGAGCTTCCACCCGCCGGCGGTCCGGGTGAGGCTGCCGAGCAACCGGCTCTCCTTCACCGCCGGTTCACCCTTGGGCGCGGTGACGGTGACCCGCAGCGCCACCATCACCCCTGCTCGTCCCGCCCGTTGGTCCAGCTCGGTGACCGCGCCGGACAGCACCTTCGCCGTGCTCACCGTCTTCGTCTCGGCTATCTGCTGGGCGAACGCGTCGCGCCCGTCCACGAGTTGGCGGTGGAGGTCACCCGTGGTGGACTGCTCCCAGCTGTCGAGCCCCTTCTCCAGCGACCGGTGGTCCAGGGTGTTCATGTTCTGCACCGCCTGCTCCCCCGCCGCCAACGCGTCGTTCCGCGCCTGTGCGAAGGACGCCGCGTCATCGTGCGAGGCCTCGTAGCGCTGCCAGCCGCCCCAGCCCGCCGCTCCGGCCGCGCAGAGAGCCAGGGCCAGCGCGGCGAGCAGCAGCGGGTTCCTCGTTCCCGCGCGCGAAGTCGGGGGTCCCTCTGCGGTCCTGGTGGTCTCGGCGTTCTTCTCCGCCGTCCGCTGCGGTGCCATGTGGTGCCTCTCCCCTGCCTGCCGAACCGGACCGGTGCGCCGTCGCCGCCGGGCCGCCGTCATGTGGAGCCGATCTCGACGATCCACCAGCGTCCGTCGCGCAGTTCGGCGGTCACCGTGAGCTGCGCGGAGGCGGTGGTGGGGGTGCGGTCCCGGCGCTCGTAGACCTGGTCGAGGAAGACCAGGAGGTGCGCGCTGTCGTCGGTCAGCCGGGTCACGCCGGCCCGGACGACCTCGGTGGTGAGCGTCAGCTTCTGGTCGGCGGACTGCCGCTCGACCTGGCCGAACAGTGCCGCGTACTGCTGGAGCGCCTTGCCCGCCAGGACCTCTTCGGCCGCCGCCCGCGTGGTGGCGGTGGCTCCGGGGCCGTACGAGAAGATCTTGCTGAGCGCGCTGCTGACGTCGCCGGTGACGCGCGTGGTCGCTTCCGCGTCGGTGAGCGCGAGGTTCGCCGTGGCCGGGGTGTCGCGCAGTTGGCGTCCTTCGGCGAACAGGGCGCCGCCCGTGGCGAGAAGGGCGACCGTGAGCAGTGCGCCGAGGAGGCGCGGCCACCGGCGGCGGGTCGGGTCCGCCCTGTTTCCGGGTTCCGTCGCCACCGTTTCGGCCTCCCGGGCCTCGGGGCCGGGGTCGAGGGCGGCCTCGCTGTTCACCGTCGTCGTTCCTCCGCTCGCTCTCATCGGCCGCCGCCCGTCCCGATCGCCGTGAGCGCCTTGACCTTCCAGCCCTCGGCGGTACGGGCGAGGGTCGCCCCGAACCGCTTGCGCTGGGTGCCGGCGGCGCCGCTGCGCGGGGTGACCTCGACGTCCACGGTGGCGATCAGCTCCGCCGTGCCGGTGCGCTCGTCCAGTGCGGTGAGCGCGGCCGAGGTCACCTTGGACCGGGCCGTGTCACCCGCCGCCGTCAGGGACTTGGCGTCGGCTTTCCGGGTGCGCTCCAACTGGTCGCGCAGCGGTCCGGTGGAGGAGTCCTGCCAGGCCCGCAGCCCGGCGTCGACGCGCTTGGCGTCCTCGCCGTCCAGGCTGTTCAGCGTCGCGAGGTGCCGCTTGCCGTCGGCCAGGGCCGTGTCGCGTGCCTTCGCGTACGACAGTGAGCGGTCTCCGCGCGCCTGTCCGTACGACCAGGCCCCCAGCCCGCAGAGCAGGGCGGCGACGAGCAGGACGGCCCAGCCGGCCCGGCGTCGGGTGCGGGGGGTCATGAGCCGCCTCCCAGGCCGAGCAGCCCGGCCATGCCCTCGGCCGGCGGCTGGGTGGTCGCCGATGCGCCGGCCACGGCTCCGGGCAGCTTCATCGAGCCCGGGACGGCCGGCTTCGGCACCGGGCCGCCCTTGGGGGCGTTGGCGCTGCCCCGGACGTTGATGCCGGTGCCCGGCGAGGACGTGCAGCGGGCGGCGGTGTTGACGGCGGGCCCGGCCGAGGTGTTGAGGCCGTTGCGGTAGACCGTGCCGCCGTAGCCGGCGGTGCAGGGCAGCGGTTCGAAGAAGGTGAGGGACATGCCGAACCGGGCGCCGTCGTCGTCGACCGCGCTCGCTCCGGCCGCGGCGACGGCGGGGAGCTTCACGAGGATTTCCTCCAGGCCGCGTTGGCGGGTGACGGCGACCTCCGACGTGGTGAGGAGGTTGGCGACGACGACGCCGAAGGCGGGGTCGAGGTCGCGCAGCAGTCCGCTGATCTGGACGGCGGCGTCCGGGGTGGTCGCGATCAGGCGGCGCAGGTCGGCGTCGGAGCCCTTGAGTTCGGCGGCCAGCTCCTTGGCCCCCTTGGCGAAGCCCTTGAGGGCCTGCCCCTGTTCGGCCTGGGTGCGCAGGACCTTCTCGCCGTCGGCCATCAGCCGGGTGGTGACCGGCAGGGCCCGGTCCGCCGCCTCGACGAAGTCGCCACCGGTGTCCAGGAGGACCTGGAGGTCGTCGCCGCGTCCTTCGAAGGCGGCCCCGAACTCCTCGACGACGGTCCGCAGGCTCTCCAGGTCCACCGAGCTCGCCAGGTCGTCGACGCTGGTGAGGACGTCGGTGGGGGGCGCGGGGATGGTGGTGTCGGCCTCGTCGATGACCGAGCCGTTGCCCAGGAAGGGGCCCTCCGTGCGGGTGGGCCGCAGGTCGACGTACTGCTCGCCGACCGCCGAGAGGTTCGCGACGACGGCCGTGAGGCTGTCCGGGATCCGCGGGGCGCCCTTCTCGATCCGCAGCTCGGCCTCGACGCCGTCCTCGGTCAGCTCGATGGGGCCGACGCGGCCCACGGAGACACCCCGGTAGGTGACGTTGGAGTGGGTGTACAGGCCGCCCGTCTGCGGGAGTTGGACCGTGACGGTGTAGTAGCCGCGAAGTCCGACGTAGTGGCCGAGATCGGCGTACCGCACGCCGAGGTAGCCGAGGACCAGGACGGCGATGACGAGGAAGGCGAGGTTCTTCAGCCGGATGGCGAGAGTGATCACGGTGTCGCCTCCTTCGTGGTCCTCGGTGTGCCCGGCACGGCGGGCAGCGGCAGCGGAAGCGCGTTCCGGGTCGCTGCCGCCGCGCCCTCCCCCTCGGCCGGGGGCAGCGGAATGCCGGGCTCGTCCGGAGTGAGCGGGGGGATGATCTGCGTACCGGGCACGGCCGTCACGTCCAGGTAGACGTTGAGGTAGTCGCCCTTGACGCCGCGCAGCACCTCGTCCGTGAAGGGGTACGTCAGCAGCACCTGGAGCGAGTCGGGGAGGTCCTGGCCGGAGTCGGCGAGCGCCTTGAGGGTCGGGGCGAGCGCCTTGAGGTCGGCGATCATGTCGGCTTTGCTCCGGTTGATCGTGTCGACGGCCACGGTGGACAGGGTGTCCAGGGAGCGCAGCATGGTCAGCAGGGAGCCGCGCTGCTTCTCCAGGACCTTGAGCCCGGGGCTGAGCCCGGTGAGGACCGTGCCGATGTCCTGTTCGCGGGTGGCGAGGGTGGCGGCGAGCCGGTTGACGCCGTCGAGGGCCTGGGTGATGTCGCCCTTGTTCTCGTCCAGGTCGGTCACGAGCGTGTCGACCCGGTTGAGGACGGAGCGGATCTGCGGTTCCTGTCCGGCGAGCGCCTTGTTGAGTTCGGTGGTGATGGTCTTGAGCTGGTTGACGCCGCCCCCGTTGAGGAGCATGGACAGGGCGCCGAAGACCTCTTCGACCTCCGGGTTCCGGTTGGTGCGGGAGACGGGGATGCGCCCGGCGCCGGCGAGCGATCCGCGTGCGGTGCCCTCGGGGGGCGGGGCGAGCTGGATGAACTTCTCGCCGAGCAGACTGGACTGTTCGAGCCGGGCGTAGGCGTTGGCGGGGAGTTCGATCCTCCCGTTGACCTGCATGGTGACCCGGGCCCGCCATCCGCCCGGGGCGAGCTCGATCCTCGTGACCCGCCCCACGGACACGTCGTTGACCTTGACCGAGGACTGCGGGGCGAGGCTGAGGACGTCGCCGAACTCCGCGGTGACCTCGTAGGGCCGGTCGCCGAGGTCCGCGCCGCCGGGCAGCGGGATCTGCTCGATGCCGGTGAAGGAGGGGGCGTCGGGGCGGACCACGACCAGGGCGATCAGCGCTCCGGTCGCGAGCAGGGCGACGGCGGCGACGGCGGCCCGTGCGGCCGGTCTGCGACGGGCGTCGTCGTTCATCCTTCCGCCCCCTTCTTCTCGCCGGACGTGCCGGACGTGCCGGGCTGCTTGCCCGGGGTGCCGGGCTGCTTGCCGGGGGTGCCGTAGACCGTGCCGACCTCCGGCAGCGGCAGGACGGGCAGCGCCTTGCGGCGGTCCGCGTCGACGGGGGCGAGGCCGGTGAGCCGGCCGGCCACGGCGGCGGCCCCCGGGTCGATGAGCGGTCCGCCCATGGACAGTTCGTTGAGGTTGGTGCGCCCGTTCAGGGTGCGGTTGGCCGGGTCGTAGGCGTTGAGGACGTTGCCCGCGGCGAGCGGCAGGGTGTCCATCGCCTCGGCGAGCGAGGCGCGCTGGTCGACGAGCGCCTGGGTGACGGGCACCAGGGCCTCGACGTTCTTCTTGAGCGAGCCGCGGTTCTTGGCGATGAAGGTCTTGACCTGGCCGAGGGCGGTGCCGAGTTCCTTCAGGGCCGCGCTGAGGTTCTTCTTGTCGTCGGCGAGGAAGGAGGTGACCGTGTTCAGCTGCTGCTCGGCGCTGCGGACGTTGCCGTCGTTCTCCTCGAGCATGGTGGTGAAGCGCTGGAGGTGGGTCAGGGTGTCGAAGAGGTCGCCGCTGCTCCTGTCGAGCGTCTTGGTGGCCTTGCCGAACTGCTCGATGGAGTCCCCGATGGCCTTGCCGTTGCCGTCGAGGTTCTTCGCGCCGGTGTCCAGGAGGCGGGCTAAGGCCCCGTCCGCGTTGGCTCCGTCGGGGCCGAGCGCGGTGGAGAGTTCGGTGATGGAGGCGTACAGCTCGTCGACCTCGACGGGGGTGGCGTTGCGGGCCGCGGGCAGCACCGCGTCGTCGGCGAGCCGGGGCCCGCCGTCGTAGGCCGGGGCGAGCTGGACGTAGCGGTCGGCGACGAGGCTGGGGGCGACGACGACGGCGTGGGCGTCCCTGGGGACGTCGATGCCTTCGTCGAGGCGCAGCACGACCTTCACCTCTTCGCCGCGGGGTTCGACGGAGTCGACGGTGCCGACCTTGACGCCGAGGATGCGCAGGTCCGACCCCGCGTAGACGCCGGTGGCCCGGTCGAAGTAGGCCGTGACGGTGGTCTTGCCGTCCTCCTCCAGCGCGCTCACGCCGGTGGCGGCCGCGACGGCGACGAGGGCGAGTCCGGCGGCGATGCCGGTGATGCGGGTGCGTCTCATGTCAGCGGCCCCCTTGCTGCCGGGGTGGCATGCATCCGGTCGCCGGGGGTGTACCGGCGGGGAGGTAGTTCTTGGGCACGACGCCGCAGACGTAGTTGTCGAACCAGCGCCCGCTGCCGAGGGTGTTGCCGACGAGCCGGCTGTACGAGCCGGTCGTGGCGAGGACCTTGTCCAGGTTCTTGCGGTTCTTCACCAGGACGGCGGTGACGCGGCCGAGGGAGGCCAGGGTCGGCCCGAGCTGCTTGTCGTTGTCCTTGACGAGTCCGGTGAGCTGGGTGCCGAGGTCGCGGGCGCCGGTGAGCAGCAGGTGGATGGAGTCGCGGCGGGCCCGGATCTCGCCGAGCAGCAGGTTCCCGTCCTCCAGGAGCGTTTCGAAGCTGCTCTTCTTCCCGTCGAGGGTCCGGGTCAGCTTCTTGCTGCTGCTGAGCAGGGTGGCGAGCTGGGCGTCGCGTTCGGAGACCGTACGCGAGAGGGCGGAGAGCCCGTCGGCGGCGCTGCGGACGTGGGGCGGGGAGTCCTTGAAGGTGGCGGAGATCGTCTCGAAGCTCTTGGCGAGCTGATCGGTGTCGATCTCGCCGATGGTCTCCCCGAGCCCGTTGAACGCCTGGGTGACGTCGTACGGGGAGGTGGTGCGGCTCGCGGTGATGCGGGAGCCGGGGTCCTGCGGGGCGTCGCCGAGCGGGTCGACGGCGAGGTACTTCTCCCCGAGCAGGGTCTTGATGGCGATGCCCACGGTGGAGGAGTCGCCGATCCAGGCGTCCTTGACCCGGAAGTCGACCCGGACCTTTCCGCCGTCGAGGGACACCCCGGTGACCTCGCCGACCTTCACTCCGGCGATCCGTACCTCGTCGCCGTCGGCGAGTCCGGCGGATTCGGTGAAGTCGGCGCTGTAGGAGGTGCCGCTGTCGACGAAGGGCAGGGCGTCGGCACGCCAGGCGGCGAGGCCGAGGAGGGTCAGGACGAGGAGTCCGACGAGGGCGACGGCGACCGGGTTGCGTTCCCGGATGGGTGTGATGCTCATGCCAGGCACCTCGGTTGGGTGATCGCGATGCCGCCTGGCGGCGTGCTGCCGTCGTCGTGGGTGACGCCGCTGACCTTCGCCTCGCAGAGGTAGAGGTTGAGCCACGATCCGTAGGACGTCAGCCGGCTGATGGCCGCCATCTTGGCCGGGGTCTTCTGGAGGAAGTTCTCGATCTGCGGGGTGCCCTTCTCCAACTGACCGCTGAGCCGACCGAGTTCACGAATGTCGTCCTTGAGGGGCTTCCGGCCGTCCTGGAAGAGGTCGGCGGTGACGGTGGTGAGCGCGCCCATCGCGGTGATGGCCTCGCCGAGCGGTTTGCGGTCGCCGGAGAATCCGGTGACGAGCTTCTGGAGGGTGACGACGAGGTCGTCGAAACCGGCCTCGCGGTCGTTGACCGTCTTGAGGACCGTGTTGAGGTTCGTGATCACCTCACCGATCACCTTGTCCTTGGCGGCGACGGTGGTGGTGAGCGAGCCGACGTGCCGCAGGATGCTGTCGACGGTGCCGCCCTCGCCCTGGAGGACCTGGACGATGGAGCCGGCGAGCTGGTTGACGTCGGGCGGCGACAGCCCTTCGAACAGGGGCTGGAAGCCGTTGAAGAGCTGGGTGAGGTCGAGCGCCGGGGTGGTGCGGGAGAGCGGGATGGTGTCCCCGGGCGCGAAGCTCCGGCCGACGGGTCCGGCGCCCCGGTCGAGGTCGACGTACCGCTGGCCGACCATGTTGAGGTATTTGATGGACGCCGTCACCGAGGCGGGGAGGTCACGCCCCTTGCGTACGGCGAAGGCGACCTCGGCGACCCGCCGGTCGGCGACCCGCACGGATTCGACCTGGCCGACCTTCACCCCGGCGATCCGGACGCTGTCGCCGGGGATGAGGCCGGTGGCGTCGGTGAACCGCGCCTGGTACGTGGTCGTGTCACCGACGCCCGTGTTGGCGATGGAGAGCCCGAGGACGGTGGTGGCCAGCACGGTGACGACGATGAAGACGAGGGACTTGGTGATCGGTCCCGCGAGGGAGCGGCGTTTCACTTGAGCTTCACCTCCGCACCGCGGAAGGCCGGGCCGATGAGCACGCTGCTCCAGTCGGCGAGGTCTCCCGGCCGGACCTTCAGCGAGGGCGCGACCAGTTCGTTGACGAGCTGGGACTCCTGCGGCGAGTTGGGCAGTCCGAGCGCGGTGTCGGTACCGCCGCCGGCATCGCTCCGAGCGGCGGGGGGTGCGGTGACGTCGACGGCCCGGCGGCTGTCGGCGGTCGGTGCGTGCTTGCCGACGTACGGCACCGAGTAGCAGCTCGGCCCACCGGTGGCGTTGTAGACCGGGGTGTCCCGGCCGGGGACGTACTTGCCCTTGGAGGGAACGGACTTGACCGATACGTGGAGCCCCGGCTCGTTGGTTCCCTTGCCGAGCGCTTTGTCCATGGCGGGCACGAATCCGGCCATGGTGCGCAGGGTGCAGGGGAACGACTCGGCGTATTCGGCGAGGAGTTCGAGGGAGGGGCGGCCGGCGGCGGAGAGCCGGATGAGGTTGTCCTTGTTCTCCCGCAGGAAGGCGGTGACGTCCTGCGCGGCGGCCGTGGTGGTGCCGTGGAGCCCGGCGAGCCGTGCCTCCTGGTCGGCGAGGGTGGAGCTGGTGACCGTGGCGTCGGTCAGCGCGTCGAGGACGTCCGGCGCGGCATCCGCGTACAGCGTGCTCACCTTGACGAGTTCCTTGATGTCGGCGTTGAGGGTGGGGAGTTGGGGGTTGAACTTCTTCAAGTGGCCGTCCAGCGTGGTGAGCGTCTCACCGAGGCGTTCTCCGCGTCCCTCCAGCGCCTGGGATACGGCGCCCAGGGTGGCGGAGAGCTTCTCGGGCTTCACGGCGGTCAGCAGCGGCAGGACGTTGTCCAGGACCTGTTCCAGCTCGATGGCGTTGCTGGAGCGGTCCTGCGGGATGACCGCACCGGACCGCAGGGTGGTGCCGGTGGGGATGCGGGGCGGGACGAGCGCGACGAACCGTGCGCCGAAGAGGGTGGTGGGCAGCATCTGCGCGGTGACGTCGGCGGGGATCTGTCCGAGCTTGTCGCGGTCGATGGCCAGGGTGAGGCGGGCGCCCTCGCCGTCGGTGGCGATGGAACGGACCTGCCCGATGACGACGCCGCGCAGCTTCACATCGGCATGCGCGTGCATCTCGTTGCCGACCGAGCCGGTGCGGACGGTGACGGTGGCGTCGTCGGTGAAGTCCTTCTCGTACACGGAGACCGAGACCCACACCAGGACGGCGGGCACCAGCAGGAAGGTGACTCCGGCCAGGCGTCGGCGGACCGTGCGGGTGCTGGATGTGCGCATCAGCCGGCCACCTTCACCGTCGTCGTGGCGCCCCAGATGGCGAGCGAGAGGAAGAAGTCGGTGACGCTGATGAGGACGATCGCGTTGCGCACCGAGCGGCCGACCGCCACGCCCACCCCGGCCGGTCCGCCGGTGGCGTGGAAGCCGTAGTAGCAGTGGGCGAGGATCACCAGCACGCTGAAGATCAGCACCTTCAGCACCGACAGCAGCACGTCCTGCGGGGAGAGGAAGAGGTTGAAGTAGTGGTCGTAGGTGCCCGCCGACTGACCGTTGAAGAAGATGGTGATGTAGCGGGAGGCGACGTACGAGGAGAGCAGCCCGATCGCGTACAGCGGGATGATCGCGACGACTCCGGCGATGATCCGGGTGGTGACGAGGTAGGGCATGGACCGGATGCCCATCGCCTCCAGGGCGTCGACCTCCTCGTTGATCCGCATCGCGCCGAGCTGGGCGGTGAAGCCGGCGCCGACGGTGGCGGAGAGGGCGAGTCCGGCGACCAGCGGAGCGATCTCCCGGGTGTTGAAGTAGGCGGAGATGAACCCGGTGAACGCCGAGGTGCCGATCTGGTTGAGCGCCGCGTAGCCCTGGAGTCCGACGACCGTGCCGGTGAACAGGGTCATGGCGATCATCACGCCGATGGTGCCGCCGATGACGCCGAGCCCGCCGCTGCCGAAGGCGACCTCGGCCAGCAGCCGCTGGACCTCGCGCACGTAGCGGCGCAGGGTGCGCGGGATCCAGAGAAGGGCCCTGACGTAGAAGGTGAGTTGGTCGCCCGACCGGTCGAGCCAGTTCAGCATGGCCATCGGTCAGCTCCCCTTCGCGGGGACGATCTGGAGGTAGATCGCCGTGAGGACCATGTTCACGAAGAACAGCAGCATGAAGGTGATGACGACGGACTGGTTGACCGCGTCGCCGACGCCCTTGGGGCCGCCGCGCGGGTTGAGGCCGCGGTGGGCGGCGACGATGCCCGCGATGAAGCCGAAGACCAGGGCCTTGAACTCGCTGATGTAGAGGTCGGGCAGCTGGGCGAGGGCGGAGAAGCTCGCGAGGTACGCGCCAGGGGTGCCGTCCTGCATGATCACGTTGAAGAAGTAGCCGCCGAGCGTGCCGACCACCGAGATCAGTCCGTTGAGCAGGACCGCGACGAGCATGGTGGCGAGCACCCGGGGGACGACGAGGCGCTGGATGGGCGAGACGCCCATGACCTCCATCGCGTCGAGTTCCTCGCGGATCTTGCGGGATCCGAGGTCGGCGCAGATCGCGGAGCCGGCCGCGCCGGAGATCAGCAGCGCCACGATGAGCGGGCTCGCCTGCTGGATCACCGCGAGGACGCTGGCGCCGCCGGTGAAGGACTGGGCCCCGAGCTGCTGGGTGAGGGAGCCGACCTGGAGGGCGATGACCGCGCCGAACGGGATGGAGACGAGGGCGGCGGGCAGGATGGTGACGCTCGCGACGAACCAGAACTGCTCGATGAACTCCCGTACCTGGAAAGGCCTGCGGAAGATGGCCCGGGCCACGGCGACGGCGAGCGCGAACAGTTTCCCGGTCTCGCGGAGCGGGGCGAGCAGCCGGGAGGGCCGCCGCTGCCCGGGCGAGGCGGAGGCGCTCGCCTCCGGGCCGGTGGCCGGCGGGGGCTTCTCGGGCGGCTCGGGCGGCCGCACCGGCATCGGGGCGGTCACGCGCGCGCACCTCCCGCGGCCGGGGCGTAGCTGTCGAGGATCGCCGTACGGGCGGCCTCCGGCAGCCGGCCCATCATCGACATGACCCGCTCGCGGCGGCGCAGCGCGCCCTGGCGTACCGGCATCCCGGGCGAGGGCTCCAGCTGCGGGACGACGGTGCGGGGGCCGGTGGGGAGCGGGGCGGTGTCGGCCTGCTGCTCGGCGGCGAGGGTCGCGGCGTCCTTCTCCTCGGACATGCCGATGGGTCCTTCGCGGCGGCCGGCGAGGAACTGGGAGACGACCGGGGTGTCGCTGGTGAGCAGCACCTCGCGCGGCCCGAAGGTGACGAGGTTGCGGCAGAACAGCATCCCCATGTTGTCGGGGACGGTGGCCGCGATGTCGAGGTTGTGGGTGACGATCAGCATCGTCGCGTCGATCTGGGCGTTGAGGTCGATGAGGAGCTGCGACAGATAGGCGGTGCGGACCGGGTCGAGGCCGGAGTCCGGCTCGTCGCAGAGGATGATCTGCGGGTCCAGGACCAGGGCGCGGGCGAGTCCGGCCCGCTTGCGCATGCCGCCGGATATCTCACCCGGCAGCTTTCCCTCGGCGCCGAGGAGTCCGACGATGTCGATGCGCTCCATGACGATGCGGCGGATCTCGGATTCCTTCTTGCGGGTGTGCTCGCGCAGCGGGAACGCGATGTTGTCGAAGAGCGACATGGAGCCGAACAGGGCCCCGTCCTGGAACATGAGGCCGAAGAGCTTCCGGGTCTCCATGATGTCGCGCTCCGAGCTGCTCACCATGTCGACGCCGTTGATGAGGACGCGTCCCTGTTCGGGCTTGAGGAGCCCGATGATGGATTTCAGAAAGACGGTCTTTCCGGTTCCGGAAGGACCGAGCATGACGCTCACTTCACCGGCGGGCAGGGTGAGGCTGACGTCCTGCCAGATGTTCTGCTTGCCGAAGGATTTCGTCAGGCCCTCGACGACTACTTCGATTCCCATCGGCCCTCCCTCGAAGTGGCGGTGAACGTGTTCATCGTTAAGCGCTCCGGCTCTGAAAAAAGCGATGGCGGCTCGTCACACATGCACCAGGGGGCGCACGTTATGTCTGCCGAAACCGCCAGGGCAAGCCGTTGAACAGCGGATTTCGACGAACCTGTGGCTGGGATTGGATCACTTGTCATTCGGTGACAAGGCCGGTTCCCGTCCTTGTCGAAATCTGCGCAAGCACCAGAGTGTTCGGCCCGCGGCTTCCCGGGACCGGAGCGGAGCGAACCGGCACCCAGCAACCCCGACGAGCAGGTACGCAGGCGCTTTCGACCGGCACAGCTGGGACGCTACGGGCCGGTAACCTTACTTCGCAATACTGGGTACAGATTTTCCTCGGCGAGAATTCATGTGGGCCGGATGATTGTTGTCGGGTGAGTAATCCGCGTGCCAAACCTGTCGGATGATGAGGAATCACACGGCCGGGCGTCCCGTTCCGGCGGACAGGAAAAAGCCCTTCCGGTCCCCGGGGGAGGACCGGAAGGGCTCGGTCGCCTTTCACCTGCCGACGGACAGGGAGCGTCGCGCGCTCACCGTTCGGGCTCCGGCTTCCTCGGCGGGCAGTCCGGCCCCTCCGGGTTCGTGGCCACACACAGGGGCGCCTGCGTCATCTTGGTGTAGTTGTCGGCCTTCTTGCCGGGGCTGGAGATGGCCGAGGTGAAGATCGGGTCGAGGTCCTCGGTCGCACCGCACCCCTCGAACGGCGGGATGTGGGCGTACCCGGTCAGGGTGCCGCCGTACGCCACGAGGTAGCCGGCCGGGGGGTAGCTCTGGCCGTACCCCCTCAGCACCTGCTCGAAGGGGCGTTCCGTGCGGCAGTCGGGTCCCACGTCCAGGGGCACTCCGTTCACCTCGACGTCGGACAGCCGCATGACGAGCTGGGCGGTGACCGTGGTCTCCTCCGGGTAGGTCGGCGTGTTGGTGACCGTGTGCGTGTGGATCGCGGCCGGGGGGCCCACCTGCTCCAGCGTCATGGTGGCGGTGGTCGGCATGAACCCGTAGCTGAGGAACGTGGCCTTCGTCGGGGGGAGCTGGCGGCGCCCTTCGTAGTCGAAGTTCACCTCCGAGCTGACGTCGACGGTCGAGGCGCAGGAGTCGTTGATGTACCGCTTGTTGAGCACCACCTTCATGAACGCGGGACCCAGCGCCGCCGCGCCGTCCAGCTTGGCGGCGTTGGCGTAGCCGGCCGCGTATGTCTCGGCGGTGGTCATCACCCACTCGGGCGGGATCTCGATCGGGCAGCTGCCCGGGTCGTCCTCCAGGGCTCCGAGCCGTTCCTCGGTGAGGGCGTCGATCTTCTCCCGTGCGGTGGGCGGGAGCCCCTCGGCCGGGCGGGTCGGGGTCGGGTCCGGCGCGGGGTCGCTCTCCCCCGGCCGGGGTGCGGGGGCGGTGGGGTCGGTGCCGCCGCGGACCGTGATCGCGGCGAGTTCGGGGTCCTGGCCCGGGACCGGTTCGCAGGCGACGTCGAGCCCCGGGGGCGTGGTCGGCTCACCGGCCTCCGTGAGCGAGGACAGCGAGAGGGCGAGCGCGGCGGGGGCCAGCGTCGCACGTCCGGGGCTGCCGAACGAGACCGTCGGCACGTCCCCCGTCGCGATCAGGGTCAGTTCGCCGTCGCCTGCGCCATCGCCGTCGCCGTCTCCATCGCCATCGCCATCGGCGGGTGCGGGCAGGGCTGTCGGCGGGGCTGTCAGGTCCTGCCAGGAGGCGTCCGCGTACCGGTCGCCGACGGTGTTGCGGACGGTGAGCCGCGCGACGGCCGACAGGGTGGCGGCGTCCAGATCGGCGAACCGGGCGAGCGCGGTCGGTGGCAGGCTCACCTCGACCGCTACCTGATCGGGGCGGATCTCCTCGCCCGTGCGGGCCGAGGTGGGCAGCACCGCCGAGACGACGACGTCCACCTCCTCGGGCCCGGAGGGGAACGGGCAGGCGTAGCGGAGGGCTACCTCCGAGGTCTGTTCCGCGGCGGCGGACTCGGCGCTGGGGACGAGCGCGGTGGCGACGACGAGCGCCCCGCCCACGGCCCAGTGGATCGGTCGTCTCGCCGCGGCGCGTGCATCGACGGTCATACGGATGTGTCCTTCCGGCGCGCGTGGGCCCTGCGGATGGGCGGCTGCGGAGCGGGTACGGTACGCACGCCGACGACGCCTGGGAAGGGCGGGGTTCGCGATCGGATCACCGGCGTGCGGGCTTTGGCAGCCGGTGACAAAGTGCCGCCGCGCCCTTGTCGGCGAGTGCGCGAAAGCGTGCCCGGCCGTCGGGTGCGCACGGCCGGGCACGACGTTCAGAAGCGGTACGTCATCGGAGCGGGATCAGCCGCTGATGACCGGGGA
Organism: Streptomyces sp. NPDC058576; assembly: GCF_042718715.1. Classification (NCBI taxonomy): domain Bacteria; kingdom Bacillati; phylum Actinomycetota; class Actinomycetes; order Kitasatosporales; family Streptomycetaceae; genus Streptomyces; species Streptomyces sp. NPDC058576. The sequence continues at coordinate 228,427 of NZ_JBHXPF010000003.1, read as the reverse complement.
CTTGCCCGATGCCGCGTTCACGATGGTGTACAGGCCCTGGAAGCTGGCGGTGGTGCCGACGATGCCGCAGCCGCCGCCGACCTTGTTGGCGATGGACAGGGTGAGCCCGCCGCCCGCGGTGTTCAGGGTGCCGTTGCTGCCGCCCGCGGTCGGGTTGTTGTACTTGGCGGCGACCTTGCCGGTCACGTCGAAGGTGCAGGGTCCGAGGATGCTGCTGCCGGACACCTTCGCCTTGATCGCTCTGATCTCACCGGTCGTCTGGCCCGTGGAGTTGGTACCGGCGCCCGCCGCGTAGTCGAGACCCCAGATCTCCCACGGCGGCGTGGTGGTCACCGTCCACGTGGAGCTGAACGGCCCGGTGCACGGCGAGTTGAACGAGATCGCCGAGATGGACGCGAGCTTGGCCGGGCTGCCGGCGACCGGGGAGGTCGGCGCCGAGCCCGAGGCGGCGGAAGTCGCGCACTGGATCTTGTTGCCGTTGTTGTCGGTCAGGACGGTCACTCCGGCGCTGCCGTTGAAGGCACCGGTCGGGCTGATCGTCCAGCTGGTCGGCGCGGCGACGGCAGACGGGGCGGCCAGGACGACGGATGCCGCGGCGGCACCGATCGCGGTCAGGACACCGGTTCGCTTGAACATGGGGGTACTCCCTTTTCTCGTCCCGTTGGGGATTCGGCTGAACGTGACTGGAGAGATTTCGTGCTCCATGGCCTACCGCTTCGCGGAGTGCCAGAATTCCGACAGCTTGCGGCCCTCGTTCGGCGCGAGGCCGGCGGGGTCGTAGGGGCTGCCGAAGTACGTGGTGGTGGCGTCCAGCGTCACGCTGTTCTTCCCGGCGGCGGACGGGAGACCGGTCTTGAGGTTCACCGCCCAGTCCAGGAGCCCGGCGCCGCAGCCACTGGCTCCCGGGACGGCGAAGGCCGCATCGCCCTGGTCGGCGCCGTCGAAGGTGTAGCGCCCCATCTCGCCCTCGTCGTCGTTCGGCGTCCCGTCGGCCCCGAAGCGCTGGAGCGAGAGGGTCGGCGCCGTCACGTTCTGCGGCTTGAGGAGCACCGGATTCGCGGTGGTTCCGATGTAGCACTTGTCACCCAGGAACGGGTTCCTGAGGTGGATGCGGACCGGGATGGTGAGAATCGGCTCGCCGGTGGAGAATGCCGCGCTCATATTGAAGTCGCGTGGTGCTCCGGCAGGTTCGATGGTGGCCGTCACACGGTTGAGGTTGTTGTCCGTCAACTGACGGCAGATTGCCGATACGAACGGAATTCCGCTGGGGCACATCAGCCCGATCAGACCGCCGGGGATCTCCGCCGGGTCCGCCGTCAGCGCCCCCTCGGGCGGGGCCACCAGCGAGGCGGCGCCGCCGGCGCGCTGGACGACACCGAGCTGCAGATCGGTCTGGCCGGTGGAGACCTTCGTCTTGCCCAGCGTGATCGTTCCGGTGGCCGAACTCGACGCGATGCAGGTGGCGATGGTGTTGATGCCGTCGGCGGCCAGCATGGCGGGCGCGTCGACCGGGCAGCGGTCGAAGGGCGCCCAGTCGCCGTTGAGCTGGGTGGCGGCGGTGGCCGAGCCGGTGGAAAGCAGAGCGCTGAATGCCGTGAACGCCGCGAGCAGCCCTACGCGGGTTCGATGGGAAACGGTTCTCATGTCGTCCCCTCTGTCGGCCGCCGTGGCGCGGCCTCGTGCACGAAGTTGACCGTTCTGCAACGCATGCCCGCACCGCGACGACTTCTCGACGGTGATGGAGCCTCGGGTGGGCCCGGGGGCGGAGTATCGGAGCATCAAATTTCGGGCAGATTTCATGACCGAATTGATCGAGGCGTGATGTTACTCGCGGGAAACAGGGCGACACAATCCGTCCGGCTAAGATTCTTTGCACCGCACTCTTTTTGATCCGTAAATGAGCATCGGGGTACGGCCTCCTTGTCAAGGAATGCGCACCCGGGGGCCGGGAATTACGTACCGGCGGCCGGAACCCCGCGCGCGGTGCGTACGCGGCGCCACTGCGCCGGGGGCCACGGAGGTCCGGCTTCCGTTCCCCCGGACCCCTCAGGAGTGGCATGCAATTCGGCCAGGCGGCTTGAAATCCCCGTTCGAGAGAGAACGCCCACCAGGTGCCCCCCGCGTTCGCCGTGGTGAGCCGCCCGCACCCCCCGTCGACTCCGCACCCGACGGGCTACGGACGGACCACGCCGGAACAACTCGGCGAAGAGGACACCGCTTTGTTGTCATCGCCGGAGCAGACGGCCGAAATTCATTGTCCGAAAGCGCTGAGCACCGCCCGACCTGCACGGAAGTCGCACCGGGCGGCCGAGATGTGTGCCCCCTGCACTTCGATCTTGTCCAAGTGGTGTGCAGTGCCTGTTCCGTGGTCTATCTTCGTCGCGGACTTGGTACGCACCTGTCGGTTCGTGGGAGCGCTTTCCCCCCACCGCCTCACCCCACCACCGGGCGCCGAGAGCAAGGGGATCTGTCATGCCACATCTCATACAGCCGCTGGATACCGAGGACCCGCTCGGGCCGCTCCCCCAGGAATTCGCGGCGATCATGCGACCTGAACTGCCCAGCCTCATCAAGGAAATCGGCGTCGAGGTGACCCGGGCCTATCCGGAATACGCCCGGCTCCTCGACGGCCCGAACGGGCAGGCCATCCGGGTGGGCGTGGAGCAGAGCCTCGCCTCGTTCGTCGATCTGGTGGCCGAGCCCTCCTCCCCCACCACGCTCCGGGACGACATGTGCCGGCGCTTCGGGCGGTTCGAGGCGTACGAGGGCCGGACCATGGACACCCTTCAGGGGGCCTACCGGCTGGGCGCGCGGGTGGCACTGCGGCGGGCGAAGAAGGTCGGGCAGAGCTATCACCTGTCCCCCACCCTGATGCTGAGCTTCGCCGACGCGCTCTTCGCCTACGTCGATGAACTGGAATCGCTTTCCCGAGAAGGCTTCCTGGAGGTGCGCTCCCCGTCGGGCGAGCACAGCGAGGCGCTGCGCCGTCGCCTGCTCCACCTGATCCTCGCCGGACGCCCGTCCCCCGGCAGCGCCATCGCCGAGCTGTGCGAGCAGACCGGGTGGGCGCTGCCCGAGGAGGTGACGCTGATCGCCGTGCGCGCTCCGGCGGAGCTGGACCGGCTCAGCGCGGACCGTGACCTTCTGGTCGATCTCAGCGCCCCGCAGCCGCATCTGCTCGTTCCCGGAGCGCTGGACGACGCACGAAGATCCATGCTGGAGCAGGCTTTACCGGCCGGGCGCGCGGCGATCGGGCTGACCGTCCCCACGGCGCTGGCCTGCGAGTCGATCCGCTGGGCCCGCCGGGTCCTGGAGCTCGTCGACTCCGGCGTGATCGACGACGCTCCGCTGATCCGGTGCGAGGACCACCTCATCACCCTGTGGCTGCTGTCCGACCCCGCCCTGCTGGACCAGCTCGCCCAGCGGGAGCTGGCCGCCGTCGCGGGGATCAGCGCCACCCGCCGTGACCGGCTGGTCGAGACGCTGCGGATCTGGCTCGACACCCGGGGCACCGCGGCGCAGATGGGCGCGCTGCTCGATGTCCACCCGCAGACCGTGCGCTACCGCATGCGCAGCCTGGAGACCATCTTCGGTGACCAACTCGTCGAGCCCGAGAGCCGTTTCGCCACCGAGGCGGTGCTGCGGGCGCTGCGTCTGCGCTCCCGTGCCACCGGCACATCCCCCTGATCCGGATCACGTTCGGCGCGGCGGGTCAACTTACCGGCGCGTAAGGCGAAATAGACGGTCAGTCCCAAACGGTTGCGACACGGAGACGTTTCCGGCGAGAAACCCGGAACCGCGTCCCGTACACAGGAAGGAACCTGCCGCCCACCGGGCGGCAGGCCCCGTGCACCGCCTCCTGGCCAACCATCGAAAAGGGAAAGCCCCATGACCGCCTCGCACCTCCTCGTCCCCGTGCCGATCCCGGACCGGGTCGCCGCGCTGATCGGTTCGTGCATTCCGCCCCACATCCTCCAGGCGGAGTTCGACGCCGACTGCGCGGCCCGCGAGGTCCGCAGGTTCCGCGGGCCCCGGCTCGGCGTCGAGGACCAGGCCGACCGCGAACAGGCCCTGTCCGAACTGGCCCGAGCCAACAAGGTGCTGGCCGCGCACCATCCGGGACTGACGGTGCTGCCCGGCTCGCCCTTCTGAACCCTTCCCCGATCGAGCCCGTCAGTGGCGGACCGGCCTTGCGGGGCGCCACCGCTCCCCTTACCTTACTCAAAAGTAAGTTTACTTCGGAGTAAGGAATCGGCGTGGACGGAACCAGCAGCGGGAGCCTCACCGACGACCTGTCCGCGCTCGACTTCGCGGCGGTCGCGCCCGAGGAGTTCGCACGGATCGTCAGGAGCCTGTCCGCCAAGCAGCTCGCCGAGGTCATGCGGGGCGAGCTGCGCACCCGGATACTCGGCGAGGTCTTCGGCCGGATGCGGCAGCAGTTCCGGCCCGAGGCGGCCGGCGGCCTCACCGCACTGATCCGCTGGAAGATCACCGGGGAGAGCGACGCGGTCTACGAGACCGCGATAGCGGACGGCGCCTGCGAGGTCACCGCGGGCCGCTCCGACGCCGAACCCCGCACCACGCTGGTGATGGCCGACGTCGAGTTCCTCAAGCTCGTCTCCGGCAACGGCAATCCGGTCACCATGTTCATGACGCGCAAGCTCAAGGTCGCCGGTGACGTCGGTCTCGCCTCCGGCCTGACCCGCTACTTCGACATCCCGAAGGCGTGAGCGCATGAGCTTCTTCTCCCTGGCCCTGACCGAGGAGCAGCAGGACCTGCGCGGCTGGGTGCACGGCTTCGCCGCCCAGGTGGTCCGCCCGGCCGCCGCCGAGTGGGACGCCCGGGAGGAAACCCCCTGGCCCGTGATCCAGGAGGCCGCCCGGATCGGTCTGTACGGCTTCGAATCGCTCGCCGACCTGTACGGGGACCCCACCGGACTCTCCCTCCAGATCGCCAACGAGGAGCTGTTCTGGGGCGACGCGGGCATCGGCATGGCCCTGTTCGGCACCTCGCTCGCGGTGGCCGGAATCTTCGCCTCCGGCACCCCGGACCAGCTCGCCGAGTGGGTGCCGCAGTGCTACGGCGACGAGGACGACCCGAAGGTCGCCGCCTTCTGCGTCTCCGAGCCGGGGGCCGGCTCGGACGTCTCGGCGATGACGACGAGGGCGCGCTACGCCGAGGCGAGCGACGAGTGGGTGATCTCCGGTCAGAAGGCGTGGATCACCAACGGCGGCATCGCCGAGGTCCATGTCGTCGTCGCCTCGGTCGACCCGTCGCTCGGCTCCCGCGGACAGGCCGCGTTCATCGTGCCGCCCGGCACGAAGGGCCTGGCGGCGGGCCGCACGGTCAAGAAGCTCGGCCTGCGCGCCTCGCACACGGCGGACCTCTTCCTCGACGACGTCCGCGTCCCCGGCCACTGCCTGCTCGGCGGCAAGGAGAAGCTGGACGCCCGCCTCGCCCGGGCACGCGAGGGTGGCACCGCCAAGAGCCAGGCGGCGATGGCGACTTTCGAGGTCAGCCGCCCGACCGTCGCCGCGCAGGCACTCGGCATCGCCCGGGCCGCCTACGAGTACGCCCTGGAATACGCCGGTGAGCGTGAGGCGTTCGGCAGGCCGATCATCGAGAACCAGTCGATCGCCTTCGCGCTGGCCGATATCCGTACGGAGATCGAAGCCGTACGCCTGCTGATCTGGCAGGCCGCCTGGATGGCCCGCAACGACCGGACCTTCGACGCGGGCCAGGGCTCCATGTCGAAGCTGCGCGCCGGCGAACTCGCGGTCGCGGCAACCGAGAAGGCGGTCCAGATCCTCGGCGGCGCGGGCTACAGCCGGGAGCACCCGGTGGAGCGGATGTACCGCGACGCCAAGATCTACACCATCTTCGAGGGGACCAGCGAGATCCAGCGCCTGGTCATCGCGCGGGCGATCTCGGGGCGGCAGATCCGCTGAGGGGTCGCCGAAGTGACGGTCGGCACATGTGATCCTCGTCGCCCCGAACGGGTGCGGCGGCGCCGGAACGCGAACGGGGAATTCTCCGTCCGGCCGAGGCGGTCGGAGGTCGTCACCGAGCGCGTCGGAAGGATCACGCGGTAGCGCCCGCACCCTGCCGCACCCCGTCTACGTGCGGCGACGGGGTGCGGATCGCTCGGGCGGGACCGTCCCCGACGATCTATGGCGACGGCGTGGAGAGGGACGCGGCGAGGCACGACGGCGGGTCGGCGCCACGTCGTGGGCGCGGGCGAACGGCTCCCGGGGTGAGGTCCGCACGCTCTGCCGGTGCCTCGCCCCCCTCCGTGCCACTAGCCTCTTCACATGACCTCCACTTCGACCGAGCCGACACCTGCCCGCCCGATGGTTGAGCTGAACGCGGAGATCCGCGCTCTGGTCGCCGATGGCGGTGTGGTGTCGCCGGAGGGCCGCCGGGAGTACGAGCGGCTCCTCGTCGAGTGGGTGGCGGCCGTCCGGGGCGGGTCGACGGAAACCGTCTGACCGTACGGGCTGAACCGCGGAGCTTGACCGACGGTACGCGGCGGGCGCCCGCCGGGAGCGGTGTGCGGGCCTCCGTACCAGGCGAGCGCCCCCCTCCGCGGGGCGGGGCCGGGGCGTCGGCGATAGTGATCGTCCGTCCGCGTCCTCACCCCGGGAGCACCTCATGACCGCCGCGTCACCCGCCGGCGCACGCCGCCCGTCCCTCCTGCTCGTCACCGATCTCGCGTACGAGGCCCGCGGCCGCCGCTACTGCGACGAGGACATCTACCTCGGCTCCCGGCTGCGCGAGGCGTTCGACGTCGCGCTCTGCCACCCCCGGGACGCGGCAGCGCTGCTGGCGGGCTTCGACACCGTGCTGATCCGCAACAGCGGGCCGGTGCTGCACTACCGGGAGGCGTACGACGCGTTCCGCGCGCGGGCCCGGGAGCTGCGGACGCCGGTCTACAACCCGCTGGGCGGGCGCGGCGACATGGCGGGCAAGGAGTACCTCGTCGAGATGTCCGCGGCCGGCCTCCCGGTCATCCCCACGGTGGACCGGGCGGCGGATCTGCCGGAACTGCCCGAGGTCCCCCGGTACGCGGTCAAGCCGAAGCTGGGGGCGGACTCGGTCGGGCTGCGGTTCGTCACGGCAGCGGAGGCCCGGGCCGAGCTGGAACGGGCGGCCGAGGGCTCCCTCCTCGTGCAGCCGCGGATCGACTTCCGCCACGAGGTGTCCTTCTACTTCGTCGACCACGACTTCCAGTACGCGCTGTACGCCCCCGACCCGGAGCGGCGCTGGGTGCTGGAGCCGTACGCGGTGAGCGCGGCGGATCTGGAGTTCGCCCGGCTGTTCATCGAGTGGAACTCCCTCTCCCACGGAATCCAGCGGGTCGACGCCTGCCGGACGGCGGACGGCGCTCTGCTGCTGGTGGAGCTGGAGGACCTCAACCCGTATCTGTCGCTCGACCGGGTCGGCGAGGACATCCGGGAGGCGTTCGTGGCCCGGCTGAAGACGTCGATCTCCTCGCTGCCGCGCTGACCCCCGTCCGGCCCGCCCCCGCATGCGGGGGCCGTGGGCCGGTGTGAGGGTGCAGAGGTGACGACTGCCAGCGAGCAAGCCCCCGCCGCGCAGAGTGCCGCCGCGCCGCCGCCCGTCCTCGACCGGCGGCGGCGCAACATCGTCTTCGCCACGATCGTGCTCGGCATGCTCCTCGCGGCACTGGACCAGACGATCGTGGGCACGGCCCTGCCGACGATCGTCTCGGACCTGGGCGGCGCCGAGCACATGTCGTGGGTGGTCACCGCCTACCTGCTGGCCGAGACGGTGGCCACCGTCCTGGTCGGCAAGTTCGGCGACCTGTTCGGGCGGAAGCTGGTCTTCCAGGTCTCGGCGATCATCTTCATCACGGGATCGTTCCTGTGCGGCCTGGCGTCGGACATGCTGCTGCTGATCATCTGGCGCGGTATGCAGGGCATCGGCGCGGGGGGCCTCATGGTCACGTCGATGGCACTTATCGCGGATGTGATCCCGCTGCGCGAACGGGGCAAGTACCAGGGCGCGATCGGTGCGGTCTTCGGTATCTCGACCGTGATCGGCCCGCTGCTCGGCGGGCTGTTCACCGACCATCTGACCTGGCGCTGGGCGTTCTACGTCAATGTGCCGATCGCCATCGTGGTGGTCATCGCGGCCGCCCGGAACATCCCGTCGGTGAAGGCGGCGGGGCGGCCGGTCATCGACTACCGGGGCATCGCGCTGGTCACCGTCGGCGCGAGCGCGCTGATCCTCGCGACGAGTTGGGGCGGGAACGAGTACGCGTGGGGCTCGGCCGTGATCATCGGGCTGGCCGTCTGCGGGCTGATCGCCCTGGCGCTGTTCTGCCTGGTGGAGACGCGGGCGAAGGAACCGATGCTGCCGATGCGGCTGTTCCGGAACCCGGTGTTCACCGTTTGCTCGATCCTCAGCTTCATCGTGGGCTTCGCGATGCTCGGCTCGATGATCTTCCTGCCGACCTATCTCCAGTACGTGGACGGGGACTCGGCGACGCTCTCGGGGGTGCGGACGCTGCCGCTGGTCGTCGGTCTGCTGGCCGCCTCGATCTTCAGCGGCAACGTGGTGAGCAAGACGGGCCGCTACCGGGTGTTCCCGATCGTGGGGACGCTGGTCATGGCGGCCGGGCTGTTCCTGCTGTCCCGGATGGGGCCGGGGACCGGCGTCTGGCTGGAGTCCCTCTACATGGTGGTCCTGGGGCTCGGCATCGGCCTGGCCATGCAGGTGCTGACGATCGCCGTGCAGAACACCGTCGACTACGAGGACCTGGGCACGGCCACCTCGGGTGTGACGTTCTTCCGTACGCTGGGCAGCGCCTTCGGCACGGCGGTGTTCGGCACGATCTACGCCAACGCCCTGAAGCCGAACCTCGCCGACGGGGTCGCTCAGGCGGTCGCCGCGGGCGGCGACCCGGCGGTGCTGGCCCGGGCCTCGGAGAGCCCGCAGGCCCTGCACGCGCTGCCCGCCGCCCAGTCGGAACCGCTGGCGCTGGCGTACGCGGACACGCTGCACACCGTGTTCCTGTGGACGGTGCCCATCGCGCTGATCGGCTTCGTCGTCGCCCTCTTCCTCAAGGAGGTCAAGCTGCGGGACTCGGCGCGGCTCGGGTCCACGGACATGGGCGAGGGCTTCGCCCAGCCGGGCAGCGGGGACTCGGCGAAGGTGCTGGAGTACTCCGTGGCCACGATCCTGCACGGGGCCGGCCCCGACACCGCCCGGCGCATCACCGCCGCGTCCGACACCCGGCTCGACATGGCGGGGGCCTGGGCGGTGATGCAGGTGGACCTCTTCACCCGGATGGTCGGCCACGCGGGACTCGGGCTGATCGCGGCCCGGCACCGGATCCCGCCGGAGGTGCTGGTGCCCGTCTTCGACCGGATGATCGAGGAGGGCTATCTGACGGGCGACGGGCGGCTCTTCTCGCACACGGCGGCGGGCCGGCGCGAGGCGGCGGTGATCTCCGACGCCTGGGGCCGCTGGCTCAACGACCGCCTGGCCGAGGACGGCGCGCGCCCCGACGACCGTCAGCTCCGGGCCACCGTGGACGTGATCGCCAAGCGGCTGCTGGCGGAGGACCTGGCCCAGGAGCTGTCCCCAGCGGCCGGTTCCGGCGGATCGTCGCGGGTGGGTGCTCCGGTCTGAGGCCCACGCCCGGGGTCAGTCGACGAAGACCGCCGTCGTGTAGACCCAGGCGCCCTCGTGCCGGACGAAGCGGCTCTTCTCGTGGAGGGAGTCGGGGCGGCCGTCGTCGGTGTAGTGGGCGCGGAAGGTGACCGTTCCGGTGGAGTGGAAGGCGCTGCCGTCGGTGGTGTCCAGGATCTCCAACCGCACCCAGCTCATCGCGGGGTCGAAGTCGACGCCGGGCGGCCGGGTCTCGGGATGCCAGGTGCGCAGCAGGTACGCCGCGTCCCGGGCGACGAAGGCCGCGTACCGGGAGCGCATCAGGGCCTCGCAGGTCGGCGCGGCGGCGCTGCCGGAGTGGAACCGGCCGCAGCACTCCCCGTAGGCGGCGGGCAGGCCGCAGGGGCACGGGGAGGCGGGGGTGATCCGCGGGGCGGCGGGGCCCCGGGGCCGGGAGGTGCGTCGTGACATGGGTCCATTGTGACGCCCGGCGGCGGGCTCGGTGGGCCGGGGCGATCGATCCGGCGCGTGCCCCACCGCCGTGGGCCCGCCGCGTACGCGGGCCGACGATGACGGAAGGCGCAGATCAGGGCTTGCGCGCGACGCCGGCGTAACCGGGGATCGGCTCGTCGCCTGGCACGTCGATGACCTCGCCGAGCTCGGGATGCCAGTCGGCCGAGAGCGAGACGCCCGGCTCGACCAGTTCGAGGCCGTCGAAGAACGCCGTGAGTTCGGCGTGGGTGCGGGGCCGCAGCGTCATCCCGCGCGCCTTGTACATGGCCCGCGCCTGCGCGGCGCCCTCCGGGTTGAAGTCGCCGGTGGTGTGCGAGAGCACCAGGTAGCTGCCGGAGGGAAGCTGGTCGACCAGCTGGTCGACCAGGTCGGCCGCGCCGTCCTCGTCGTCGATGAAGTGCAGCAGGGCCAGCAGGGAGAGCGCGATCGGCTTGCCGAAGTCCAGGACCTTGCCGGCCTCCGCCAGGATGGTTGCGGGCTTGCGGGCGTCCGCCTGGATGTACTCGGTGGCCCCCTCGGGCGTCGAGCGGAGCAGTGCCGCCGCGTGGGCGAGCACGATCGGGTCGTTGTCGCAGTAGACGATGCGCGCGTCGGGGGCGGCCTGCTGGGCGATCTGGTGGAGGTTCGGCTCGGTGGGTATGCCGGTGCCGATGTCCAGGAACTGGCGCACCCCCCTCTCGGCGAGCCAGCGGGTGGCCCGGTGCATGAACGCCCGGTTGACCCGCGCCATGTCACGGCCGCGCGCGTCCAGGGCGAGCAGCTGGCGCGCCATCTGTTCGTCGACCGGGTAGTTGTCCTTGCCGCCGAGGAACCAGTCGTACATGCGGGCCGGATGCGGCTTGCTGGTGTCGATCTCGATGGGGTGGGGTTCTTGCCCGGTCATGGCGCGCTCCGTGTCAGTGGTCAGTGAAGGAGGGGTGCGATGTCAGGTGAGCAGGAAGTCGGCCTGGCCGGCCTTGGCGCCCTGGATGAACGCGGCGATCTCGCCGTTGGAGTAGATGAGAGCGGGGCCCTCCGGGTCGGCGGACTGGCGTACGGCGACCCGTCCGTCGGCGAGCTTCATGGCCTCGACGCAGTTGCCGCCGTTCCCGCCGCTCCACGGCTTGTACCAGCCTTCGGAGCCGAGGTCACCGGCCGGCATGCCGTTGTATATCTGGTTCATCACAGCTCCTTGCGGAAGTCCCGGAGGATTTCCTTCGTGCGTTGTGCAGTTGCGGCCTGAGCCGCCATGCGGTCCATGACTTCGAGGTAGGAGGCCACCTCGGGGCGGGCGTCGAAGTAGACGGCACCGGTCAGGTACTCGCTGTAGACCATGTCGGGGAGTTCGGGAACGGCGAACCGGAAGAGGACGAAGGGACCATAGGTTCCCGGGTGGTGGCCGGCGGCGAACTCCGCGATCTGCAGGGTGACGTGCGGAAGCTCCGTGGCCGCGAGGAGCTTGTCGATCTGCCCGCGCATCACCTGCGCACTGTCGACGGGCCGCCGCAGGACGGTCTCGTCCATGATCGCCCACAGTCGGGGGGCGTCGTCCTTGGCCAGCAGGGACTGACGCTCCATCCGCAGCGCCACGTGGCGCTCGATGTCCTCGGGACGGGTCTGGCCGACCGCCCCGGTGCGCATCACGGAGCGCGCGTAGTCCTCGGTCTGGAGCAGTCCGGGCACGAAGTGCGGCTCGTACATGCGCAGAAGGCTCGCGGCGCCCTCCAGACTGACGTACATGCTGAACCAGTCGGGCAGCACGTCGTGGAAACGCTGCCACCAGCCCGGCCTGTTCGCCTCCTCCGCCAGGTCGACGAAGGCTTCGGCCTCCTGGTCGGCGACGCCGTACGCCTTCAGCAGCAGCTGGACGTAGGGGATCTTCAGCCCGACCTCGGCCGTTTCCATTCTGCGTATCGTCGCCGGGGCGACCCGGAGCACCTTCGCCGCCTGGTCACGGGTCAGGCCGACACGCTCGCGCAGATCCTGCAGGCGCTTGCCGAGAACGACCTGGCCCACGGTCGGGGCGGACCGCGGTTCGCTCACTTCAGACCTCCCCATGCGCTGTTTTGCGAGCAGTGTGCCATGCGTGCGCCCCCAACGACACAGTCACTCTGGAAATTTCAGAGTGCCTCTTGCCAAGTGTCATCGTCGGGGGGAGAGTTGACTCCCGAACCAGTTCGCTCAGTCATGCCCGCCCCCGAGCATCCGGGGAACGAAGCGTGACGCAGCCCCCACTGTGAGGAATCGGTCGTGGCACCTGGCAGTGCGCTCATCCCCCGGCTCATGGACCTCAGTCCCGGGACGGAGGCGCTCCGTTACTGCTTCGCGCTGCCGGCGCACCCCGAATCGGTGGCCGGTGCGCGCGAGCTGACGCGAGCCCGGCTGGACGCCTGGAAGCTGGGCCGCGACGCCTGCGACGCGGCCGTCCTCATCGTCTCCGAGCTGGTGACCAACGCGGTCGTGCACACCACGAGCACCCGGGTGGTGTGCGAGCTGAGCCGGCTCGGCAGACGACTGCGGATAGCCGTGCAGGACCAGGGACACCAGCCCGGCGGCCCGCGGCTGCGCCGCTCCTCCGACGACGAGCACGGCCGCGGCCTGCTCCTCGTCGACGCGATGAGCAGCGCCTGGGGTTCGCACGACGCCGGGGACGCCTCCGGGCGGATCGTCTGGGCGGAGCTGCCGCACGAGGCGGAGCAGCTGTCCGGCTCGGACCGGCCATGCTGAGGAACGCGCTGTCCCGGCTGCGCGCGGCGCACCGCGACCGGACGCCCGAACAGCCCCGGGGCGGCCGGGCGCGGCTGGCGCTGCCGGCGTCGATGTCGGCCAGCCTGGGCTGCGACGCGGTCGGGGTGCCCGCCCGGCACGGCTTCCGCCTCATGTCCCATCTGCCCCGTACCGGATGCGTCTTCGCCGACGCGGACCGCTGGTGGTGGATCGTCCCGGCCGGCTCCGACCTGGATCTCGACTGGCCCGATCAGGTGACGTACGCGCGGGACGCGGCCGTGTCCGGCACCCGGCCCCGGTTGATCCACTCACCGGACGCCCTCACCCCGTACACCCCGCCCATTCCGCTCTTCCTGATGGTCTGCCAGGTGACGGGGGTGGCGCCGAGCTGGGACACCGCCGGTACGCGGAGCGTCGTGTCCGCTCCGTAGCCCGCGTGGCCCCCCGGCGGCGGGCCCACGACCGAACGAGCCGGGCCCGGTCAGGTCGGGCCCGTCTCGTCCGGTCGTGGGTCCGCCAGGTTCAGGCCCGGTCGAGGTACGCGAGCCCCGGGTGGACCTCGGTGTACCGGTCGAGCAGCCGCCGGGCCACCGTCACGGAGTCGACCAGCGGGTGCAGGGCGAAGGCCTGGACGCCCGCCGCGCGGGACCCGCTCTCCGCCGCCTCCAGCACCGCCCGCTCCACGGCCTTCACCGCGGTGACGAGCCCGACCGCGTGGTACGGGAGGGGCGAGACGGCCACCGGGTGGGCCCCGTTGGCGTCGACGAGGCAGGGCACCTCGACGACGGCGTCCGCGTCCAGGACCGAAAGCGCCGTGCGGTTGCGGACGTTGAGGATCAGGGAGGTGCGTTCGTTGCGGGCGACGGCGCGCATGAGGGCCAGCGCGACCTGTTCGTAGCCGCCGGACTCCAGGTCGCTCTCCTCCCGCTCCCCCGCCCCGGCGACCTCGCGGTTCTCCGCCATGTACGTCGCCTCGCGTTCGGCGCGGGTGCGGTCCCAGGTGGCCCAGGCGGGCGTGCCGGGCTCGCGCATGCGGGCGTAGAAGCCCTCCTGCTGATCCCGGAGGAACGCGCCCCGGGTCTGCTCCGCCTCCTGGTAGGCGCGGACCGCTTCACGGTTGACGTAGTAGTAGTGCAGGTATTCGTTGGGGATCGCGCCCAGCGACCGGAGGAGTTCCGCGCCGAAGAGGCGGCCCTCCTCGAAGGAGTCGAGCAGTTTCGGGTCGCCGAGCAGCCGGGGCAGTTCGTCCCGCCCGTCGACGTACAGGCCGCGGACCCATCCGAGGTGGTTGAGTCCGGCGTAGTCGATCCAGGCCCGGTCCGGGTCTGCGCCCAGGACGCGGGCGATGCGCCGCCCGAGGCCGACCGGCGAGTCGCAGATCCCGATGACCCGGTCGCCCAGGTGGCGGGACATCGCCTCGGTGACCAGGCCCGCCGGGTTGGTGAAGTTGATGACCCAGGCCTGCGGGGCGAGCCGGGCGATGCGCCGGGCGAGTTCGACGGCGACGGGGACGGTGCGCAGCCCGTACGCGATGCCTCCGGCGCCGACGGTCTCCTGGCCGAGCACGCCTTCGTCGAGGGCCACCCGTTCGTCGGCGGCCCGTCCGGCCAGGCCGCCGACCCGGATGGCGGAGAAGACGAAGTCGGCCCCGCGCAGCGCCTCGTCGAGTTCCGTGGTGGCGACGACGGCGGGGGCGTCCGCCACGTCCCGCCCCTGTTCCGCGAGGACGCGGGCGACGGCGGTGAGCCGGTCGGCGTCGGTGTCGTACAGCGTGACCCGGGAGACGCGGCCCTCGGCGTGATCGCCGAGAAGGGCCCCGTACACGAGAGGCACCCGGAATCCGCCACCGCCAAGAATTGTCAGCTTCACGCTGCTCGATGGTACGGGCAGGCCGGAGCCGTACGGCGCTGCCCGCGCGCGACGCGGCGGCCCCGGGCGTGGTCCGGGGCCACCGCGGCCGGACGGCCGAACGCGGGTCAGTAGCCGCTCCACCAGCGGCTGACCGCCTGCCAGAGCCGGACGGGGGCGGCCGGGCGGCGCTGGGGCGGGATCATCGCCACCGGGGCGGGGGGTGTGGCGGCCGGGGGGGACGTGGTGGCCGGGGCGGGCCGGACGGGGGTGCCCGGGGCGTGGGCGGGCTGTGCCCCGGCCGCCTCGTGCCGGGGCTCGGGGACGGTCCTGGCCGGGGAGGAGATCTCCCAGGCGTCGGCCGGGCGGGGGGTACGGGCCATCACCGAGAGCGGGTCCGCGTCCAGCTTCTGCTGCGGGCTGGGGGCGAACTTCACCGGCAGCTCGACCAGGTGGCGGGACATGATGTTGCCGACCCAGCGCAGCTCGCTCTCCCCGACGCCGAGCTCCAGGTCCGGGAGGCGCATCAGGAGCGCGTCGACGCCGACG
This sequence comes from Streptomyces sp. NPDC058576, assembly GCF_042718715.1. Lineage (NCBI taxonomy): Bacteria > Bacillati > Actinomycetota > Actinomycetes > Kitasatosporales > Streptomycetaceae > Streptomyces > Streptomyces sp. NPDC058576. The sequence continues at coordinate 213,174 of NZ_JBHXPF010000003.1, read as the reverse complement.
TCGGCGATGGCGCGGCCGATGTCCTGTCCCGGGCACTCGTGGGGTCCCCCGCTGAAGGCGAGGTGGGCGCGGTTGCCGCCCATGTCGGAATTGAGGTCCGGGCGGACGGTGGGGTCGGTGTTGGCCGGGGCGATCCCGACGAGGAGGGCGTCGCCCGCCTTGATCTGCTGGCCGCCCAGCTCGGTGTCGCCGACCGCCCAGCGGCCGAAGACGGCGGTGAACGGCGGTTCGTCCCAGAGGGTCTGCTCCACCGCCTCGGGCACGGTCATGTGCCCGCCGCTGAGCCGGGCGCGGAAGCGCGGGTCGATCAGGACCATGCGCAGCACGTTGGCGATGAGGTTGGCGGTGGACTCGTAGGCGGCGATCAGGATGAGGCGCAGGTGCTCGACGACCTCGATGTCGGTCATCGTCGCGGGGTGTTCGACGAGCCAGGTGGTGAAGTCCGGCGCGGGGTCGGCGCGCCGGCGCTCCACCAGGCGCGTCAGCACGGACACGATGTGGGCGTTGCTGGCCACGGCGGTCTCGGTGCCGCGGGTCATGTCCCGGGCGGCCTGGACGAGGCGCTCGTCGTACTCCTCCGGCATGCCGAAGATCGCGCACATCACCATCATCGGCAGGTGCTCCGCGAACTGGCTGACCAGGTCGGCGGTGCCCTTCTCGCAGAAGTCGTTGACCAGCCGGTTACTGAAGCGGTTGATGTGGCGGCGCACCCCGCGGGTGTCGATCCGCTCCATGCTGTCGGTGACCGCGCCGCGCTGCCGCTCGTGCTTGGCTCCGTCGGCGAACACGCAGACGGGCTGCCAGGTGAAGATCGGGGCGAGCGGGTGGTCCGGGGCGACGCTGCCGTCCTGGAGGGCCCGCCAGCGCCGCGAGTCCCGGGAGAACTGGGACGGCGTACGGGTGAGGTGGAGGTTCTCGCTGTGGCCGAGGACGAGCCAGGCGGGAACGTCGCCGTGGAGCAGGATCGGGGCCACCGTGCCGTGTTCGGCGCGGAGCTTGTCGTAGAGGCCCGCGGGGTCGTTCTCCGCCTCGGGGCCGTAGAGCCGGCGCAGTCCGCCGGGGCCGATGTCGAGGTTGTGGGCCGGGCACTGCGGCGGGGGCACGGCGCCGGGTTCGTGGTGGAAGGGGGTTGTCACAGGGGCTCCAGGGATCAGGATTCCAGGGCTGGTGCACAGATTCCGGGGCTGGTGCACGAGCGGGCGGGACAAGCGGGCGGCACGGGGTGTCCGGGCGCGGACCCGGGGCCGGGGGCGTGCGTCGGGGGACGGCGTACGCCCCCGGCGGAGGTCCGGTCGCCGGGCCCGGGGACGTACGGCGTCAGGCGAGGGGTACGGCCAGGCTGTGCAGGTAGCGCATCAGGGTCATCAGCACATCGCGGCTGGAGGCCCGCAGCCGGGCGTCGCAGTCGATCATCGGGACCTCGTCCGGCAGGTCGAGGGCTCTGCGCAGGGCCTCGACCGGGTGGTGCGGTGCGTCGGGGAAGGTGTTCACGGCGACCACGAACGGCACTCCGCGCTCCTCCAGCCGGCCGATGACGTCGAAGCTGACTTCGAGCCGTCTCGTGTCGATGAGGACGACCGCGCCGAGGGCGCCCTCGAAGAGACCGTTCCAGAGGAACCAGAAGCGTTCCTGGCCGGGGGTGCCGAACAGATAGAGGATCAGTTCCTCGCTGAGGCTGATCCGTCCGAAGTCCATGGCGACGGTGGTGGCGGTCTTCGTCTCCACCCCGGCGTTGTCGTCCACGCCGACGCCGGCCTGGGTCATGGTCTCTTCGGTCGTCAGCGGCCGGATCTCGCTCACCGAGCCGACCATGGTCGTCTTGCCGACGCCGAACCCGCCGACGATCACGACCTTCACCGCGGCGGTGGCCGTGGTGGGGAGGACGTCCTCGGTGCGGGGTCCGGTGATCGTGTCAGAGCTTCTGAAGTCCATGCATCACCGCTTCGAGAAGGGACCTGTCGGGGAGAGTGGCGCGGACCATCGGAGCCCGCGACTCGATGAGCTCGGTCGCGAGGAGATCGCTCAGGAGCGAGGTGACCACGCTGAACGGCAGGCTGAGGTAGGCCGAGATCTCGGCGACGGACAACGGGGCCTGGCAGAGGCGCAGGATCGCCGCCTGTTCGGGCTGGAACGTCGGCGAGGGTTCCGCCTGTGCGACGACCATCGTGACCAGGTCGAGCGCGGCGCGTTCGCTGTCGTCGAGATCGCCGGTGATCACGTACAGCCGTTCCGGATCGAGGAGATCCGGATCGGCCTTGCGGCGTTCTCGTCGAGGACCACTCATCCGGACTGCCCGCCGTGGCGGGGCGGGCTGGTCAGGTGGGCTCCGATCCGCACGACCATGTCCCGCATCCGGGCTCCGACGAGTCCGGCGTCGACGGTCTCGCCGGCCAGGACCGCGAGATACGCGCCGGTGCCGGCCGCCATCAGGTAGAAGAAGCCGCCCGTCACCTCGATGACGACGAGCTTCATCAGGCCGTCGCTGTACGGGATCTCGGTGGCGACCGCGGCGGCCAGGCTCTGCAGTCCGGCGCAGGCGGCGGCGAGCCGGTCGGCGACGTCGGGGTCGCCGCCGTGCATCGCGATGCGCAGGCCGTCCGACGAGAGCACCACGATCTGATGGATGCTGGGAACGTCTTCGGCCAGCTCCTTGAGCATCCAGTCCATGTTTCCCCGCTGCTGGATCACTTCAGGTCTCCCTTGTCCCACGCGTCATCGGAGTCTTCGCCGTGCTTTCGTTCCTGCGGTACGCCGTTGACGGCCTTGGTGAAGGCCTCCAGCCAGAGGCCGGGGGGCTTCTCCTCGCCGCGTCCGCCGTCCGCGGACTCGCCCGGGCCGGGCTGGAACCCGTCTGCGGGGGCCGGGGGCGGCGGAGGCTGCTGCGGGAGGTTGTGCGAGCCGAGCGGGGCGCGGCCCCGGCTGCGGCGCTGCGGCAGCCCGTTCTCGGTCCACTCGGTGACCACGGGAACGTCGTCCTCCATGGCGGCCGCAGGAGCGGCCGGGCGCGAGGTGGCCGCGGGGGCTCCGGTGGAGACCGGGGCGGCCACGGACGGCACGGGGCCGGTGGCGGCGGGCTTGGGCTTGGGCTTGCGCTTGCCGGGCGGCGGCACCACGTGCTGGAGCTGCGACATGTCGAGGGAGCTGGTGGGCCGCGAGGTGGCGCCGATGCCGTGGGCGATGCCCGGGGCGGGCCCGGTGGTGATCATGTCGCGCGGCACGATGAGGACGGCGCGGACGCCGCCGTACGCCGACTGACGCAGCGACACCTGGAGCTGGTACATCCGGGAGAGCCGGCCGACGACGGCCATGCCGAGGCGCGGGGACTCGCCGAGGTCGTTCATGTTGATGCCGGCCTGGGCCTGGGCGAGCATGTTCTCGGCGCGGGCGCGGGCCTCCTCGCTGAGGCTGACGCCGCCGTCCTCGATCTCGATGGCGATGCCGGTCTGCACCTCGACCGCGGTGACGTGCACCCGGGTCTGGGGCGGCGAGTAGCGGGTCGCGTTGTCGAGGAGTTCGGCGCAGGCGTGGATGAGCGGTTCGACCGAGGTGCCGACGATGGCGACCTTGGCGATCGAGTGCAGGTCGACGCGCTGGTACTCCAGGATGCGGGACATCGCGCCGCGCAGCACGCTGAACAGCGGTACGGGCTTGGGCCACTGGCGGCTGGGGCGGGCGCCGCCGAGGACGGCGATGGAGTCGGCGAGCCGGCCGATCAGCGCGGTGCCGTGGTCGATGCGCAGCAGGTCGTCGAAGACCTCGGGGTTGCGCCCGTAGTGGTCCTCCATCTCCCGGAGTTCACTGGCCTGGCGGTGCACGATCGCCTGGACGCGGCGGGCGACGCTGACGAAGGCACGCTGAGCGGAGTCACGCCGCGCCTCCTCGTTGTCGATGACTTCGAGGACCTGGTGGATCTGCTCGCGCAGCGCCCCCGGCAGGTGGCGGTTGGCCACGTCCGCGTCGACGATGTCGCGCATCACCTCTTCGGGCGAATTGCCCACGCGCAGCCGCCGGATGGCGGCGGGCATGACTTCCTTGGTGAGCCGTACCGTCTCGGCGTCGTGCGAGAGGATGCGGTGTTCCAGATAGGCGATGCGCTGTTCGTACTCGGCGCGCTGGACGCGCATGGCGTGTCGGCGGCGGTGGAGCGCCACGGTGAGTACGGCGACCACGAGCGTGGTGATCGCGCCGCACACGGCGACTGGTATCCGCGCGGCCGGTGCGACCAGGGCCGATCCGGCGGCGGTCGCGCCGAGGAGCAGGGCCACGGGCAGCAGGACTACGCGGACGACGGGAATTTCTCTGTCGGTCGGCGGTGATTCAACACGAACCATCTAAAACCCTCTGGCGGTTGATTCCGGGATGTATGCGCACGTGAGCGGAGACTCGGGAACAAGTGCTCGAATTCATCTCAACTCGACTTCACTGCGCGTGAGCTTAGCCAGATGAGAACAGTGCTTCGGCATATTCACCCAACCCCCTGCGGGAGCCCGCCGAGAGGAATACACTCGCCAGTTTTTGCACGCTGCGCTGTGAAGCATGTGCAGGGAGTGAGAGTGGCTGAAAAACGCCTCTACCGAACGGTGATGACGCCGCAAAGCGCAGCAATCGTCGCCGGATTGCTGCGCTTTGCCGGGTAAATCACCCGTACATCAGCCGGTTTTTCCTCACAGATTCAGACAACGGCACACGTGATCGAATCGGATCGAAAGGTGCAGATTCCCGACCGTCGGGCGGGTGACGCGCGAGATCGGCCACCCGAGGCCCGGCCGAGGGTCGTGTCAGCGCCGGGCTCCGCCGAGCCGGCCCTCCAGCTGGACGAGCAACTCGCCGAGCCGGGAGCCGAGTTCTTCGCGGCTGCTCTCGTCGAGTCCGGCGAGCACCGCGCGTTCGTAGGCGAGCTGCTCGGGCAGCAGCCGGTCGACCAGGGCCCGGCCCTCGTCGGTGAGCCGGACATGGGCGACCCGCCGGTCGCGGTCGTCGCCCCGGCGGTCGACCAGGGCGCGGTCCTGGAGGGTGCGCAGCCGTTTGGTGACGGCGGCCCCGGAGGAGAAGGTCTCGCGGGCCAGCTCGCCGGGGGTCAGTTCCCGGTCGGTCCGGCGTACGGCGCCGAGGAGGTCGAATTCGGCGCGGGTGAGTCCGGCGGAGCGCAGCGGGGCGTCCTCCGCCTGCTGGAGGAGGGCGGCGCAGCGGTTGATCCGGCCGATGATCTCCATCGGTCCGGTGTCGAGCTCGGGGTTGACGGCCTGCCACTGCCGGACCACCGAGGCAACGATGTCGTCGGTCACTCCGCTCCGATCGAAGGGGCGCGGACCGTGGGCCCTCGCCGTTGTGCTGTCGCCGCGAGCGTACGGTGTCCGGCCTGCTCGGCCGCGAGAAGGCGCTGCTCGGGCAGGGCGCGCTGCCACCATTCGCCCGCCGCGGTGTCGCCCGCCTCGCGCAGCTCGACGAGGCTCGCGGTGAGCGCCCGGCGGGCCCGGTCCCGATCGGCGGGCGCGGCCCCGGGGTCCGCTCCGGTCCGTCTCGCTTCGGCGCGGGCCCGGCGGGTGGCCTCCAGCGCCCGCTCGACCCGGCCCGCCGCCCTCCGGTTGGTGACGAGCGTCGCGGCCAGGAAGCCGGCGGCCGCGCCGATGACGGTGTCCAGGACCCGGTCGCCGATCAGCTCCCCGGCCGGCTGGGCGCCGCCGAACTCCAGGACCAGCAGGGCCATCGGGGTCACCGCGACGGAGCCGAGCCAGTAGTTGCGGGTGATGAGGGCCTCGGCGGCGAAGCTGAAGAAGAGGCAGCAGCAGACGAGGGCGAGCGGGCCGGTCCGCGACACCGGCAGGACGGCGGCGAAGACGAGCACGCCCAGGAGGTTGCCGAGGGTGCGCTGGAGGGCCCGGTTCCACGACAGGGTGATGTTGGCCTGGCAGAGGGAGGCGGCGGTGACGATCGCCCAGTAGGGGCGGCCGACGCCGAGCGTGGCGCAGAGGTGTCCGGCGAGCGCGCAGCCCGCCAGGGTGCGGACGGCGACGGGCAGCAGCGGCGATCCGGGGCCGAGGCGGCGCAGCAGCGTGCGGCGGACCGCGCGGCGTCCCTCGGGGGCCCGCAGGGCGGCGCGTTCGGCGTCGATGCCGGAGAGCTCGTCGGCGGTGCCGGGGGCCGCCGACGGCGCGGGCACGGGACCCCGGGCCCGGGTCAGGGCGGCCCAGGCGCGCAGCCGGTCCGGATCCGCCGCCCCACCTCCGCCCCCGGGGCGCGGGGCCGCGAAGGCCGCCTCGGCGTGCACCACCAGACGTTCCAGCGACCGGCGTACGGGGGTGGGGCGGCCGGAGGCGAGCAGGCACTGCCAGGCCGCGTGCACGGCGGCGGCCGCCGCGTTGCGGTGACGGGGGCCGGGGTCGGCGGCGCACGCGGCCGCGGCCTCCAGGGCACGGGCGACGGCGCGGCGTTCGGGCCCCTCACGGCGGAGGAGGGCGGGCGCGACGGCGACGAGCCAGGCGACCGCGCCCGCGCCGAGGGTCAGGGCGAGGTGGCTGGGGATCTGCTCCGGGCGCTGCGGGGCGAAGAGGGCGGCGGAGCTGACGAAGGTGAAGATCACATGGCCGGGCGGCCCGATCCGGGTGGCGTCGCACAGCACCTTCTGGGCTGCCGCGAGCAGCGCACCGACCGCGATGAGCACGGCAGTCGAGCCGGTGAGGGACGCGGTGACGAGGGAGACGGCGAGTCCGGCGGCCATGCCGAGCACCACGCCCGCGACGGCCCGCGCTCGCCGGGCGTACGGCAGGCCGTGTCCGTAGAGCGCGCAGAGCGAACCGGCCATCGTGTACATCACGAGGTCCAGCCGGCCGACGGCCAGGAGCGTCAGATGGGGGACGGCGGAGGCGACGACCACGCTGAGGGCGGGCTTGAACCAGATGTCGGACGGCCGGGAGAGCCGGAGGGCCGAGGCCGGTGGGAGGCCGCGGACGGCCGATGGGAAGGTACGGACGGCCGACGGGGGCTTGCGGCCGGAACGCCGCCCGACGCAGGTAGGTGTATCGCTCACCCATATACGTTAACATGTATTACACCTGTAAATTATCTGCACTCTGTTCGCGCGGCGGCGACTCGGGCACACTGTCCCGCGAACAGCACGACCCACATTCTTTGAATCTTCATGTACCCACTACCATGACGGGCGATGACCAGGGTGAGCACGCGGACGGACCGGCAGCGGTACCGCTCCCGCACGCCTCTCGCCCTGAGCTGGTCCTTCTTCCTTGTGGCCATGCTCTTCTGCTGCTCGGCCGCCACCTCGTCCGCCGCCGTGCCGGTCGCGGCGGGCCCGGCCGAAGCGGCCGCCGTCCGCGCGTTCACCCCGGTACCCGACGCGGCCTTCGAACCGGTCGTGCGGGCCTCTCCGGCGGACCGCGGTCTCGGTGCGTCGTGCCACGGCGGCTCGACGCACACGGTGGCCGTCGTGCCTCCGGTGTCGTCCGCCCCCGTGGCCGTTCCCTCGCCCGTGGCCTTCGTCCCCGCCGCCCCGCTCACGGGGGCCGCGGCCATCAGGGGTCCCGCGCACGACGGTGTGCGTTCCGTCGATCAACTACGCCTTCAGGTCCAGAGGATCTAGAGGCCGGGTCCGCTCCGCTCTCCCGCCGTGCCCCGGCGCCGGTTCACGGGAGCGGTTCTTCGTATGCCCCGCATCCCCAGCCCCTCATGCATCGCACCGTATGCATCGGTTGAACGACGAGGACTTCCCATGGCTTCCGCCAAGAACCAGAACAACGCGGGCGCGGCACGTCGCGCCAAGCTCGAAGAGGCCCGCCGCAAGGAGCGCTCCCGCGAGCGCCGCGTCCGCATCATCACCATCGGCGCGTCGGTGGCCGTGGTCGGCGCCCTGGTCGCCGGAGGCGGCTACCTGATGGCCCAGGCCAACGAGAAGGACGAGAAGGAGGAGAAGGCCAAGACCTCGCCCGTCACCGGTGAGCGCAGCTGGGACAAGCTGACGCAGGAGCACGTGGCGAACAAGGTCGACTACCCGATGAACCCGCCCGTCGGCGGCGACCACAACCAGGTCTGGATGAACTGCAACGCGGACGTCTACACCGACGAGATACCGAAGGAGAACGCCGTGCACTCGCTGGAGCACGGCGCGGTCTGGGTCACGTACAACGACAAGGCCTCGGACGCGGACATCGAGGCGCTCACCAAGAAGGTCAAGTCGACTCCGTACTCGCTGATGAGCCCGGTCAAGGACCAGAAGGACCCGCTGATGCTCAGCGCCTGGGGCAAGCAGGTCACGGTCAAGAGCGCGTCGGACGATCGCGTCGCGCAGTTCTTCACCAAGTACGTGCAGGGCCCGCAGACCCCTGAGCCGGGGGCCGCCTGCACCGGCGGGCTGGACAAGTGACCGCCCTCGCACCCTCCCGCTCCACCCGGATGGTCCTCGCGGGAGCCTGCGTGCTGCTCCTCGCCCTGGGGCTGGTGGCGCTGATGGTCGTCCGCCCCTCCGCGGCCTCCCCGTCCGGGGCGTCCTCGGCGGCGCAGTCCGCTCCGGCGGAGGACTCCGTGGACGCGGGCTTCGCCCGGGACATGGCGATCCACCACCAGCAGGCGGTCGAGATGTCGTTCATCGTGCGGGACCGCACCGACGACGAGGACGTGCGGCGGCTCGCGTACGACATCATCAACACCCAGGCCAACCAGCGCGGCATGATGCTGGGCTGGCTGGAGATGTGGGGGCTGCCGAAGAGCGCGGCCGGGCCGCCGATGGAGTGGATGGGGCACACCCTCACGCCGACCGACGACGGTTCGCTGATGCCGGGCATGGCCACCGACGCGGAGTTGGCGGCGCTCACGGCCGCGAAGGGCGAGAAGGCCGAGGTGCTGTTCCTGCGGCTGATGACCGTGCACCACCGCGCGGGCGCCGACATGGCGCGGGCCGCGGCCGGTGCGGCGAAGACGGACGCCATCGTGAACCTGGCGGCGGGCATGGTCCGCGGGCAGGAGTCGGAGATGGGTCTGATGGCGGACATGCTGAAGGACCGGGGCGCGGGGTCCTGAGCACGGAGCCCTGAGCACGGCGGGGGCGGTCGCGGCCGGAAGGCCGCGGCCGCCCCCTGCCGTTGCCCCCCAACGCATACAGACGGCGACGATATGAAGTGCATGCACACTCCGCGGGGGGC